>NZ_JBEXMJ010000015.1 GCF_040610475.1 Actinopolymorpha sp. NPDC004070 | reverse complement strand
CGTTCCTTCGACAAGACCGATCCTCCAACACGCAAGGGCATTCTCGCGTCACGACCCGCTCACCACACCCAGCCCATCGGCGGATCCGGGCTAAGTCCGGTTGTCTGTCGGGTCGTCTTCTCGGCTGTGTGGGGCCGTGTGGGGCTGTGTGTCTGGTGGCGTGTGGTCACTCGATGGCCCAGGGGTCGTTGGTTGGTGCCTGCTGCCGTTGGACGGTTTTGATGCTCTGGAGGGGCGTGGAGAGGTCGGTGGCCTTCACGCGGTAGTAGGTCTTGTCTCCGACTTCCCGCTGCTCCAGGCGGCCTGTGACGGTGACTGTGGAGCCTCGGGTGAGGTGTTCGGCGGCGGCTTCGGCCAGGGCGGCGAATGCGGTGATGTCGAGCCAGGTTGTGGCGCCGTCTTCCCACTGTCCGGCCTGGTTCTTCTTGCGTTCGGTGCAAGCGATCCTGAGTCGGGTGTAGGCGGTGCCGGTCCGCCCGTACTTCAGATCGGGGTCGGAGGCGACTC
Source organism: Actinopolymorpha sp. NPDC004070 (assembly GCF_040610475.1). NCBI lineage: Bacteria > Bacillati > Actinomycetota > Actinomycetes > Propionibacteriales > Actinopolymorphaceae > Actinopolymorpha > Actinopolymorpha sp. NPDC004070. Next base: position 166,717 of record NZ_JBEXMJ010000015.1, on the reverse strand, counting down.
GGCCTGTGGCGGTGATGGTGGGCAGGGCCATGCGTTGTCTCCTAGCTGGCGGTGTATGGGTGGTTTCGCTTGCCTGTCCAAGCTGAGAACCGCTTGGTCAGGCCGAATGTGGATGATCTTCGGAGGGCGTCGGAGTAGGCCCGGGCGTAGGCGTCCGCTGGGTGGCCTGCCCCCACAGGGGTCGTCGGTCACGTCGGGCTCCGGGAGGAGTGGTGTCCCGTCCTCCCAGGCGTTTCCCGCCCATGGGTGCCCTGTGGTGATCGGTGTTCGGTAACTGACCCTCTACCTATGGTGGGAACCCCGTGGTTCTCCCTTTCGAGCGTAGAAAGGGAGCTGGATCCGCGCACGTTATGGGAGGCAGCTTTCATCTCCCTTTCTGGCCCTGATTGGGAGCTGGGGACCGCCCCCCTTTCGGGGGTGGGCACCAGGGCTCGAGCTCCGCCGTGTGCCGCAGAGCGGACTCCTGCCCTCGGTTGCCGCTTGTGAACAGCGGCACAAGGTCATCTGCGCGGCTCATGGTTTCCGCTTGCTCTGTTGGTGGTGGTCGTCGTGTCGGGTCAGCCGAGCAGCTCGGCGAGGCGACGATGATCGGGAAACCCGGCGGCGGTCGTGACGCCTGCCTCACGCGCCCACCCGCAGGCGGCGGTGCGATGGCGGCGGTGCGATGGCGGCGAGGCGTCACCCATGCGCTCACGCACCGGCAGCACCCACCCCCGCCGCGACATATACGTGCGGTACCGCACCGGGTCGTGCCACACGTGCGCGTCGGGGTCGAGCAGCTCGGGCGGCGGCCCGCCGACGGACGCCTGCACGGCCGCACGCCGCCGCCTCACGACGCCTCGCCGCCGTCGGCACCCGAGCGCGCCGGGGTGCCCCACCGGGCGCGGGCGGCTTTCTCGGCACGGCTCTGCCACCCCGACCGGATCGCCGCTTTCCCGCTCGGTGCGTCGCCCTCGCCCTCGATTTCAAGCTGTGCGAGCAGCCGCCCGAACGCGAGGCTGACTGCCGCAGCTCGACGAGCGCGGGTGCGTCTTGATGTCGTCGCGTGAGGTGGTCACGACCGGTCCGTCGGCGTCGACACGCGCCTGCAGGTCGTCGAGCAGGTCGAGCAGTCTGCAGACCTGTGTGAGCAGCTCGTGCTCGTGCCGCTCGGGGTCGTACTGCTCGGTCGCGTGCAGCCAGAACGCCGCGCCCCGAGTGCCGAAGTCAGTCAGAGACATGGGTCACGTCCTTGTTGGGATGAGTAGGCAAGCCGCCCCAAAGGGAGCTCTCTCCGACGGTCCTGCGTCGTAGCGGATCGGGGGTGCTCCGCCAGGGTCCTAACCGAACCTACGTGCGTTCGACCGTTCGGAGGTCCTCGAGCCAGTCGTCGCGTGTCGTGCTCGGTGGTCGCGCTCGTCGACGTCCTCGCGGTTCGCCTGCGTGGTCGCCGGTGCGCGCTGCTGCCTGCGGTCGTCGAGGGTCGGGGTGGTGCTGGCGGGCGCACGTCCCCTTGCTCAGTAACGTGCGCCCGCCTGGCGCTGGCAGGTCTGTGCGAGAACGACCTGACGACTCGCTCGCTGCCATCGTTCCGACGCCGGGCACAGTCGGCCGATTACTCCCGGCGGCGGTGACGTTCACGCCCGAGGGTGGTCATGGTCAGTCGGGCAGCGAGGTCGGGGGGTCGCCGACGAGCCGGTCGAAGGTCTCGGCGCCAAGCACCGCAGGGGCTCTCTCGGCCGCCGCCTCCAGTCGGGCGAGCAGGTCGACGTCGGTGTACCGCAGCTCCGGGATCGCCCGCCCGGTGTCGCCGGTGCGCATCTGCGCGGCCTGCGCTGCCTGGTGCAGAGAGGCGCGGGCGTTCCGCTGCGCCCGGCGGGCGATCCGCGACGTTACGGCGGCGTCGATGTCCCCGGCCGCGACGTCTCGGTCGACCTGCTCGGAGTGTTCGCGCTCGGTCTCCTGCAGGCTGTCGGCGAGCTCACGGAACCGAGCGAGCAGGTCCTCGTCGTAGCGGCGCACAAGCGCCTTCAGCTCGGCGTCACGCTGCTCGGCGCGGCGCTGCAGCTCGGCCTCGACCTCACGCGCTGCCGCAGCGGCCTGCGCGGCGTCGGCGTGGCGGGCAGCGAGCTGCGCGTCGGTCAACCCACCGAGGTCGGCGAGCTGGGATTCACTGAGATCGGCGAGGTTGCCGCCGGTGCGGGTCGGGCTCATGCGGTGGTCTCCTGGTCGTCGTCGGATGGTCTCGGCGCCGGCACCGGTGATGCGGGCGTGCGCGGCCTGCGCCGTGGTGGCGTACCCGAGCGCGATGCGCATGTGCGGGTCGAGCTGCTCGCCCCGCCGCTCGACGTCGCGCAGCGCCTCTATCTGCGGCGCGCCGCGGTCGGGGTTGTATCCCCGGGCGAGCAGGTCGTCGGCGCTGGGTGTTGCGCCGACCTCGTCCAGCGGCCGCACCGCCCACTGGTTCATCTCCTCGACCACCTTGTCGGTGATCCGGCTGACCGTCTCCTTGCTCACCGAGGCGCCGTAGATCTGTGCGAAGTGTGCGGAGATCTCCCCGGTGGTCAGGCCCTTGGCATACAACGCTCCTCGTTCAGAGCAGTCTCCAGAACCGTCTTCGTCAGCTGCTTCAACAGCCCGTCCGGCCCGGTCAGCGACAGGCCCTGTTCCCGAGCCCGACGCACCAGCTCCCTCGCGGCCTCCGCCTCAGCCCCTCCTCCGCCTTCTTCTTCGCAGTCACGCCCTGCAGTGTCACCGTCATCACGGCGCCTTCCCCGCCAAGCCCACGGCTCAGCGTGTCGGAGCCGGAAACACCGTTAATCCACAGTGCCCCCCGGCCGCGGCTGCCTCTCCGCGGCCAGGGCGACCTCGTCCGTGCAAAGGGAAAGGCGCGCCCGGAGGCTCGTCGACGCCCGTCCTGGACGCTCCCGAGGGTCGACAAGATTCTGGGTCTGGCTGCATCCGTGCGCTTACGTGTGGCCACAGTCAAAGCATGAGGCCACTGACGCGCCTGTCCGCAATTCCCCGAACCAGTGGAGCGGCGACCAGGCGACTCCGTAACCTCACAGGCATGGCAGCCTCGGCCGGCCAGGTCCGGCTTGGACCAGACAACGGACATCTCATCCTGCGTACCGGCCGTCAAGGCGTCGCGTCGAAGGTAGGACATGACCTGACGATCGAGGTAACCGACTGGTCAGCACAGCTGGATTTGCCCGCCGACACGCCGGCCGACGCGACGGTCACCGCGCAGATCAATCTGGAGTCGCTGCAGGTTCGAGAGGGCACTGGCGGCGTCAAGCCATTGACCGACAAGGACCGGGGCGAGATCCACGGCAATGCCCGGCGGATCCTTGCGGTAGACCGCCATCCCCATGCAACCTTCCAGTCCAGCCAGGTGACCCCCATTGCCAGCGGCGCCACGGTCACCGGAACGCTGACATTGCATGGCGCCTCAGCCCCCATCGAGTTGCACGTGCGCGAGGTGACACCACACCGGTACCACGGCACCGCTGTGGTAGTGCAGTCGGCATACGGAATCAAGCCCTACACGGCCTTTCTCGGTGCACTGAAACTTCGCGACGAGGTGGAGGTGGAAGTCGACATCGACTTGTCGGGGGCCGAGCGACCAACGCGGCCATCGTGAACTTCCCACGTGCCCACCCGAGATCAACCCCTAGTCGCGTGCCGTGATCACTCCATGCGCCGCAACACCTAGCATGCCGATGACTGTGCGGAGTCCGTCGAGCTGGGCGCGCATGACCAACTGAGGCAACTAGCCAGCGGGGAGGGGCCGGGCAGGTTGAGGACTCTCGAGGCGCACCCGTTTGGATCACCTGTCTCCCCTCGCCGGCATGGTCCAGGAGCGACCGCGGACAGCAACGGCGGTGGCCCCGATGGGCGGCGATCGAGTCCTGCCTTGCAAAGGCCATTCACCCACTCACGCAGTAGGAACAGGATGAGCCGGCCCGCGACGGGCAAGCGCGCCGATCCTGCTGGTCCGCACAGCACCTTTCAGCACTCAATCCAACCGCGAACCTGACGACTCCACATGGATCGACCACTTGGGCGACTCGATGTTCACCTGACATCGCGGCCGAGCACGTCATTCTTGCCGTGTGTCCGGAGCCACTCCTGGAGATCGTCAGAGCTGATGGCGCTCATAAGTGTCGATAGGTTTGCCTTGTCGAGGTATACCACCGACCGGCTGCCTTCCGTACCATAACCTTTCGTCGGTGCAGTCATGAACGTCACGTTGCCGGCGTGCAGATTCCTCATTTCGATGGCAAGGCTCCGAATTTCATCGCTGGTGAATTCGTCATCGACAGAGAGGTTCTGGCTGATCGCGGTGAGCATCCGGTCGAGCATGATCGGATGCGTGAGCGTTCCGCTGGACAGGACTTTACCCATCAGAGTCCGAAGAAAGTTCTGCTGTCTATCGATACGGCCGAAGTCACCACCTGGCACGTGGTGGCGCTCACGCACGTAGGCGAGCGCCTCTTCGCCGCTGAGTGTATGCGTACCAGGAGCATACTGCTTGCCGGTCGTCAGCCGGGTGTCGTGTTTAAAGGACATCTCGACGCCGCCTAGCGCGTCCGTTAGCGCCATGAACCCTGCCCAGTCTATTGCCGCCACGTGATCGATCCGCAGGCCGGTGAGATGTTCCATTGTTCGGACATAGAGCTGAGGTCCGCCAAAGGAGTAAGCAGCATTGAGCCTGTTCTTACCATGGCCAGGAATCGTCACCCATGAATCACGAGGGAACGAGATCACTTGCACAGACTTGCGATCGCTGGTGATGTGTAGGAGCATCAAAGTGTCGGCGCGCTGCCTACGACGCTTCCACGCATCGCCCTTGCCTTCGCCGGTCGTCCTGACTCCATGCGTCCTAGCGTCGCTTCCGGCGATCAGGACGTTGACGGCGTCGGCAGCGCTGTCGCCCGTCGGCTTCTTGGGCCGTTCGGCCTCCGGTATCTCACGCAACGCCGGGAATCTCTGGATGCGGTCGAACTTCTGAAAGTTGTGGAGGGTGGCAAGCGCAAGACCACCGACAATGAAGAGTGCTGTCGACAACAGGATGAGTAGGCCCACCCCGACACGGCGACTCACGGACCTGTGGGCGCGGCGCGAGGTTTCATGGCGGTGCCTGGTCGTGCGCAGTGTGTCGTCGACCTTGGTCCTGCGAGTGGTCATGCCAGACCTACGCTTCGCGATCCATTACGTGTGTTCTTTTCGGCATGCGTTTCTACCTCTGATGCGAGACGGAGCCTAAACACGCCGGGAGATGCGACTCCATCTGGCCGGAGACGGCAATCTTGATTCGTGTCGAGTCCAGGTAGACCTACCGTCGCCCCTAATGGCCACACACGTGACGTGGCGGGCCACGAGGATTGTCCGGGCAGCCAACTGTTGCGTCCATTGAGTGCCAGCACCATGCCGCGGTGGGCAGGTCTGCCTCCACGAACGCGAAATTGGCGGCGTCGCGGAGACGTCGAAGGTTCCATTCCTTGATCCGGCGTGGATAGTTCGGTATGAACCAGTCCACCCCGATCACCGTAGTAACCCGCGGCGGCAAAGCCTCCGCCACCTGACTTCCGATGAACCCCGGCCACGCCGCAGACGAGATAACGCACCCTGATCCCCTTTGCCGCCGCACCGGCCACGGCCTGAGATCCTCTCACCAATCGCCCTGGCCCTGTCCACCCCACGCTAGGTAGTCACAGGGCGCATGGACGGTCGAACGCAGAACATGACACTCCTTCTAATTCGACTGACCACACCAATTTTCCTGTTAGCTCCCGACATCGCCATGACCCCGCGAAGCGAAGTGTCAAGCAAAGCCATCGCGACAGTGAAGAACGGCTCCCCACCCGGCCTTCAGGGAACTCCAACTCCACTCCGAGGGTGGTGCCGGAAGGCTCCGGGATATTTGCCTGACCAGATGCCCCGGAATGGTCAAGGTTCGTCCTTGGCTTAATGGGCCATTTTAATCCTAATAGCCCCGTTTAATGGCGCCAGCTGACCGCTTTCGGTGCGGAACTATCGGTAGCCCGGTTGATGGCGATCAGCCAGGCGCGACGTCACACCATCTCCGGCCGGGACAGGTCGACGATGGTTGTTGCCGTGGCAGCGGGTATCCGAACGAGGTTCTTCGCGAGGTACTGCTCAGCGCTCGGTCCGTACCGGGGTCTGAGGAAGTGTTGAACGCGTCAGAATGTAGCGATCGGGTTGACCGGGCTGCCTGAGGTGCCGGCGAAGCGGATCGGCGCGACCGCGAGCTGGAAGTCCCACTGGCCGAGCTCGGCAGCCGTCGTCGCGCCGGGTGCGCAGGACAGCCGGACCAGCTTCGTGGTCGAGGACGGCGAGGTCGACGAACTTCGGGACGGAGGTCTGGTAGGCCCCGACGTGGACTGGCAGGTCGCACCGCGGACCATGGCCGGGAGCGTTCTTTAAACGTTCCATTGCCGGCCCCGCCACGGCAATCCAAGATCTTTAGATTCCTCTGCTGCTGCCAACCTCATGGCCAGCAAAGGGGACCGGCATGGATAGACATCTGCGGGGCGCAGCCACGACTGCTCGCGAAGTTTCAGTCAATGAATACTGCCAGTTTGCGGACCCCCGACATCCCCCCCGATCTACTCTCCATTCCGAAGGGATAATTCATGCGCGTCAGCGCCAGCGCCGACGCGTCACTAAAGAGGCCCGTCCCGGGCTTCTCGGTGTACGCGCCGGCCGCCGGACCCGCATCATCGCGGCCGGCGCCGCTGCTCTCGCCGTCGCCGGCGGGGGCATCGCCCAGGCATCGACCGACTTCTTTGGAACCGACCAGCTAGGCCAGAGCACAGACAATGGTCTGGTCGTGTCCTCCGACCAGTACCTCAATCCGATCGGGCGCCGGCTTGTCGTCAACAACCGCAAGATCATGTCGTCTTCGCTCAGCCCGGACGGCTACCACCTCGCGGTCTCGGTCACCGACGGCGGGATGGCGCTGGCCATCGTGGACCTGAAGGACTACAAGGTTCAGCAGCTCGTCGGCAACAACGCGAAGGCAGACCTGCGTATCAGCGGGAACGACGTGGGTCAGGAAGGCCCGACGTACTCCCCCGACGGCAAGCAGCTGTGGCTCGGGCAGATCAACGGCTATCGCAAGTTCACCGTGAACGCCGACGGCACGCTCGCCGACCCCACGTTCGTCACGATCCCCGCGGACGGCCCCAAACGCGCGCTGATGGGCGAGGCAGCCTTCTCCTCCGACGGCAAGACCGTCTACTCCGCCGTCAACGGCCAGAACCGAGTTGTGGCCATCGACGCCGCGACCGGGCCATCCAGCACAGCTGGGCCGTGAGAATAGCCCCGCGCGATCTCGCCATGGTCGGCAACAAGCTCTACGTCAGCAACGAGGGCGGCTGGCCGGCCAAGGCCGGCGATGCCACGCTGAACTCCTACAACACCGACGTGCCAGCCGACCCGAAGACTGCTGCGACCACGACCGGCACCGTCAGCGTCATCGACCTTGCCAACCCGGCCGCCGACGCCACGAGCATCGACGTCGGCCTGCACCCCACCGCGCTGTACGCCAAGAAGGGTGCATTGTTCGTCACGAACACCAACAGCGACACCGTCTCGGTCATCGACACCGCCAACGACGAGGTCGTCCAGACCATCGCCACCCAGCCCTGGCCCGAAGCCAAGGTGGGCTACGAACCCGACGCGGTGACGCTCACCGACGACGGCCACCTCCTGGTGACCCTGGGCCGCGCCAACGCGGTCGCGGTCTACCGCTACACCAAGCCGCTGGAGCCGGTCAGTTACGTCGGCCTGCTTCCGGCCGACTACTTCCCGTCGGAGATCACCACTGTCGGCGACGACGTCCTGGTCTCCAACACACGAGGCATCGACGCCCGCCGCCCCAACAACCCCGCCGGGCACGCCACCCACGACACCACGTCCAGCCTGCAGCGGTTCACCCTGCCGAACGACAACGCAATCCACGGCTACACGGCCAAGGTCTTCAAACAGAACGGCTGGATCACCAACTCGCTCGCGCTGAGCACCGGCAAGGGCGGCGTCGCACCGGTGCCGGTTCCGGTGCGCCTGGGCGACCCGTCGACCATCAAGCACGTCTTCCTGATCGTCAAGGAGAACCACTCCTACGACCAATTCTTCGGCGACATCCCACAGGGCAACGGCGACGCGTCGCTTACCCAGTACGGCGAGAACGTGACGCCGAACCAGCACGCCCTCGCCAAGCAGTTCGGCGTAGGTGGCCCGCATCCTACGGGCCGTCCGACGGCGGACGGTCGCGCAAGTAGCCAAGCGGGCATGCGATGGTCCGCTACTGCTTGTCGTTCGGCCTCGTCATAGCCGGCCTGGATTGCTGAGTGCGGCGCCGAACGCGCCGTTTGGTTCGCGTGGTCCTTTGGCCCCCTCGCTGCCGGCTGAGAAGAAGTAGTTGATGGCGCTCGATTCCGTACCTGGATCCCCCACGTAGCCGAACGCGCTGGGTTGGAGCTCGGCACCGGCGTGCTGGATGCCGGCAAGGGTCTCACCGGGTGCTCCGATGAGGAGATCTCCTTGGTTCCACCCGGCTACCATCACGATGGCTAGGGAGGCACCGAACAGGTCGCCGGTCTCTGCGCCTCCCCGGATCCCGCGGGTGTCCTGGCTGACGAGCTCTTCGGCGTCACCGTCGGCACTGGGCCCGCCCGGTTGGCCCCAGAACACCTGGACCGCCCCAGCCGCCGGCACTCCGCTGACACGATCACGAGGGACACCGACGACTATTCCTTCGGCGGCAGTGAGGTCCAAGATCTGCGCGACCGCGACGGTCAGGCCGAATTGGTCCCCGGCCTCGGCGGTTCCGGTCACGCCAGCGGTGTTCTGTGACCAGGACTCGTTCCCCGCTGCTGCGAGTCCGGTCGAGGCGCCGAACAGGATCGCGATTCCCCACTGCGGTTCTCCCCCGGGACACCGACCACCAGATCGTCACGCCCGTCAGGGGTGACAGCGCCAGCACCGAGGGCGGCACCGAACTCATCGTTGGGTTCAGCGGCTCCGACGATGCCGGCGCTGTTCTGCGACCAGACCCTCGACCCTGCGCCGGTCAGGGCGGCACCACGGCTGCCCGGCACCACAACCACGCCGCCGGAGCTCGAGTTCTCCCCTGGGACACCGATCGCCAGGTCGTCGATCCCGTCACCAGCGAAGTCGCCCACGGTCAGGCTGGCACCGAACCGCTCGGACGCCTCCGAAGCCCCCGGGACCAGCGCGGTCGACTGGGCCAAACGCACCGCATGGGTGGATCCGGCGTTCAGCCCGGCGGTATTGCCATAGACGACGAACACCGCACCCGCGGAGCCGCCCTCGCCGGGTGCACCGATGGCCAGGTCGGTGACGCCGTCGTCGTTGAGATCACCGATCGCCAGTACCGAGCCGGACCGCTCCCCCGCGCGGCGCGGACCGGGAATCGACGCGGCTCCCTCCAGCAGCATCTTGCTCCCGGTCGTAACGAGGCCACGAGCTGACCCGTAGAACACATTAACCGCCCCAGCGTTGCTGTCCTCGCCCGGAACACCGACCGCGGCGTCGGCGCAGCGGTCACCATTGAAGTCACCGGTGACCACGGCCGCACCGAAGTGGTCGTTCGCTTCCGACCCCCGGCTACACCCGTGGTGTCCTGGCTGATCCACTGATCGCCAATGGGGTTGTCCGGGCCGGGCTCGGTTGAGAGTGCATCTCCGCCGTAGAACACGTGGATCGCGCCGGCGGCCGAGTTCTCCCCCGGCGCTCCGATGACGGCGTCTCCGCGGTCCCTCTGGGGAGGGTTGCTGCCATCACCGTTGATGTCTTGGTTGGGTAACACCTGGGCGCAGACACTGGCCGCAGCGGCCCTGCCGATGGTCGTCGCACCCGCGCCGGGCGAGTTGAGGGCCCCGAACGCAATGAACGGTCCAAGGGCGAGCAGCCCTACAGCAGCAAACGCACGCATGAGGTCACCTCCGGCGCAGCACGCGTGGCAGGACGCGCGTGATCAACAAAGAATGCCCTCCCGCCACGCACCATGAGCCCAAACCGCCACAAGTCGATAGCGCCCGTTGCAAAGTCCCCACCCGCACCACACCTCGGCCGCGTCGCTTCGCAAAGGGATCTGAAGACCGCCCGGGCACTTGTCCGGTATCGACGGCGACCTGCGGCGATACGGCCCCTGCGACGACGCGGGGGCGGAACCCCGTTTCCATGCCACTGCGGTGACCCATCGACCTCGCCGAGCGGGTACGCCGAGCTACAAAGCAGCTCCTGCTGGGATTCTTGTTCATTTGCCCCCGCGATACTCATGTTTGTGCGTAGCATCTGCGACCACTCGGGGAGGGAGGTCGGATGAGACTCGACCACGTCAGGGGAAACAATCACCTCGTGCATCACGTAGCACGCCTCCTGGCTGCCGCCGAGGTGACAGCACAGATCGGACAACGAGCAGACCTAGTTGGGCCACAGACGCGCGTGCAGGTAGGTGGTGTCACCCTGCAAGTATCGGCGCGCCTGCTGCCGGGCTCTCCGTGGCAGGTGCGATCCGATCGTCCCGTCGTTGAGGATGCCGAGGCTGTTGTCTTCGTAGACCTGACCGGTGACGAACCTAACTTCTACGTCGCGCCCGCGGAGTGGGTACGCGAGGACGTCACACGAGAGAACGACGAGTGGCTGGCTACCCAACCTGGTGGCACTCGTCCTCGCAATCCGAGCAGCACCCACCACGCGATCCCGTTCAATCGAATCAGGATCTGGCACAACCACTGGGACATCCTCTCGGTTGCCGGACAAGCGCACGGGTGAGCTCGCACCAGCGCTGACCGCCCGTCACATGGATTCAGTGAGGCGGCTCCCTAGGCGCGCTAGACGACCGCAACCGGCAGCACATCGACGACCACCTGGATCGCCGGAGGTCAAGAGGCCGCGGCTCCGTACGAATCCACAGCAGGGGTACCCGTTTGGCGAAGCGTCGTTGCCTGCCGTTCGGGGCGGGTCACTTCCGGCCTGGGTTGCTAAGAGCGGCACCGAAGGCGCCGTCTGGCTCGAGGGGTCCTTTGACGTCGATGGTGCCGGCTGAGAAGAACCAGTTGTAGAACTGGTCATGCGGATCAGGGGGGGCCGAACACGTTGCCGATCACGTGTATGGCGCCGGCGTGTGGGACGCCTTTCAGTGTTTCGCCAGGTGCCCCGATGAGAGGGAACGCGCAGCAAATGGATCCCCCCATGTTCACGATGGCGAGGGAGGCGCCGAACTTATCGCCGGTCTCTGCGGCTCCCAGCATCCCTGGGGTGTCCTGACTGAGGAGTCTCTCTTCGTCTCCGGTCGCGCTGGGACCGGTGGGATGACCCAAGAAGACCTGCACCGCCCCGGCCGCCGGCACGGCGCCGACGCGGTCGCCGGGGACACCGACAACTATGTCCTCGGCGCCTTCGCCCACCCAGGTGATCGGCCCAACGGCGACAGTGAGGCCGAAGTTGTCACCGGCCTCGGCAGTTCCGGTCACCCCTGCGGTGTTCACGACCTGAGAGCCGCGGCTATCCCGCCACCTCAGCAGACAGGGCCTGCCAGTCGGCATAGAGAAACGCGTTGGAGGCTCGATGCGCTGTCATGCTGCTCACCCGGTCGACGACTCGGCGCCCACTACGCCACCGCCGCAGACGTGCACAGCTTCATCGACGACCGGATCCCTCATGGCGACAAAGAGACTCATGCGGCTCAGAGCTGATCGCGATCGTGCGCGCTTTGTGGCTACAGCCCAGACGTGAGGCTCTAGTTAACGCTGACCAAGGGATTAACTCGAACCACGGAAAAGGACGAAACGGACACCCATCGTGGTTACGAGAAGTGATCTCCGAAGGTCAACCGGGGTAGGGCGGGCGGGACTCGAACCCGCGACCCAGGGATTATGAGTCCCCTGCTCTAACCGGCTGAGCTACCGCCCCGTGCCGGTCGCGCGTGCGACCGCCCGCTGAGCCTAGCGCCTGGTCGCGACGCCTCGGCTACTTGGTCGGCCTACGTTCGGCATGCTCGGCGCGGTCGCTTCGGTCCGCGCGCTCGCCGTGGTCGGTCAGCTCGAACTCGCGGCCGAGCCGGGCCCAGAATCCGTCCCGCAGCCACACCCGGGCCTCGGGGTACGGGCGTAGTGAGTGGCCAAGTTCCTTCTCCGCCTCCACCAGCAGTTCGCTGTCGATCACGGTCGGCAGGATCGGTCCAGGCAGCAGGTCGCGTACGTAGTCCCGGCCGCGGGCCATGATCCACCTCTGGGCGACGTGCTCGCCGACCTCCTCGACCGCGTGCCGGTCCGGCCCGAGCCGGGGCCCCGCACCCTGCGCACCGATCGTCGGCGCAGCGTCAGCTGTAGTCGTGGGACCAGGGGCGGACCCCGGATCGGACCCAGGAGCGGAGGCGGGACCTGCTGCGGGACCGTGCGCGGGTGCGGCGCCCGGCGAGTCCGTCCGCGGCGGGCGAACCGGACCCGCCCCCGCGACGGCCGTGGTCGTTCCGGCCCGCCGGGCGAACACCTGCGCAGGGGTCGGCGTGCCCACCTGTCCGTCCGCCGCCGCGCCCTTTGCTGTGCCCGGTGCCGGCTGCGACGAACCCGCCGCGTCCGCTGCCGTGGAGGTGTCCTGCGCCGGCGGCATCACCGGCTCGGACGCCGACGCCGACGCTGGCGATGCGGGAGCCGACGCAGATGCTGCGGGAGCAGTCACCGACCCGGGGACGGGCGCCTGTCGTACGTACGGCCGGAGCAGGTCGGCCGGCAGCACCTCGACGAAGTCCGACTCCCACACCAGCCGCTCGGCCTGGTTGCTGCCGAAGGTCGGCTCGACGCCCCACAGATGCATTCGTACGCCATAAGCCTGGGCGGCCTCGACAGCGGGAACGAGGTCCTCGTCACCGGCCAGCAGCACGACGTCGGTCACCGCGCCGTGCCGTGCCAGCGCGTCCAGGTCGGCACGGATCTGCGCGTCGACACCCTTCTGCTGCCCGTGCTTGTTGAGGTTCCCCAACCGGAGCTTCACCACCGGGAGGGCCGCGATCACCCGCTGGTCGACGGTGGGTACGCGGTCGTGCGCGGCGTCGTACCAGTAGACGCGGAGCAGTTCGCCCGGCAGGCGTTCGACGGCATGTTTCTGCAGGGCCTGAATGAGTTCGTCGGCGGCGACGCGGTATTCGCGGCGCTCGCGGGCGCCGAACAGCACCTCCGCGGTGGCGGCGTAGAGGTACCCGACGTCGATCAGGATGGCGTACTTCGTCGCGAAGACCGCCGAACGGAGGTCGGGGACCGCCATGGATGACCTCCCTGAACCCGCTGCGACAAGCCACGCGTCGACGGACGCCGGGCATGGACGACTGACACCGGCTGCTGACCGGGCCGGGCGCCGTGCCAGCGAGCGTACACGGACAAGCCGAGGCCGACCGGCAGATGCCGAGAACCGCATCCGCGAGCAGAAACGACACGCCATTCACCGGGTGGAACCGAGGTGGATGGCGTACCGAAAAGCAGAATCCCCCGACCGGTACGACCACCGGGCGGGGGATCCTTGTGGCGCTCCCGCGGCTGGACTCGAACCAGCAACCTGCCGGTTAACAGCCGGACGCTCTGCCAATTGAGCTACGCGGGATCGCGGCGCCGGGCGACCCCGGCCACGCATACGTTAGCAGCCCCCCAGATCGGGTCGCACGACCCGGGGCCGGGTCGGCGAGGCCCGTGGATCATCGCGGGATCGCGCCGTACTCCCGCAGGATCGCGATCACCTTCGGCCGGCTCGCGAACGCCCGGGCGAAGTCACGCGGGGTGGCGATCCGGTGCGCGTTGGCACTCACGTAGCCGCGCAGAAGTCGGTCAAAGGTCGCAGGTCCGGCGGCCTGCCGCGCCCGGTGGAGCATCGCGCCGCCCTGGCGGTAGACCCCCGCGGCGTACAGGTCGGGGGCACGCAGCGCGGCGTACCACGCCATCGACTCCCCCACCCGGTCGCGCACCCGCGACGGCGCCTGGAACCGCGCCGACCGGGCGCCGGTCCCGTCCACCAGCGTCTCGGCGTACTCCGCGAGTGCCTCGTCCAGCCACGGATCCCGCGCCTGGTCGTTGCCGACCAGTCCGTAGAACCACATGTGCGCCACCTCGTGCGGGACGAGTTGGGGGTAGCGCGTCGGGGAGACGTTGCCGAACTGGATGGCGCCGGGGAACTCGATGCCGGTGCCCACACCGTCGGCGACCGTGACCCACAGGTCGTGGTACGGGAACGGCCCGAGGTAGGACGACAGCGCGCGGATCGCGGCGGCGGTCGCGTCGGCCCACTCCCCCGCGGAGGCGACCGAGCCGTCGGGCACCCCCACGTGCACGCGTACGCCGTCCACGTCGCGGGTCTGCGTCCGCAGCCGTCCCGCCGTGATCGCGACGTCGCGTACGGAGTCGGCGCGGAACCGGTGCACCACACTTCCCCGTACCTTCGTCGACGGCATGCTGCCGACCGCCTGCCCGGTGCCGAGCACCTGGTCCCCGGCGGGCGCCACCACGTCGAGCCGCCGCAGCCGGAACTCCTCGCTGGTCACCGTCTCGCCGAACAGGTCGACGGCAGGGTCGGTCACCCATCCCTTGCCGCGCTGCCAGGCCAGCAGGGGGTACGCCGTGCCCAGCCAGACGGCGCGGTCCCGGGTCGAGTAGCCGACCCGCTCGGGTGTGTTCTCCCCAACCGTCAAGGTGAACGTGAGGTCGACCTGCACCGTGCGGCCGGCAGCCACACAACGCCTGACCGGCACCTTGACCAGAGTGCCCGGCGAACCCGGCGGCGCTCCGGCGGCCTCGACCTTCGGGGTCTCCTTGCGCCCGTCCACGGCGGCGGAGGTGACCTCGAGCCGGTTGCCGGCCCGCGCGGTCTCCGGCTTGTTCGGCCAGGCACGGAAGACGATCTCGCAGGTACGCCGACCAGGGGTGAAGGTCACCTGCTCCGAGCCCCGCACCACCCGCGGATCGGACCGTACGTCGAAGCACAACGAAACAGTGGGCCGGTCCTTCCACGGTGCCGCCTGCCCGGCAGGCGAAGGCGCGCCGGCTGCGGAGAGCCGCTGGGCGGAGAGGGGCTGCCCGGCTGACAGGGGTTGTTCGTACGACACCTTCGAACCGGCGTCACCGCCACCGCCGGGACCACCGCTGACCGCGCATCCGGACGGCCCGCGCGGACGTGGCGGCGGGGTCTGCGGCGGAACGGCTTCCCCACCGGTGGTCGGGGTGTCGCCGGGACGGGCGGTCGGGGCGGTCAGGTCACCCGCGCTCGGCGTGCAGGCACCGAGCACCGCCATCGCCACGAGGACGACGGCGAGCACGACGGGCCCGACCGCCCGCCGGGTCACGGCTCGATCTCCGCCCGAACGGTCGCGAGGGCTCGGTGGGCGGCGTCGAGGACGTCCGGGTCGTTCGGGTCCAGCCCCTCGTCGAAGGCGATCGCCCAGACGATCCCGCCGTCGGCCGCGTCAGGGTCACCGGCGGGCGGCCGGCGGGCGATCACGCGTACGCCCAGACGCCCCCGCAGCGGCACGTGGCGTTCGGTGACCACGCTCGCGGTGATGCGTTCGCGGATCAGCGCCAGCAGCCGCTGGTCGGGTGGGTCGAACCGCAGCCGCCACGTCGGCATCGGCTGCCCGAGCGGCGCGGCGGCGGTGACCCGCAGGACCTCCTCGTCGCGGTCCCATTCGGCGTGCTCGACCTGTTCCCACGGGATGCCCGCAAAGGTGTCGGCACCGCCGGGTTCGGGCAGGTGCAGCCGCCGGTCGGTGGCCACCACCCACTCCTCGGTCGCGGTCCGCGCGGCGGCGAGAATCCGCTCGTGGGGACGCAGGGCCAGGGCGTTCTTCACCTCGCGCGGAGGACTTTGCCGACGACGCACGGGTTCACGGTAGCGGGCACGCGTGGGCGCCGGGCCGTCCGGCATCGACCGGACCGCCCGGCGCCCAGCCCACGTGTCCGACACCACCTCGGCACCTCAGAGCCCGAGGGCCGCACGAGTACTCCGGATGCCGAGCCGGGCCCGCCTCAGGCGAGATACTCCCGAAGGCCAGGCGCCCAGCTTCCGCCCCGCAGCTTGGCCAGCGTCTTCGCCTCGATCTGGCGTACGCGCTCGCGGGTGACACCGAACCGGCGGCCGACCTCCTCCAACGTGTGGATCTGCCCGTCGGTGAGGCCGTACCGCATCTGGACGACGTACCGCTCCCGCTCGCCCAGCTGAGCCAGCGCCGACTCGATGTGTTCACGCATCAGCGAGGCGGCCGCGGCGTCCAGTGGGGCCACCGCGTCCAGGTCCTCGATCAGGTCACCGAGCTCCGACGCCTCCATCTCACCGATGGGGGTGTGCAGGGACACCGGCTCCCGCGCCAGCCGCAGCAGCTCGCTGGCCCGGTCGGGGTCCAGCCCCACGACCTCGGCGACCTCCTCGATCAGCGGGTCCCGGCCGAGCTGCTGGAACAGCTGCCGCTGCGCGCGCAGCACGCGGTTGATCGCGTCCACCACGTGCACCGGCACCCGGATGGCCCGGGACTGGTCGGCGATCGCCCGGGAGATCGCCTGCCGGATCCACCAGGTGGCGTACGTGGAGAACTTGTAGCCCCGGGTGTAGTCGAACTTCTCCACCGCCCGGATCAGGCCGAGGTTGCCTTCCTGGATGAGGTCCAGCAGGGGCAGGCCGCGTCCGGTGCACCGCTTGGCCACCGAGACGACCAGCCGCAGGTTGGCCTCGATCAGGTGCCGCTTGGCGGCGCGGCCCAGCAGGACCAGCATCTCCAGCTCCTCCTGCGTGGCCTGTACGGGACCGCCCTCGACGAGATGGCGTTCGGCGAACAGCCCGGCCTCGATCGAGCGCGCGAGGTCGACCTCCTCCTGCGCGGACAGCAGCGGCACCCGGCCGATCTCCCGGAGGTACTGGCGGACCAGATCAGGCGCCCGGTCACTGAGTTCGTCCAGAGAGGGCAACTCCTCCTCGGCGG
This sequence comes from Actinopolymorpha sp. NPDC004070, assembly GCF_040610475.1. Classification (NCBI taxonomy): domain Bacteria; kingdom Bacillati; phylum Actinomycetota; class Actinomycetes; order Propionibacteriales; family Actinopolymorphaceae; genus Actinopolymorpha; species Actinopolymorpha sp. NPDC004070. The sequence continues at coordinate 149,733 of NZ_JBEXMJ010000015.1, read as the reverse complement.
CCTCGGTGGCCTCAGCGGACCCCGGAGCAGTCGGAGCCTCGGTGGCTACCGGCGACCCGGCAGGCACGTCCGCAGGCAGGTCGGCAGAATCGGACCCGGCGGGACCCGACCCGGTCGACGCGGCAGCGGACTCGGTGGGCGGCACGCCAGGCCCGGTGGCGTACTGCCCGGTGTGGACGGTGGTTTCCTGCGAGTGCCCACCCGGACCCGGGCTTGCTGGCGGTGATGCGTCGGCTCGAAGAGCCGCTGACAAGAGCACGAAGACCGGCACGGCACATCTCCTCCCCTGGGGAAGATCGGCGTGATCCAGTGTGCCTGTCCGGGGGCAGTTACGTTAGGCATTTGGAGATACTCATGGAGCAATGACCGACGTCGGCACAGTTCGCGCTGACGGCTCCCACATCGGGCCCGGTTCTGGTAGTGCCGGTCAGCCGCCGCCGACCGCCGCCGGGCGCACCCGGGTCGCACCCGGACCGGTCTCCGGTCGCCGTACGGCCGCACCGTGGCCGGACCGAGGTCGTACCGAGGCAAACCGACCCTGCGGGCTCAGGCCACCTTCGTCAGGTGGGCCTGCGCGACCCAGTACCCCCGGAGCCTCCCGCTCTGGATCCGCAGGTGGGGTACGCCACGGATCCAGGCGGCGGCGTCGTACGTGACGCGGGCGGTGACCTGCACGGTGGCGGTCCGGTTGCCGGCACTGTCGTACTTCAGCCCGGTGTAGGTGCGCCCGGCCGCCAGCACCGCACGCCGGCCGGCGCGGAAGTCGAGCGGGCTCACCACCCCGCGAATCATGCTCAGACCCGCCTGCTCCGGCACCCACGTCCCGGCCAGCGGGCTGCCCGTCCCGACGAGGTAGTAGATGCCCCCGCCCTTCAGCCGCATCCGCCGGACCGTGGTGCCGGTGGCCGCCTGCATCAGCGTGACGGTGCGGGTGCCGGTGACCTTCCCCGTGGCGACGTCGTACGAAAGACCCACGTGCCGCCCGGCAGTGAGGTCGACCCGGCGCGGCGAGCTGAGGACCGGGTACGGGCTGTCGCCGACCAGCGCCTGCGCCAGGTGCGCGAACTCGCTGCGGCCGGTCATCAGCGAGAGCTGGATCAGCTGGCGGGAGTGCATCCGGTGGTAGCCGCTGGTCGCGGGGGCGCCGTGGGTGAGGCAGTAGATCGAGGACCCGCCCGGGACCCGCAGCGAGTCGCGGTAGCGGTGGACCGTGGTGACGGCGCCGTCGTACATCGCGAGCGCACGACGGTCACGGGTGAACCGGTAGTAGTCCCACAGGCCGAAGATCGCGGACAGGTGGCCGTTGAAGACCAGATCGGCCTGCTGGGGTGAGCCGTACGGATACTCGACCAGCCAGAGCAGGTGGTTGCGGTCGGTCATGGCCACCCACGGCGCCCGGGCGTCGGGAGGCCGCAGGAAGCTCTCGAACGTACAGTCGGCGGCCTTCCGCCAGCGCGGGTCGCCGGTGACGCGGGCGAGCTCGGTGAAGAACGCCAGCACCTTTCCCTGGGCCAGCCCGCTGTACCACTTCCCGCGCATCGTCTCGGTCGAGGTGCGGTGCAGGTCGAAGTCGAAGTCGTACGGGTGGAACTACGCGCCGCCCGAGACCACCCGGCGGTCACGGAGCCGGCGAGCCTGCGTCAAGGCGCGGTCGAGGTAGAAGCGGTCGCCGGTGATTTCGTAGGAGTCGAGGTTCGCCAGGCCGTAGTTGGCCTGGAAGTTGGGGTGGTCGTACTGCCTGCCCGAGATCACCACCATCCGGACGCCCTGCGCGTCGTGGGTCCCCTCGTCGAGCCGCGGAAGAACCGTGCCGCTGCGGTACGGACGCCGGGTGCCGTTCAGGCTCAGCGCACCGTAGCCGTCCCGGGTGAAACTGAACGGCAGCCCGTGCCAGGCGACCATGCCCGACAGTGAGCCCGACAGTGAGCCCGACAGTGAGCCGGACAGCGATCCCGGCACCGAAGTCGGCACCGAAGTCGCCATGGCACCGGAGGTCGAGGCAGCCGCCGACCCCGCCGGCGGAACCGCCGCCATCGCCTGCGCCTCCATGCCCGCTCCGGGCAGCCCACTGCCGGCGGCGGCCAGGCTCACCGGCACGAACAGGCCGGCCAGCAGGACGCGGGCGGCCCGCGCTCCGACCGGGACGAACGACGCGAAGGCCAGCGATCGGGTCCGGTCGTGATGGTTCATTGCTCCCCCGAGTGAACAGTGCAAAGGGAGTGCACCGGCGATTGCGACCGAAGGAGGAGCTACCCCGCACTTCGAAATGTCACACCCGACCGGACACCGCACGCGAGAAGGCGAGGCACCACCCTGCAGGCCGGCGCACGACCGCGCACGACCGCGCATGCCCCCGCATGACGACCCCGCATGACCCCGCATGACACAGAGGCCGGGTCCGCGCTGGTCGCGCGGTCCCGGCCTCTGCCGTGAACTGATGTGACCCCCGCAGATCAGCCCTCGGAGCTGAACGCCGCGTCGAACGACGCCGCGGACGGCTCGATCTCACACAGCGCGCGTACGGTGGCCAGCGCCTCGGGAGCACCCATCAGCCGGTCCATGCCGGCGTCCTCCCACTCCACCGAGATCGGGCCGTCGTACCCGATCGAGTTCAGTGCACGGAAGCAGTCCTCCCACGGGACGTCGCCGCGGCCGGTCGAGACGAAGTCCCAGCCGCGCCGCAGGTCGCCCCACGGCAGGTGCGACGACAGCCGGCCGTTGCGGCCGTTGCCGACCCGGCGCTTGGCGTCCTTGCAGTCCACGTGGTAGATCCGGTCCTTGAACTCCAGGATGAAGCCCACCGGGTCGAGGTCCTGCCACACGAAGTGGCTGGGGTCCCAGTTGAGACCGAACGCCGGCCGGTGGCCGATCGCCTCGAGGGTGCGGACCGTGGTCCAGTAGTCGTAGGCGATCTCGCTCGGGTGCACCTCGTGGGCGAACTTCACGCCCACCTCGTCGAACACGTCGAGGATGGGGTTCCACCGGTCGGCGAAGTCCTGGTAGCCCGCGTCGACGAGTGCCTCCGACGCCGGCGGGAACATCGCGACGTACTTCCAGATCGAGGAGCCGGTGAAGCCGACCACTGTGTCGACGCCGAGCCGGGCGGCGGCCCGGGCGGTCATCTTCATCTCCTCCGCGGCCCGCTGGCGGACGCCCTCAGGGTCACCGTCGCCCCAGATCTTCGCCGGCAGGATGTCCTTGTGCCGGGCGTCGATCGGGTCGTCGCAGACGGCCTGGCCCTTGAGGTGGTTGGAGATCGCCCACAGCTTCAGGTTGTGCTTCTCCAGCGTGTCCAGCTTGGCCTTGACGTACTTGTCGTCCTCGGCGGCCTTCCAGACGTCGAGGTGGTCGCCCCAGCAGGCGATCTCCAGGCCGTCGTAGCCCCACTCGGAGGCGAGCCGGCACATCTCCTCGAAAGGCAGGTCGGCCCACTGGCCGGTGAACAGGGTGACGGGACGGGGCATGCTCTCCTCCTGCGCTCAGCTGTTGTCGGTGGTCGGAATCCAGCCCGAGCCGGACTCGGCGCTGCGCTCGACGGCGTCGAGCACCTGCTGCACCTGCAGTCCGTCGGCGAACGTGGGCGCCGGGTCGGTGCCCGCGGCGATCGCGGTCACCAGGTCGTACGCCTCGTGGGTGAAGCTGTGCTCCCAGCCGATGATGTGCCCGGACGGCCACCACGCGGCCATGTACGGGTGCTCGGGCTCGGTGACGAGAATTCGCCGGAAGCCCTGCGTCCCGGCGTCGTCGTCGGAGAGGTACAGCTCCAGCTCGTTCAGGCGTTCCAGGTCGAACACCAGCGAGCCCTTCTCGCCGTTCAGCTCGATCCGCAGGCCGTTCCTGCGGCCGGTCGCGAACCGCGTCGCCTCGTAGGTCGCCACCGCGCCGCCGGACAGCCGGGCGATGAACAACGCCGCATCGTCGACGGTGACCTCGCCGCGCTCGGACGAACCGGTGCCGCGCAGGCCCTCGGTGGAGGCCACCAGCGGGCGTTCCTTGATGAAGGTCTCGGTCAGCCCGCTGACGCCGGTGACCTTCTGGCCGGTGACGAACTGCGTGAGGTCGACGATGTGGGACGCGATGTCGCCGAGCGCGCCCGAACCCGCCTCCTCCTTCTTCAACCGCCACACCAGCGGGAACTCCGGGTCGGTGATCCAGTCCTGCAGGTAGACCGCGCGGACGTGCCGGATCGCGCCCAGCTTGCCGTCAAGAACGAGTTGACGGGCGAACGCCGCCGCCGGAACACGCCGGTAGTTGAAGCCGACCATCGAGCGGACGCCGTTCTGCGCGGCGGCCTCGGCGGCCTTCACCATCTCCCGGGCTTCCTCGACGGTGTTCGCCAGCGGCTTCTCGCACAGCACGTGCTTGCCGGCGGCGAGCGCGGCGATCGCCACCTCGGCGTGGTTGCCGCCGGGGCTGCACACGTCGACCAGGCCGATGTCGTCGCGTTCGATCAGCTTCCGCCAGTCGGTCTCGTAGGACCGCCAGCCGAACTTCTCCGCGGCGGCCTTCACCTTGTCCTCGCTGCGGCCGGCGATCGCGGCCATGTCCACGGCGTACGGCAGGTCGAAGGCGGCGTTCACGGTCCGCCAGGCCTGTGAGTGGGCCTGGCCCATGAACGCGTAGCCCACCATGCCCACGCCGAGCGTTGGCTTACTTGTCATGCGTACGTACTCCCTCGTCCGATCGGTCGAACCCACTCACCACACCGCGAACGCGTGCGAGGTCACCTGCGTACCTCATCAGGCCACACCCAGCAGGTGGTCCATGGCCAGCTGGTCGAGCCGCTCGAAGCCCATCCCCCGCTCGGCCAGGGCCTCGATCCGCGCGTCGTCCCATTCCTCCTCGCGCAGGGAGGCGAGGGTCTCCCCCTCGGCCAGTGTCGGCTGGGCCAGCTCGTCCAGCTTCGACGCGGCCAGCGCCGCCTGCACCTCCGGGTCGGCGCGGAACGCCCGCGACTTCTCCCGCAGGATCAGATAGTTGCGCATGCAGCCGCGTGCGGACTCCCAGACGCCTTCCATGTCCTCGGTCCGTGGCGGCTTGAAGTCGAAGTGTCGCGGACCGTCGTAGCCGCCGTTCTCCAGCGTGTCGACCGCCCAGAACGCACCGCGCAGGTTGCCGGCGCCGAAGCGCAGGTCCTGGTCGAAGCGCGGGCCGTGCTGGCCGTTCAGGTCCACGTGGAAGAGCTTGCCGTGCCACAGCGCCTGGGCGATACCGTGCGCGAAGTTGACGCCGGCCATCTCCTCGTGCCCGACCTCGGGGTTCAGGCCGACCATCTCGGGGTGCTCGAGTTCGTTGATGAACGCCAGCGCGTGCCCGATCGTCGGCAGCAGGATGTCGCCGCGCGGCTCGTTCGGCTTCGGCTCGACCGCGAACTTCAGGTCGTACCCCTGGTCCAGGACGTACTGGCCGAGGATGTCGTAGGCCTCCTTCATCCGGTCCAGCGCGACCCGAACGTCCTTGGCGCCACCGGACTCCGCGCCCTCTCGGCCGCCCCAGCACACGTAGACCTTCGCGCCGAGCTCGACGGCCAGGTCGATGTTCTCGGCCACCTTGCGGATCGCGAACCTGCGCACGTCGCGGTGGTTGGCGGTGAAGCCGCCGTCCTTGAAGATCGGGTGGCCGAACAGGTTGGTGGTGGCCATCGGGACGGTCAGCCCGGTCTCGTCCAGCGCCTTGCGGAACGCCGCGATGTGGTCCGAACGCTGGGCGGCGGTCGCGTCGAACGGGAAGAGGTCGTTGTCGTGGAACGTCACGCCGTACGCGCCGAGCTCGGCCAGCTTGTTGACCGCGTCGGCCGGCGCCAGGGGCGGGCGGACCGCCGAGCCGAACACGTCGACGCCCTCCCAGCCCACGGTCCACAGGCCGAAGGAGAACTTGTCCTCACGGGTCGGGGTGTAGTCGGTCATCCGATCTCCTCTGCGAGTGTTGATGGTGCGTGTACTGCTGACGTCGGGGACTGCGCGGCCGCCGGAGACTGCGCGGCCGCCGGGGACTGGCCTGCCAGGGGTGGCACCAGCGTCGGGTCGTCGAGTACGGGGGCGAGCACCGCGTGGGCGGCACCGGTGGCGGCCGCGGCCAGCCCGAGCCGCGACAAGGTGACCCGGACCCCGCCGGCGTCCGGTGCGACGACGCGGGCCGCGAGCTCGGACTCCACGACCGGGCGCAGGAACTCCCCCAGCCGGGCGAAGTAGCCACCGAGGACCAGCACCCGCGGATTGGTGAGGTTGACCAGCATCGAGGCGCCGTGGCCGAGTGCCCGCCCCACCCGGTCGAACGCCGTCAGGGTGCGCTCGTCGCCGTTGCGCGCGCGATCGAGCAGCAGGTCCAGGCGTTCGTCGAGGTCGTGGTCGTGCCGGTGCACCAGGTCGTCCGGCGGGGCGGCCAGGTCGAGCAGCGCGCCGAGCCCGCACAGGGTCTCCCAGCAACCGCGGCGGCCGCAGCCGCACCGGGCACCGTCCGGCGCGACCGCGAGGTGGCCCACCTCGCCGGCGAACCCACCGCTGCCGCGAACCAGCCGGCCGTCGACGACCAGGCCGCCACCCACGCCGACACCGCCCGTGACCAGCACCAGGTCACGGTCGCCGGGACCGGCGTCGTCGGCGAACTCCGCGAACTCGGCGTACTCCGCGAGCGTGGCCAGCGTCGCCTCGTTGTCCACCAGCAGCCGCTCGTCCCAGGGCTGGGCGCCGCCCGGCAGCCAGGGCAGCGCGCGGCCGGCCAGCCGCACGGCGAGCAGGTCGTGCAGAGGTACGTCGCGCCAGCCCAGGTTGGGCGCCACTCGTACGGTCCCGCGGGTGCCGTCGACCAGCCCGGGTGCGGCCACGCCGACCCCGGCCAGGACGGCCGGGTCGTCCGCGGTCGCGAACGCGGCGTCGGCCAGCGTCCGGTCGGCGAGCTCGGTCACCAGGCGGACCACCTCATCGGCGGTGGCCTCCACGCCGGCCGGCACGTCGAACGCGGTCCGGGTCAGCACCCGCTCCCGCCCGCCGAGGTCGAGGACGACGCCGCACAGGTAGTCGACGTTCAGCTCCACCCCGATCGCGAGCACCCGCCCGGTGGCCAGCTCGACCGGCTGGCCCGGCCGGCCCACCGCACCCGCCCGCGACGGTCCTCCGTTGCCGGCCGTGGTGCCGGCGTTGGTGGGGTGGGTGTCGCTGGCGGAGCCGGCGGAGTTGGCGGGGTCGGCTGCGGTGGTGCGGGGCCTGGCGGTCTGGACCAGGCCGCGGCCGGCGAGCTCGGTGACGAGGCTGGAGACGGTGGCCTTGGTGAGGCTGGTGTCCGCGGCGAGCTGGGCCCGGCTCCGCCCGCCCGCACGCAGCGCCCGGACGGCGACGGCCAGGTTGGCCCGGCGGACGGCGGCATGATCGGCCCGGCCCGGCAGCTGCCTGGTCGCGCCGTTCACGGATCCTCCAGTACGGGCCCGTCGTGGGCGAGGACCACCGGCCGAAGACCCGGCCGGATTTCGGTCGCCCATTTCGTTCAGGGTCCGAACAAACTAGGACCGCGGCGCACCGGGGGTCAAGGCACAGCTTCCGCCTGCCGGGATGTCGCACCGACCGCGTCCGGAACCAGCCACCGGGTGCGGTTCCACCCCGGCTGTGAGGTCGCGCGTTCCCGCCGTGGCGATCACCGCCCGGACGTACGCTGACCGGGAAACGGCTCGTCGGCGACGCGGGGGGCGCGCAGTGGTCCATCCGCCTGACCACCACGAACGAATCAGCGAACGAAGCGGCCGCGAACGGACCGGCCGCGGCACCGGCGGCCGGGTCCTCGTCGCCGGAGTCGGCAACGTCTTCTGCGCCGACGACGGCTTCGGCGTCGCGGTGATCCACCGGCTGGCCCGCGACCCGCTGCCCGCACCGGTCGACCTGCGCGACTACGGCATCCGCGGCCGCCACCTCGCCACGCAACACCTCGACGGCTACGGCCTGGTGGTCCTCGTCGACTCGCTGCACAGCGACGGCCCACCGGGCACGTTGTACGTCGTGGAGGCCGCCGACGACGCCGCGGACGACGGACCGTACCCACGACCCGACGGCGTGCTGGCGCTCGTACCCGCGATCCACCGCCAGGTCGCCCGGGTCGTGGTGGTGGGCTGCGAACCCGGCAACATCGGCACCGGCATCGGCCTGTCACCCGCGGTGGAGAACGCCGTGGGACCGGCGGCGAAGCTGGTCCTGGACATCGTCACCCGGGCCCACCGCTCCTGGTCGGGCTGATCCCCCGAAGGCCAGGTCCACGAAGGCCCGAGCCCCCGAAGGAAGTCGGGCCCGCAGAGGAAGTTCGCGCGGTCCGGGTGGCCCGGACCGCGCGACCGTCAGGCGGACGGCGGTGGGTTACGGGTGGGTGGATGTGCGTTGACCAGGCCCGGAGCGGCCGCAGGGCGGCGCGCCAGGTCAGGTCGGCGAGCCCAGTCGGGCCGCGCCCCGGCAGGCACCGCGCCCGGCACCCTCGGCCGGTTCGCGGCGACCGCGGCCTGGTCCCGGGGACCCTGCTGCTGGCTGGCCGGTGTGGTGTCGGGTGCCCAGCTTCGCGGGTCCGAGGTCATGCCCAGGAGATAGGTCACCGTGCACTCCAGCGCGTGGGCGAGCTCGGGTAGCTTCGCCACGTCCAGACCGGCACCGTGCTCCAGGCTGCTGAGGGCCTTGTTGGTCGTGAGGACGCCGAGCCGGCCCAACCGGCTGACCACCTGCTTCTGGGTCAGTCCGAGGCGGCGACGCCGCTCACGCAGACGTTGCATCACGATCAGCCGTCGACGGGCGCCGACGTCGGCAGAGTTCATCACCATTGTGCCTCCCCGAAACAGGCACCTTCCCCACCGAGTACGACGCCAACCGCACAGCTTGTGACCAACCGAATGTCTCCGGCGAGTCGCGCCGACTTCCCCGCAGGTCGGGGCCTGTTGTCCGGCGAGACCGGCCCCCGGGTCAGGCTCCGGGTCGCGGCCGCTGTCAGTCGCCCGGATGCAGCGCAGTGCGCGCCTGCGCGTACGCCGACCGGATGCGCTCACCCGCGGCCTCGTCCACCTCGTCGCGTACCACCGACTCGCCGAGACTCCACGACGGCGGCGCCGCCGACCCGGCCAGCGCCCAGGCGGCCTGCCTGGCCGCGCCGAGCGCGACGTACTCCGCCGGCGGCGGCACGGTGACGGGTACGCCGAACACGGTCGGTGCGGCCGAGCGCACCGCCTCCGACCGGGCGGCGCCGCCGATCAGCAGCACCCGGCGGACGGTCACGCCCTGTGCCCGCACCGCGTCCAGCCCGTCGGCGAGGCCGCACAGCATGCCCTCGACCGCGGCCCGGGCCATGTTGGCCGGCGTCATCGTGCCGCGGCGGAGGTTGTGCAGCGAGCCCGCCGCGTCGGGGAGGTTGGGCGTGCGCTCGCCGTCGAGGTAGGGCAGCAGCACCAGCCCACCCGCACCGGGCGCGGCCTCGCGGGCCAGCCGCTCCAGTCCGGCCAGGTCCACGCCCAGCATGTTCGCGGTGGCGGTGAGCACCCGGGCGGCGTTCAGCGTGCACACCAGCGGCAGGAACCGCCCGGTCGCGTCGGCGAAGCCGGCCACGATCCCGGTCGGGTCGGTGGACGGCTTGTCGTGCACGGCGAAGACGGTGCCGCTGGTGCCGAGGGAGACCACCACGTCACCGGGCTCGATGCCGAGCCCGAGCGCGGCGCCCATGTTGTCGCCGGTGCCCGCCGAGACCAGCGTGCCGGGACCGACGACGCCGTTCAGGCCGGCCGAGCCGGTCTCACCCGCGGGTTCGGCCGGGCCGAGCACCTTGGGGAGTTCGGGCGTACGGCCGAGTGCGAGCTGGAGCAGGTCGGTGCGGTAGTCGCCGGTGACCGGGGACCAGTACGCCGTGCCGGACGCGTCGCCGCGGTCGGTCACCGGCTGGTCCGGGCGACCGCACAGCTCCCAGGTCAGGTAGTCGTGCGGCAGCATCACCCGGGCCACGCGCTCGGCGTTGGCCGGCTCGTGCTCGGCCAGCCAGGCGAGCTTGCTCACGGTCATGCTGGCCAGCGGCACCGATCCGACCGCCTCCGCCCATCCGGCCGGGCCGAGCAACTGCACCAACCGGAGCGCCGCGGCCGCGGACCGGGTGTCGTTCCACAGCAGCGCCGGGCGGACGACCTCACCGGCCTCGTCCAGGGTGACCATGCCGTGCTGCTGGCCGGCGACGCCGATCGCGGCCACGTCGTCCAGCAGCCCCTCGGCCGCCTCCCGCAGCGCCGACCACCACGCGTCCGGCGGGCACTCGGTGCCGTCGGGGTGCGCGGCGACCCGCTCGTCGAGCACCTCACCGGTGTCGGCGTCGGCCACGACGATCTTGCAGGACTGGGTGGAGGAGTCGACTCCGGCGACCTTCGGCATGTCTAGAAACTAACCGCTGCCACCAACTCACCCGGCCGCGAGGTGCCGGCGGGCCGCCACGCCGGTCCGGTCCCGGCCAGCCTCCCCGGCTGACGCCCCGCCTGCCGCCCGGCCGGTGACGACAGGGCCGGGCACTGGACCGGCGGCGCTCAGCCGAGGCCGCCCACGGCGCGTTCGCGCAGGCCGCGGCGGTGTTGCTCGAGCGCGACCAGCTCACCGAACAGCTTGTTGTAGGCCTCGGTCTGCTCGACGGGGTTCATCCGCTGCAGCTTGGACTTCACGTCGGCGATGCGCCGGGCGACCGCGAGCTCCTGCACCCGGGCCAGCAGCGAACCGGCGTAGCGCTGGTCGGGGGTGCCGGCCGCGCGCAGCGGCTCCACGGCGAGCGCGGTGACCAGCCCGCGTACGGCGTCGTCGGGTGCGTGCGCGGCGAGCGTGGACACCCAGGCGTCGCCGCCGGCGGAGGTGCCGACGCCGCCCGCGCCCGCACTCGCCCGCCGCACCGCGACGTAGGCGGGATGGGTGAAGTCACTCTCCTCCACCGCGTCGAACGCCGGACCGACCACCGTCGGGGACTGGACGACGAGCTTGAGCAGCTCGCGTTCGGCGCTGAGCCGAGGCTCGTTCGGGTCGGGCAGCGGCGTCTGCGGCGCCGCCGGTGCGGCCTGCGTACGACCCGGCTCCGTCAGCGGCCCTCGTCCCCGGCCGCCCCGGTCGCCGCCGCGCACACCCCCGGCCCCGGGACCGGTGCCGCCGGTGCGGCCCGCGGCGCCGGCCGCCCGGGCCACCTCCGCCCGCACCTCGTCGACGTCCATGCCGAGCATGCCGGCGAGCTCACGGGAGTAGGCGTTCAGCTTGGCCCGGTCGCGTACGGAACGGAAGTACGGCGCGGTCGCCCGCAGCGCGTCCACCCGGCCGTCGGCGCGGTCCAGGTCGAACCGGCCCAGCGCCCGCTCCAGGACGAAGCGGTACAGCGGGATCCGGCGGGCGATCAGGTCGCGGACCGCCGCGTCTCCGTGCTTCAGGCGCAGGTCGCAGGGGTCCAGCCCGTCCGGCTCGACCGCGACGTAGGTCTGCGACACGAACTGCTGGTCGCCCTCGAACGCCTTCAGCGCCGCGCGCTGCCCGGCCTCGTCACCGTCGAAGGTGTAGATCACCTCGCCGCGGAACTCCTCGTGGTCCAGCAGCAGCCGGCGCAGCACCCGGGCGTGGTCCTCCCCGAACGCCGTGCCGCAGGTGGCCACCGCCGTGGGCACGCCGGCGAGGTGGCAGGCCATCACGTCGGTGTAGCCCTCCACCACGACCGCCTGGGACTTCCGGGCGATGTCGCGGCGGGCCAGGTCGACGCCGTACAGCACCTGGCTCTTGTGGTAGATCGGCGTCTCCGGGGTGTTGAGGTACTTCGCGTCGATCCGGTCGTCGTCGAAGAGCCGGCGTGCGCCGAACCCCACCACGTCACCGGACAGCTCACGGATCGGCCACACCAGCCGGCCCCGGAACCGGTCGTAGCGGCCGCGGGCACTGCTGGCGGCCAGGCCGCCGGTGGCGAGCTCGTCATCGGAGAAGCCACGACCGCGCAGGTGGCTGAGCAGCGCGCTGCCGCCGCGGGGGGCGAAGCCGACGCGGAAGTGCTCCGCCGCCGCCCGGTCGAAGCCGCGCTCGGCGAGGAAGGTGCGACCGGCCGCCGCGTCTGGTGAGGAGTGCAGTTGCTCCTTGTAGAACTCCTCGGCGGCCTTGTGAGCCTCGACCAGCCGGGCCCTGGTGCCGGGCTGGCGCCGCTCGGGCTGGCCGCCGTCGACGTAGCGCAACTGGACGCCGGCGAGGGTGGCGAGGCGTTCGACCGCCTCGACGAACCCGAGGCCCTCGATCTTCTGCAGGAAGGAGATCGCGTCGCCGCCCTCGCCGCAGCCGAAGCAGTGATAGGCGCCGACCTGGGGACGGACGTTGAACGACGGGGACTTCTCGTCATGGAAGGGACACAGGCCCTTCAGCGAGCCGGTACCCGCCGGGCGCAACGTGACGTACTGCGAGACGACCTCGTCGATCCGGGTGCGTTCCCGGACCAGCGCGATGTCGTCGTCGCGGATCCGGCCGGCCATGAGTCGGAGTCTACGGCCGGGTGCTCACGAGCCCGACGGCGCCGGGTCGACGGCCCTTGTGCACCAGCACGTCTCAGCTCGACGGGTACGCCCCGGGGCTACGCGTACACCGCGTCCAGGTCCACCCCGGCATCGGCGAGCCTGCCCGGGGCGACCTCGCGCCCGGACCGGATCAGCGCCTGGATGGCGTCCTGGACGTCCCAGACGTTGACGTTCATTCCGGCGACGACCCGCCCCTTGCGCAGCCAGAACGCCACGAACTCCCGCCCGTCCAGGTCACCGCGCACCACCACGTCGTCGTACCCGTCGGGCCCGACGTCCCCGGAGTACTCCATGCCCAGGTCGTACTGGTCGCTGAAAAAGAACGGCACCGCGTCGTACGCCGCGTCCGAGCCGGCCATCGCCCGGCCCGCGGCGGCTCCGCCGTCCTGCGCGTTCGCCCAGTGCTCCACGTGCAGCGGGCGGCCGAACGTCGGGGAGTACCACCGCGCGACGTCGCCGGCGGCGTAGACGTCCGGGTCGGAGGTACGCAGCCGCTCGTCGGTGAGCACGCCCTTGTCGACGGCCAGCCCGGCGGCCTCGGCCAGCTCGATGTCCGGGGCGACACCGACGCCGACGATCACCGCGTCCGCGGCCAGCTCCTCGGCGTCACTGGTGACCGCGCCGGTCACCTTCCCGCCGTCGCCGCGAATCTGCGCCAGCGAGGTGCCGAACCGGAACTCCACCCCGTGGTCGCGGTGCAGCCGAGCGAACACCTCGCTCATCTGCGGTCCGAGCACGGTGTAGAGCGGTCCGGGCTGCGGCTCGACCACCACCACCTCCGCGCCGTGGTGCCGCGCTGCGGCGGCGGTCTCCAGGCCGATCCAGCCGGCGCCGACGACCACCACCCGGTCGGCGGCGGCCAGGGTCTCCTTCAGGGTGAGGCAGTCGGTGAGGGTGCGCAGGTAGTGCACGCCGGCCAGGTCGACGCCGGGCACGTCCAGCCGACGGACGACCGAGCCGGTCGCCAGCAGCGCCTTGTCGTAGTGGAGCGTCTCGCCGTCGGACAGCACCACCTCGTGGGCGGACGGGTCCAACCGGCGTACGGCTACACCGAGCCGGAGCTCCACCCGCTGCTCGTCGTACCACGCCTGGTCGTGGGTGATCACCGTCACGGGGTCGTCGGTACCGAGGAGGACGCCCTTGGACAGCGGCGGGCGTTCGTACGGAAGCTCGGACTCGCGGGCGACGAGGACGACCCGGCCGGCGAAGCCCTCCGACCGCAACGCCTCCACCGCCTTCGCCGCGGCCAGTCCCCCGCCGATCACGACGTACGTCTGCTGTCCGGTCTGCTCAGCCATGCGGCGACTCCTTCGAGAACTCGCGTACGGAGTTCCAACCGTGCCACAGGCGGACCCGGCGAAGCAGGATCTCGGCGGGAACCGGCCGCGTGACCGGCGGCTCGTCTACGACCGCAGGGACCGCGCCATCGCCACCGCGGACGCGTCGGTCAGCGACGCGGTCTGGTCGATGACGACCCGCAGCCGGGCGGCGTCGTCGGGCGCGGCGGCGAAGTCGGCCCGGAACGCCGGTGCCAGGCCGTCCGGCGCGGTACGCCGGAGCGCCGACACCAGCCCGTGCACGACCTCCCGTTGCCGGGAGAGCAGGGCGACGCGTTCGGCCGACCGCATGACGTAGGTCGCAGCGATCCCCTTCAGAACGGCGATCTCCACCCGGGTCTCGTGGGGTACGACAAGATCGGCCCGGTAGCGGACCAGCCGCCCGCGTCCGTACTCCGCGTGCGTCGCCTGCTCGGCGGCCAGGCAGAACCGTCCGATCAGCTGGCTGGTGAGGTCCTTCAGCGCGGCCAGCGAACGCCGGTCGCCGTCGTAGTCGGTCGGCGGCCAGTAGCCGAAACCACGCAGCCGGTCGTACGCATCGTCAAGCTCGGCGTCCTCCACACCGGGGAGGTACCAGTCGCGGACGACCTCCCACACGGTGGCGCGCTCGGCCCGGTCGGCCAGCGCGGACAGCACGATCCGGCCGAACACCACGCCGTCCTCCACGTCGTGCACGGAGTACGCCACGTCGTCGGCGAAGTCCATCACCTGCGCTTCCAGACAGCGGCGCCGGTCGACGCCGGCCCGCAGCCAGCCGAAGACCTCCAGGTCGTCGTCGTAGACACCGAACTTCGCCCCGGCACCCGGTGGTGCCTCCCCCCGCCGCCAGGGGTACTTCGTCGCCGCGTCGAGGGAGGCCCGGGTGAGGTTCAGGCCCGCGCTGCGGCCGGCACCGTCGGCGAACGTCTTCGCCTCCAGCCGGGTCAGCAGCCGCAGTGTCTGCGCGTTGCCCTCGAATCCGCCGGCGTCCGCGCACACCTCGTCCAGCGCGGCCTCGCCGTTGTGCCCGAACGGCGGGTGACCGAGGTCGTGGGCCAGGCAGGCGGTGTCCACGACGTCGGGGTCGCAGCCGAGGGACTGGCCGAGCTCGCGGCCCACCTGCGCGACCTCGAGGGTGTGCGTCAGGCGGGTGCGAACGAAGTCGTGGATCCCCGGACCGAGTACCTGCGTCTTGGCGGCGAGCCGGCGCAACGCGGCCGAGTGCAGGACCCGGGCCCGGTCGCGGGCGAACGGCGTGCGGCCGGCGCTCTTCGGCGGCTCGCCCACCCAGCGTTCGACATCGGAGGGTTGGTAGCTCGAGTCCTCGTGCCGCTCGCCCGGCGTGGTTCGGTTCATCGCAGCACAGACCCTATGGCATTCGCCGAACCCGTCCCGGGCGACGCCGGTGCCTGTGCGCCTTCCGTACGGACCTGTTCGGACGTGCTACAACCAGCCCATGAAACGTTACGCAGTCATGCTGTCACTTTTCGTGGCCGCGGTCGCGATGGCCGCCACCACGACTGCCGCCCCCTCCGCCGCCGCTGCGGCCGGGGAGGCGACACGAGGACCCGCACAGCACTCGTTCACCACGAGCGCGCGGTCCGTCTCCGCGGCCACCCAGGCCACCGAGGTCTCCCAAGCCACTACGGCTCAGGCCGCCCGCGCGAGCCTCGGCCGCCCGGTCATCGCGATCGGCCGGTTCGGGCCCGTCGAGGACGGCGGCGACGCGTTGACGTACGACCCGGCACTGGTGCCGGTCGGCGCGCACGCGTCGGTGGCCGCCTACACCTGGCCGTTCGGCACCACCACGGTGCTCGCGGTGACCGGCCTGGTTCCCCGCCGCACCTACGGCGCCCACGTCCACGTCGACAGCTGCGGCAGTGCGCCGACCGACGCCGGTCCGCACGTGCAGTTCATCGAGGATCCGGTGCAGCCGTCGGTGGATCCTCGGTACGCCAACCCGCGCAACGAGATCTGGCTGGACTTCCGCACCGACGCCAACGGG
This sequence comes from Actinopolymorpha sp. NPDC004070, assembly GCF_040610475.1. NCBI lineage: Bacteria > Bacillati > Actinomycetota > Actinomycetes > Propionibacteriales > Actinopolymorphaceae > Actinopolymorpha > Actinopolymorpha sp. NPDC004070. Next base: position 133,901 of record NZ_JBEXMJ010000015.1, on the reverse strand, counting down.
GTCGGCTACGCGGTCAGCACGGTGTACTGGCCGATCGCATCCAAGGACGCCGGGTCGGTCGTCATCCACGAGCACCGCACCAGCAGAGGGCGGGGACACGCCGGCATGGCCGGTGCGCGGCTGGCCTGCCTGACCGTCCCGTTCGACCAGGCGCGGTGACTGGTCCGTTCGGATGACCCGCGTTCAGCCTCGTGACCGATGAGACCTGTCGGTGCCCACCCCTAGGCTGGTTCGTACGACGAGGGGAAGCGATCGACACGGGGGTGCCGTCGCGGCCGGTGGGCCTGTTCGGGCCCACTGGCCGCGACGGCCGGCGCCGGCGTCAGCCACGGGCGCCGACGAGAGATCAGTCGTAGTGCCGGAGGTCGGGCCACAGCTGCGACCACGGCCGGACCGGGTCGTGGCACACCTTGACGTCGTTGCTCTGTTCCTCGTTCGGTATGCCGACGCCGTTGTCCAGGCGGGCCGCGACCCGGCACGAACCGAACCACGCCAGTCGCGGGCCGGCGTCGGCGAAGCCGACCAGGATCACCACCGTCCTGTCCTCCGCCGGGCGCCCGAGGAACCACAGCGCGTTGTGTGCGCTGTGGACGGGAGGCAGGCCGGTGCCGAAGCGGTCCAGCGCGCCCGCCTCGCCGTAGTTGGCGGTGACGATGACTGCCCTGGAAGCGTCGGCGGCCGGCAGCCCCCGGTACACGTCCGCGATCTGGCGCACGTACTCCGGCCACCCGATCTGGTCGGCGACGACCTGGTTGGCGTCGGCGAGATGGGTGGCCGCGAGCACACGGACCGGCAGGAGCGGAAGCGCGACCAGCACGGACATGGCGACGTTGAGCACCAGTGCGGTGGTGAAAGCGGCGACCCGACCGATCCGGCCCACCCGGCCCACCCGCTGCCCGCGCGCCATCCACCGCACCACCGGCGCGCACCCGGCCGCGTACAGGGCCAGGATCAGCCCGAGGGTGTAGTACGGCTGCCCGCCGAGGACCAGCACCAGCACGCATGCTGCCGGGTACGCGACCGCCATCGCCCGCACCGGCCGCAGTCCGGGCTCGCGCAGCAGCCGTACCAGCCCGGCCACCCACACCGGCACCATGAACAGCCCCAGCATGACCAGTTGGAGCGGTAGGAACGAGACGCGGGAGCCTGCGCCCTTGTTCCGTTCGATCGCCCCGGCCATGGTGAGCTGCGGCCAGTGGTGGGTGGCCTGGTAGACCAGGTTCGGGGCGCCGACCACGAGCGCGAGCAGCACGCCGGCCCACAGCCAGCGCGAGGCGAGCACCCGGCGCGGGCCGGCCAGCAGCAGGCCGACGCCGACCGCCAGCAGGGTCAGCACGACCAGGTACTTGACGTACAGCCCGGCGCCCACCACCGCCCCGGCCGCGAGCCACCAGCGGGGGTCGCGCAGCAACGCCCGGGCCACGCACAACAGCACGGCCGCCTGCAGCACCAGGTCGAGGGTCGCGGTGGCCAGCACGTGCCCACCGGCGAGCGGGAACACCGCCACCACGCCCAGCGCTCCCAGCACCTGCGCGGCCCGGCCGCCGCCCCACTCGCGGACCAGCAGTGCGGTGAGGATCGCCGCACCTGCCACCGCGAGGGCGCTGGGGAGCCGCAACGCCCACAGGTGGTCCCCGAACAGCGCGCGCGTCAGCCCGGCCAGAAGAGGGGTGGCAGGTGGCTGGTCGACGTAGCCCCAGGCAGGGTGCTGACCGAGCAGCCGGAAGTAGAGCTCGTCCCGGTGGTAGCCGTACCGGTTGCTCGTCGCCACCAGCAACGCGGCGACGACCGCCGCCACGAGCAGCACCGGCAGGGTCGCGAACGGCTCCCGCGTCGGTGCGGCGGTCACCGGACGGGCACGCACCTGGTCGATGGTCACGCGTCGACGCCTACCACGTCGGCGTGGTCACGTTCGGCGACTTGGGGCACATCGGCTTCGAGTCGAGCCGAACCCACCCTGGGGGCCGGCGTACGCCCGCCGCGCCACTGACGGCGAAACTCCCGCGGGGTGCGGCCGGTGCGGGCACGGAAGGCGGTCGCGAAGTGCTGGGCAGAGGAGAAGCCCAGCTCCACCGCGACCTGGGTGACGCTCGCGTCGGTCTCGGCCAGCAGCATCTCCGCCCGTCGCAGCCGCAGCGACCGGTGGTAGTTCGCGGGGCTCGCGCCGAGCTGCTCGGTGAAAAGCTCACCGAGGTACGCCGGCGACAGTCCCACCGCGCGGGCCAGCGCGGCCAGCGGCAGCCGCTCCCCCGGCGCGGCGTCCAGCAGCCGCCGGGCGTGCGCCACCGCCGGGTGGAGCCCGACCCGGCCGGCCACCTCACCCGTGGTCAGCAGCCTGGTCACCTCCACCAGCAGGTGCCGCGCGGTCAACGTCAGCCCGGCGGCTCGCAGCGACTGGGTGGTGGTGACCTCCCGCAGGAACGCCTCGAAGGGCGCGACCGCCGAGCCCGCGTCCGGCACGTACGACGGCACCGACCGCTGCCAGACCGGCACGGCCTCGGGCAGGTCGGCCAGCAGGGCGGCGGCGTCGAACGCCGCGAACACGTAGTGCCAGGTCGTGGTCGCCGGGCAGACCATGTGGTGCACCGCACCCGGCGGCACGACCAGCAGGCCGTTGCGGCCCACGGTGTAGTCGCGGTCGCGGACCCGCCAGCGGGTGGCCGGGCCGGCGGTCTGGAGGTACAGCTCCCACACGTCGTGGTGGTGGGCGCCGATCAGCCAGGACGTCGGCGCGCGCTGGTCACCGGCGTGCACGAGGCCGGGCACGCCGGCCCGGCCGAGGTAGGCGTGGAAACCGGCCGAGATCCCGTCCGGCCGCACCACCTCGTCGGTTCCGCCCGCCCCACCGGCACTGTCCGCGCGCATCCGGCGATTGTGTACGTTTCCCGACCCGCGCGTGAACGCCTGCGACCGCACCCGGCCGTAGCGTCGCAGAACATGACGACCACGACCGAAGACCTGCTCGAACGCTACGCCGACCTGCTGCCCACGCCCGACGACGTGGCGTTCTACCGGGAGAACGGCTACTGGATCTCCGGGCGCATCCTGCCACCGGAGGTGATCGACACAGCCGAACGCGGCATGGCGAACTTCTACGCCGGGCACGCCGACCGCCCGATGCCCGACGGCAGCGACCGGGTGGGCTGGCGGCCCGAGCACGGCGACGTGCTCCGCAAGAACGACTACACGTCCCTGATCGTCGACGACCTGGCCACACTGGTGCGGCACCCGCTGATCGGCGCCTGCGCCGCCCGCCTCAACGGCGAGCCGGAGATCCGCCTGTGGCACGACCAGCTGCTGTACAAGCCGTCCGAGGACAGCCTTCCGGAGTCCGGGAAGGTGAACGTCGGCTGGCACACCGACCGGCAGTACTGGCGCAGCGCAGCCTCCGCCGACATGCTCACCGCCTGGGTGCCCTTCCACGACGTCGGCGAGCGCGAGGGCGCGGTGTCGTTCGTGGCCGGCAGCCACCGCTGGGAGGACGACGTGGTGCTGGACTTCTTCAACCCCGACCTGTCCACCCTGGACTCGGTGCGGACGCGGCACGACGTCGAGGTGGTGGTGGCCGAGATCCCGCGCGGAGCGATGAGCTTCCACCACTGCCGTACGGTCCACGGCAGCGGGCCCAACCGCAGCGGTGCGCCGCGGCGAGCGATGGCGGTCCACATGCAGCCGGGCTCGAACCACTTCGTGGAACACACCCGGGCCGACGGCACCCTCGCCTTCCACCCCAACGACCAGTACGTACGCCGCAACGCCGCCGGCCACCCCGACTACACCGACCCGGCGGCCTGCCCCCGGCTGTGGCCGCCCGCCGACTGACCGCGGCGCAGGCGGCAGGCGGCATGGGGCTCAGCCGGGCGTGCGGTTCAGCTGACCAGGTTGCCGATCCGGCGGCGGAGGTCGGCCACGTCGGGGATGGTCGCGTGCTGCCCGGCGTACCGGCGGAGCTCACGCAGATCCTCCGCGGTACGCCGGGACCGCAGCCGGCCCGCGCCCTCCAGCGCGGACGTTCCCGTCGCCACCGCCTCCCGCGGGTCGTCGGTCGCCATCAGCAACGACGCGAGCTTGATCCGGGAGATGGTGCGCGAGCGGGCGTAGGGCGGGGTGTGCCCGGCGACCGCGGCGGCCAGCCGCCGGCCGGCCTCGGTCGGGTACCCGCGTACCTCCAGGTCGAACAACGCGTGCCCGGTGTCGCCGGCATGCTGGGCCGCGTCGTAGTACGCCATCCACGGCGGGTCCTCGGCCGGGTTGGAGCGGGCGAACGCGTCGTCGGCGGCGCCGACCACGCGCAGGGTCTCCCGGGTGCGGCCCAGCCGGGCCAGCCCGCGGGCCCGGGCGGTGAGCAGCATCGCCTGTTCGGTGGGGGTAATCCGGTCCGAGCGGAGCAGGGCCAGGTCGGTCAGCCCGAGCGCGGTGGCGGCGTGGCCGCGCCAGACCGCCAGCCGGGCCATCGAGGAGAGCACCTTCGCCCGCAGGTGCCAGGTGCCCGCCGCCTCCGCGCAGGCGAGCGTGAACCGGAACAGCCGTTCTGCGTCGGTGAACGCGTACGCGTCGAAGGCCATGAACCCCGCCACGTGCGCGAGGTGCCCCACCGCCTCGTGTAGTTCGAGGCGTTCGCGGTGCCCGGCGCCGGCCTGCAGCAGCCGGGACGACCAGCGCAGCTGCGCGACCACGGCGTCCCGCACGAAACCTCCGCCGTAGCTGTGGTCCCAGCGGCTGAACAGCACGGCGGCCGCACGGACGTGCCCGATCTCGTCCCGGCCGATCCGCGACGGAATCGGGGTCGCCTCGACCGAGCCGAGCAGCGCGAACGCCGCGGCCGGCAGCAGCCCACCACCCGGACCGCCTGAACCTGCGGAACCTCCGGAACCGGCGGAACCTGCCGTGGCCGGCGATCCACCCGCGCCGGTACGCATCGACAGCACGGCGGCCCCTCCGTGTTCCCCCGTGGCACCGGACTGACCGTTGCTCCCCGGACCGCCGTTGGTCGCTGCCCCGGCACCACCGTTGCCGGCGAGGGCCGGTGCCCGCCGCGGGTTGAAGAACCCCAGCTCCCGGTCGGTTCCCACACCGAGAACGGCCCGGAACGCGTCCCGGTAGAGCTTCTGCGGCCAGCGAATCACCCCGCGTTCGAGCTTCCCCACGTAGTTGGCGTCGATTCCGAACTCGCGCCCGGTGACCCGGAACAGGTATGCGTTGAGCTGGTCGGCCATCTCCTGCCGGGACATCGCGTGACCGGGAGACTCCCGGGACCCCGTTCTCTCGCGCGCGGAACGTAACCTCTCGTTGGGCTCCACGAGGACACCCCCTCAAGGTGGCGGCTCCATGGTTCCACTAGGCATGCGCGAGATCGTCGTGTCAACGAGTGACCGACATTGGCACTCAGGGCAACGTTCAGGGCGTTCCGGACGGGCGGGGGGCCGATCCGGTCGCTCACCGGCTGGCGCTGCCCGCGTCGGCGTCGGCGAGTACCGCCGCCCGGCCGGCCTCCAGCCGGGCCACCGGGACCCGGAACGCCGAACACGAGACGTAGTCCAGACCGGCGCCGTGGAAGAAGTGCACCGAGTCCGGGTCGCCGCCGTGCTCGCCGCACACCCCGAGCTTGAGGTCGTGCCGGGCGGCCCGGCCCTCGCGGACGGCGAGTTCGACCAGGCGGCCGACACCGGCGACGTCCAGCGACTCGAACGGCGAGACACCGAAGACCCCGCGCTCGAGGTACGCCGCGAAGAACGCCGCCTCCACGTCGTCGCGGGAGAACCCCCAGGTCGTCTGGGTGAGGTCGTTGGTGCCGAAGGAGAAGAAGTCCGCCGCCCGGGCGATCGCACCGGCGGTCAGCGCCGCCCGGGGCAGCTCGACCATCGTCCCGACCGGGATCGGCCGGGTGAACCCGGTGCGGTCGCGGACGCCGGCGACGGTGCGCTCGGCCTCCTCGCGGCTGAGCTCCAGCTCCTGGACGGTGCTCACCAGCGGGATCATCACCTCGACCCGCGGGTCGCCGCCGACGCGCTCGCGGGCCGCGGCCGCCTCGGCGACCGCCCGCACCTGCAGGGCATACAGGCCGGGTACGACCAGGCCGAGCCGGACGCCGCGCAGGCCCATCATCGGGTTCTGCTCGTGCAGCCGCCGGACCGCGCGCAGCAGCCGCTCGTCCCTCGGGTCCTGCTCGCCGCGTTCCGTCGCCAGCGTCATCCGTACGGACAGGTCGGTGAGGTCGGGCAGGAACTCGTGCAGCGGCGGGTCGAGCAGCCGCACCGTGACCGGCAGCCCGTCCATCGCCGCCAGCAGCCCCTCGAAGTCGGCGCGCTGCAGCGGCAGCAGCTCCTCCAGCGCGGCCGTTCGCTCCGCATCGTTCTCGGCGAGGATCAGCGCCTCGACGTACCGCCGGCGATCGCCGAGGAACATGTGCTCGGTGCGGCACAGACCGATGCCGGCCGCGCCCATCGCCCGGGCGCGCGCGGCGTCGTCGGGCAGGTCGGCGTTCGCGCGGACGCCGAGCCGGCGGCGGCTGTCGGCGACCGTCATCAGCCGGTGCACCGAACGCACCAGCTCGTCGGCCTCGGCCGCGGCGGGGTCCAGTTCCCCTTCGAAATAACGCACGACGGGTGAGTCGACGACCGGAACCTCGCCCAGGAAGACGTTCCCGGTCGTACCGTCGATGGAGATCACGTCACCCTCGGCGACCTCCACCCCGCCCGGCGCGGTGAACCGCCCGCGGGCCACATCGATGTCCAGCGTCTCCACTCCGCACACGCACGTCTTGCCCATGCCGCGCGCGACCACGGCGGCGTGGGAGGTCTTGCCACCGCGGCTGGTGAGGATCCCGCGGGCGGCGATCATTCCGTCCAGGTCGTCGGGGGTGGTCTCCCGGCGAACGAGGATCACCTGTTCGCCGGCGGCGTTCCACTCCACGGCGGTGGCGGTGTCGAAGACCGCACGTCCCACGGCCGCGCCCGGCGAGGCGTTCATGCCGTGCGCCACCGCCCGCCCCGACGAGGATGCCGCGGCGCGCTCGTCGAACCGCGGGAACATCAGCTGGGCGAGCTGGTGCCCGTCGACCCGGGCCAGTGCCTCGTCCTCGGTGATCAGTCCCTCGTCGACGAGCTGGGTGGCGATCCGGAACGCCGCGGCCGCGGTCCGCTTGCCCACCCGGGTCTGCAGCATCCACAGCCGGCCGCGTTCGATGGTGAACTCGATGTCGCACAGGTCGCGGTAGTGCCCTTCTAGGGTGGCCATGATGTCGAGCAGTTCGTCGTAGGACACCTTGTCCAGCTGGGCGAGCTCGGTCAGCGGGACGGTGTTACGGATGCCGGCCACGACGTCCTCGCCCTGCGCGTTCGCGAGGTAGTCGCCGTAGATGCCGCGCGCCCCGGAGGCGGGGTCGCGGGTGAACGCCACCCCGGTGCCGGAGTCCGGGCCCGCGTTGCCGAACACCATCGCCACCACGTTCACCGCCGTGCCGAGGTCGGCGCTGATGCGTTCCTGGCGGCGGTAGGTGATCGCCCGTGGTGCGTTCCAGCTGTCGAACACCGCCCGGATCGCGGCGTCCAACTGCTCGCGCGGATCCTGCGGAAAGTCACGGCCGCTCTGGGCGCGCACGATGTCCTTGTACGTCGTGACGAGGTCGCGAAGCGCCGCCGCGTCCAGGTCGACGTCGTGCGGCGCACCCCGGTCCCGCTTCAGCGCGTCCAGGGCGTCGTCGAAGTGCGCACCGTCGATGCCGAGCACCGTCTTGCCGAACATCTGCAGCAGCCGGCGGTAGGAGTCCCAGGCGAAGCGCTCGTCACCTGCCTGCTCGGCCAGCCCGCGTACGGACCGGTCGGTCAGCCCGATGTCGAGCACCGTGTCCATCATCCCGGGCATGGAGAACTTCGCCCCCGACCGCACCGAGACCAGCAGCGGGTCGCCGGGATCGCCCAGCCGCATGCCCCGCGTGGACTCGACGTGCGCCAGGTGCCCGCTGACCTCGTCGTGCAGCCCGGGCGGCTCCTGCCTGGTCTCGAGGTAGGTACGACAGGCCTCGGTGGTGATGGTGAACCCCGGCGGGACCGGAAGGCCGAGGTTGGTCATCTCGGCGAGGTTCGCACCCTTCCCGCCGAGCAGGTCCCGCATGTCCTTGTTTCCCTGGGAAAATCCGTACACCAGCATGGCAGCTCACCCCCGGCGGCGGCCGCTCTCCGTGCGGCACCCCGGCTTCGAGCGTAGGGCGTGTTCTGTGAATCAGGCGGGAAAGTGAGCGGGCCCTACGCCGCGCCGGCCACGGCCGCGGGGAGCGGCGCAGGTGGCAGCACCGAGGTGGCCTGGCGGGCCGCCCGCAGGCTGAGGGTGACGGACAGCTCGGTGGTGGGCAGCGTGGGTACACCGAAGATGCGGCGGGCCCAGCGCGGCAGCGCCATGAAGGCGAGCGTGTTGAGCGAGGGCACCACCAGCCGCAGCGGCGCCAGCCGGAACGGAAACGGCGGGTTGAACGAGTTCAGCACGCCCTGGCGGGCTTCGTCGCACAGGTACAGTTTCGGTCGCATCATGGCGAAATAGTCGGCGAGGTCGGCCCGCGAGGCGGGGGCGTCGGAGCGCCGGATCCCGACCACCTCGGCGGCCCGCCTGCTCTCCGCTACGTAGGCGTCGGCCTCCTTGTCGCTGCCCAGGATGCCGGACCTGCGGGCCACGTCGACGTAGGAGTCGATCTCCCCGCAGTGCACCCACAGCAGGCCCTCCGGCTCGTCCAGCCGGAACGTCTCGTCGGTGTCGGGGTCGTAGCCGGTGAGGCCGGCGTGGATGGCCCGGACCCGCCGGCCGGCCTCCTTCACCTGCGCCTTGGTGCCGTAGGTGCGCATCGCCACGAAGTCGGTCGTACGCAGGAACCGCGCCCAGGCCTTCTTCCGGTCGAACAGCGCGGAGTTCTGGAAGGTGCCCCGCATGACCCGCGGATACAGCGCCTGCAGGTAGAGCGCGCGGACGCCCGCCACCCACATGACGTGCTCGCCGTGCACCCGCCAGGTGACCGAGCCGGGGCCGAACAGCCCGTGGTCCTCACGCTCAGCCATGATCCCGACCGTACCCCCACCGGACAACTGTCAGCCGTGTCAGCCGCCGGAGACGCCGAGCTCGGCGCCGGCCAGGTCCTCCCCCAGCCCGTCGCGGTCGTCCAGCCATCCCTCCGGCATGGTGACCGACCGCGGGCTGCCCTGCCGGCCGCGGGCCAGGCCCAGCTCGGCGACCGGGAACGGCTGGTCGTGGTCGAGCTCGGCGACCAGGGCGTCCAGCCCGGCGAGGTCGGACACCAGGCCGAGGTCCCGGCGGACCTGCTGCCGGACGGAGAACCCCTTGAGGTACCACGAAACGTGCTTGCGGAACTCCCGGCAGCCGCGCTCCTCCCCGACGTACCCCGCGAGGAGTTCGGCGTGCCGGCGCATCATCGCGGCCACCTCGCCGAGCCCGGGCAGCGCCGGTGCCGGCAGCCCACCGAACGCGGCCGCCAGGTCGCGGAACAGCCACGGCCGGCCCAGGCACCCGCGGCCGACGACGACACCGGAGCACCCGGTCTCGCGGACCATGCGTACCGCGTCCTCGGCCTCCCAGATGTCGCCGTTGCCGAGCACCGGGATGTCGACCGCCCCCGCGAGCGCGGCGATGGAGTCCCAGTCGGCCTGGCCGCTGTAGTGCTGGGCGGCGGTCCGCCCGTGCAGCGCGATGGCCGCACAGCCGCTGTCCTGCGCGATCCGCCCGGCCTCCAGGAAGGTCAGGTGGTCCTCGTCGATGCCCTTGCGGGTCTTCATCGTCACCGGGACGCCGTACGGCGCGGCCGCCGCGACCGCCGAACGCAGGATCGCGCCGAGCAGGTTGCGCTTCCAGGGCAGCACCGCTCCCCCGCCGCGCCGGGTGACCTTGGGCACCGGGCAGCCGAAGTTCAGGTCGACGTGCCCCACGCCGTAGTCGCCGCAGAGGATCTCGGTCGCCCGGCCGATGTAGGTGGGGTCCACGCCGTACAGCTGGACCGACCGGACCGTCTCGCCCGGGTCGAACACCAGCATCCGCTTCGTCGTCTCGTCGCCCTCGGCGAGGCCGCGGGAGGTGATCATCTCGCAGACGTACACCCCGGCCAGCGGTTGTTCCCCGCCCGTCGGCGCGTCGGGTGACGGGGCAGATCCCGCGTCGGGCACGTACGCCTGGCCCTGCTCGCGGCACAGCGTGCGGTACGCCGCGTTGGTCACCCCCGCCATCGGGGCGAGGACGACCGGCGGGCTGACCGTCGACGAGCCGAGCCGGAACCCGCTCGGGACGTCGTGCGGCTCCGAAGCCGACGCGGAACGCGACTCCGGGCGCGACTCCGGCGGCGGCGCCGGATGAGAGACGGGCGCGGCGGTCATGAGCCGTCCGGTTGGAACGCGAGGGCGCCGTTGGGCAGGAGCTTGCCGTGGTAGGTGACGTTCTCGTTGTAGACGTCGGTGACCCAGCAGGTCAGGCCGGTACGCGTGCCGACCTCGACGGCTTCCAGGTCGGTGACGTCACAGGTCACCCGGGCCGGCCGGAACGCCTGCCGGGTCGCCTCGTACACCGCCTTCTTCTCCGCCACCGGCAGCTTGGCCGCCGACCAGCCCCAGTTGACCTCCGACCGCTTCACCGTGGCGGTGATCGCGAACCTGGTCTGCACGTCGTCCAGCTTCACGTCGCAGGTGAACTTGTACGTGCCGAGCGCGATGATGTCGTTCTCGGACTTCGAGCAGCTGGACCTCGTGCCCTTCTGGTCCACCTCGCCGGCCGAGGCCCACACGACCGTCTCCAGCTTGTACTTGATCCGCTCCAGCTCCGGCGCCTCGTCCTTCGGCGGCGGGGGCAGCTTCGGCGCCGGGTAGGTGCTCGTCGGCCGCGGCAGCGGGGTGAGCGTGACCGTCGGCGTCGGGGTGGGCGTCCTCGTGGGAGTCGGCTTGGGTGTGTCGGTCGCGCTGGTGAGCTTGCGCAGGGAGGTGTCGCCGCGCTGGGCGGTCGACCTCGGCTCGGGTGTGCGTGAGTCCGTGGAGCCGGTCGCGTTCGTCAGGGCGTCGAGCGGGCCGCACCCGACGGTGACGCCGAGGGCCAGCCCGGCCAGCCCGCCGACCCGGAGGAGCCTGAGGACTCCGGCGAGCCCGAGCGGCCGGCGCCACCGGGACGACCGAGGCAGCCGGGACGACCGCCAGGACGGCCGACCGGACGACGAGCGCGGCTGGGAGAGGTTGGTTAGTCGTGTCATGACACCAGGGAGGAGGGAACGGGGCAGGGGCTCGGGGCAGGTGGACCGGAGGGGACGGTCAGCAGCCGACCAGACGTGCCGCGAGGTAGGCCTCCACACCGTCGAGGGAGACGCGTTCCTGCGTCATCGAGTCGCGCTCACGTACCGTCACGCAGTGGTCCTCCAACGTCTCGAAGTCGACCGTCACACAGTACGGCGTACCGATTTCGTCCTGCCGACGGTACCTCCGCCCGATCGCGCCGGCGTCGTCGAACTCGACGTTCCACGACTGGCGCAACTGGTCGGCGAGCCTGCGTGCCTGCGGTGACAGGTCGGCGTTGCGGGACAGCGGCAGCACGGCCGCCTTCACCGGAGCGAGGCGGCGGTCCAGCCGCAGGACGGTGCGGCGTTCGAGCTTCCCCTTGGCGTTCGGCGCCTCGTCCTCGGTGTAGGCGTCCAGCAGGAACGCCGCCATCGACCGGCCCACGCCGGCGGCCGGCTCGATGACGTACGGCGTCCAGCGCTCGCCCTTGTCCTGGTCGAAGTAGGACAGGTCGGCACCGGAGGCCCGGGCGTGTGTGGTGAGGTCGAAGTCGGTGCGGTTGGCCACGCCCTCGAGCTCGTCGAACTCCTTGCCGCCGAAGCCGAAGCGGTACTCGATGTCGACGGTGCGCTTGGAGTAGTGGGAGAGCTTCTCCTTGGGGTGTTCGTAGAAGCGCAGGTTGTCCGGGGAGATGCCGAGGTCGGTGTACCACTCCCAGCGGTTGGCCAGCCAGTAGTCGTGCCACTCCTCGTCGGTGCCCGGCCGGACGAAGAACTCCATCTCCATCTGCTCGAACTCGCGGGTGCGGAAGATGAAGTTGCCGGGGGTGATCTCGTTGCGGAAGCTCTTGCCGATCTGCGCGATGCCGAACGGCGGCCGGCGACGCGCGGAGGCCATCACCTGGGCGAAGTTGACGAAGATGCCCTGTGCGGTCTCCGGCCGCAGGAAGTGCATGCCCTCCGCGCTCTCCACCGGTCCGAGGTGCGTGCGCAGCAGGCCGTTGAACAACCGCGGCTCGGTGAGCGCGCCCTTGGTGCCGCAGGCCGGGCAGCCGAGCTCGCTGATGTCGGCGGGCGGCCGGTCGTGCTTCGCTGCGAAGGCCTCCTCCAGGTGGTCGGCCCGGAACCTGCGATGGCAGCTCTGGCACTCGGTCAGCGGGTCGACGAACGCCTCGACGTGACCGGAGGCCTCCCACACCGCCCGCGGCAGGATCACCGAGGAGTCCAGGCCCACCACGTCTCCGCGGGTGCGCACCATCGTCCGCCACCACTGGCGCTTGAGGTTCTCCTTCAGCTCCACTCCGAGCGGGCCGTAGTCCCAGGCCGAACGCGTGCCGCCGTAGATCTCCCCGCAGGGGAAGACGAAGCCGCGGCGCTTGCAGAGGCTGACGAGGGTGTCGAGGCGATCGGCTGGCACGTGTGCACTCCATCCGGCTGGGTGTCGGCGGGGACGCGGGAAGGACACAGGCTACCGGTGTGCCCCGATGCACGGTGTCCTACGCCCGGCCGCGGTGAGAGGATCGGTCAGAACGAGTGGCGGCCGGCATCGACGTCGGCCCGGTCCAGTCGAGGTCCAGCCGAGGAGTGTCGTGTCCGACCGACCGAAGTCGAGGCAGCCGAAGCCCGGCGAGCCGCGCAGTCGTCCGAGTTCGGCCGCCTCGCCGGGCCCGTCACGGTCGCCGGGTTCTTCGGGCTCGTCAGGCTCGCCAGGCTCCACCGGATTTCGCCGTACGGCCGAACGCCTGAGTTACCCCGTCATCCTCCGGTTGCACCGCATGCCGCGCTGGGTGGTGACGATCGGCCTGGCGGCGCTGCTGGTCGCGGGCCTGCTGACGCCCGCGCCGTACGGACCGGTCTGTCTCGGCGTCGTCGTGGCGCTGATGGCCTGGCTCACCTACCTCGCCTGGCACGAGGGCGACCGCTCCCGCCGGGTGATCCGCCTGGTCGCACTCGCCCTCGGCGGCGCCGCGCTGGCGATACGCATCATCGCCGCGTAGCCCGGACCTCCCCCGGCGACCGCGCGACCGCAACGTCAGCTTGCGGCGACGACCTCTGCACACCCCTTCCGCGACTTCCCGGCTTCCGAGCGACCTCCGCGACTCCCGCGACTTTCCGGCTTCCGGCGACCCGTCAATCGCTCCCCTGGGCAACCGCGAGTTGACAGCACCGGGCCGCTAGTTGAAAATGGTTCTCATGTTCTTCATGATCCGGCGGCATGGTGCCGCACGGCGGTTCGCCGCGGTTGCCGCCGTGACCGCCGGCCTGTGCGCCGGAAGCCTCCTCACCGCGTGCGGCCAGGAGTCCGGATCGGGGACCGGCGGCGACCGACTGAGCGTGGTGACGGCGTTCTACCCGTTGCAGTACGCCGCCGAGCGCGTCGCCGGAGACACCGCGGACGTGGTCAACCTCACCAAGCCGGGCGCCGAGCCGCACGACCTGGAGCTGTCGCCGCGGGCGGTGGGCACGGTGAGTCAGGCCGACCTCGTGGTCTACCTGCGCGGTCTCCAGCCGGCCGTGGACTCGGCGGTGAAACAGGAGGCCGGCGACCACGGCCTGGACGTCGCCGGTGCCGCCAGGCTGACCCTGCCCGCACCGACCGCAGGCGAGTCCGACCACGCCGAGCATGGCGGCCACGCTGACCACGCCGACCACTCCAACAACGTCGAGGGCGGCGAGGAGGCCGACAGCGTCGCGTCGGGCAAGGATCCGCACTTCTGGCTCGACCCGCTCCGGCTGGCCGCCGTGGGCGACGCCCTCGCCAGGCGGCTGGCCGCCGTCGACCCCGGCCACGCCGACGGGTTCCGGGCGAACGCTGCCAGGCTCCGCGCCGACCTCACCACCCTGGATCGGGAGTTCCGGACCGGCCTGAAGACCTGCCGCACCCGCGACCTGGTGACCAGCCATGCCGCGTTCGGATACCTCGCCCACCGCTACGGGCTCACGCAGTTCGGCATCACCGGGCTGTCACCGGAGCAGGAGCCGTCCCCCGCCGAGCTCAGCTCGGCCGCCACGTTCGCCCGCAGGCACGACGTTCGTACGATCTACCACGAGACGCTGGTGAGCCCGGCGGTGGCGAAGACGGTGGCCAGGGAGACCGGGGCCGCCAGCGCGGTCCTCGACCCGCTGGAGGGGCTGACCTCGGAGTCGGCCGGCAAGGACTACCTCGACGTCATGCGCGCCAACCTCGCCACGCTCCGGAAGGGACAGGTCTGCTCATGACCACCAGCTCACCCGGCACCGAAGGTCCCGCGACCGCCGCCGCCGTCCGCCTCCGTGACGGCGGGGTCTCCTACGCCGGCCAGCGCGCGCTGTCGGGTGTCGACCTCGACGTCCTGCCCGGTGAGGTGGTCGCATTGCTCGGACCGAACGGCTCGGGCAAGTCGACCCTGGTCAGGGCGATCCTCGGCCTGGTGCCCCTCTCGGCCGGCACGCTGGAGCTCTTCGGCACCCCTGCGCACCGGTTCCACGACCGCGCCCGGATCGGGTACGTACCCCAGCGGCACACCGTCGGCGGCGGTGTTCCCGCGACGGTGCAGGAGGTGGTGTCGTCCGGCCGGCTGGCCCGCCGCCGGCTGCTCACCCCCTGGCTCCGCCCGGCCGACCGGACAGTGGTGGCCGACACCATCGCCACCGTCGGCCTGGAGGAGAAGGCCTGCGCCCAGGTCTCCACGCTGTCCGGCGGGCAGCAGCGCCGGGCGCTGATCGCCCGCGCGCTGGCCGGGGAGCCGGACATGCTGGTGATGGACGAGCCGCTGGCCGGCGTCGACCTGGCCAACCAGGAGATCCTCACCCGGACGCTCACCGCTCTGGTGGAGGCCGGCACCACCCTGCTCATCGTGACGCACGAGATCGGGCCGCTCGCCGACCTGATCGATCGTACGGTCGTGCTGCACCACGGCCGGGTCACCTACGACGGCCCGCCCACCGACAACGTGCTGAACGGCTTCGCGGGCGCCGATCCCCACTTCCTGCCGGCCTCGCCGGACGGCCCCTTCGGATTCGTGGACTGAAACGATGGAGATCCTGCAGTTCGACTTCATGCAGCGGGCGTTGCTCGCCGCGCTGCTCATCGGCCTGTCCGCCCCGGCGGTCGGCATCTACCTCGTCCAGCGCCGGCTCGCCCTGATCGGTGACGGCATGGGCCACGTCGCGCTCACCGGCGTCGGCATCGGGCTGCTCACCCGTTCCGGCCCGGTGTGGACGGCACTGGTGTGCACCGTCGTCGGCGCCGTGCTCATCGAGTTCATGCGGGCGAAGGGGCGCACGAGCAGCGACGTCGCGCTGGCGGTGATGTTCTACGGAGGTATCGCCGGTGGCGTGGTGCTGCTGGCCAAGGCGCCGGGCAGCACTCCCGCCAACCTCAACGCCTATCTCTTCGGCTCGATCACCTCGACCACGCCGGGTGACCTGGTGGTGTTCGCCGTCCTCGCGGTGGTCGTGCTGGCGGTCGCGCTGGGAATGTCCCGGGTGTTCTTCACCGTCGGCGCGGACGAGGAGTACGCCACCGCGGCCGGCCTGCCGGTGCTCGCCCTCAACATCGTGCTCGCGGTGATGGTCGCGGTCACCGTCGTGGTGTCGATGCGGGTCGTCGGCCTGCTGCTGGTCAGCGCCCTGATGATCGTGCCGGTGGCGGTGGCACAGCGGGTCGGCCGCAGCTTCGCCGGCACCGTCGCCACCGCGATGGTGGTTGGCGTCCTGGTGAGCGTGGGTGGGGTGTTCACCTCGTTCTACGCCGACACTCCCTCCGGTGCGACCATCGTGCTCGCGGCCATCGCGGTGTTCGTGCTCACCGCGGCGGGCACCGCGCTGCGGGCCCGGATGCGCGGGCCGCACAACGAGGCCGAGGACCACCTGCACGCCCACGGACCCACCTGCGGGCACCGGGCAGTCCCCCACGAGGACCACGTGGACTACCTGCACGACGGGCACCGGCACGCGCCGCACGGCGCGCACTACGACGAGCACTTCGCCGAGGACGACGAGGAACACGTCGCCGGCGGGCCGGGCCCCGGCGGCCCGGCCGCCCAGGGGAGGCGATCCAGCTGAACGCGAACCCGAGGATCCGCGCGACCCGGCAGCGCGCCGCGGTCGCGGAGGCGCTGGAGGGAGTCGAGGACTTCCGCAGCGCCCAGGACATCCACGCACTGTTGCGTGGCCGCGGTGACAACGTCGGGTTGACAACGGTCTACCGCACGCTCGCGTCCCTGGCCGACGCCGGGCAGGTGGACGCCATCCGTACCGACGACGGCGAGACGGTCTACCGCCGGTGCGCCACCGCGCGCCACCACCACCACCTGGTGTGCCGCAGCTGCGGGCACACCGTGGAGGTGGAGGGACCCGCGGTCGAGCGATGGGCCGAAGGCGTCGCCGCCGAGGCCGGCTTCGTCGACGTCACCCACACCCTCGAGGTGTTCGGGACCTGCGCCTCCTGCGCGCGCCGAGCCGCGTCCTAGACGCCCGGAACGCTCCGAACGCCTCCGAACGCCTCGGAACGACGGAGCAACGGCAGAGCCCCTCAGGACCCTGACGGCTCGGCCACCTCGTTGGGGATCGCGCCGCCGAACCTGCGGTCGCGGGTGACGTAGAGCTCGATCGCCCGCCACAGGTCGCGCCGGTCGAAGTCGGGGAACAACGTGTCCAGAAAGACGAACTCCGCGTACGCCGACTGCCACAGCATGAAGTTCGAGGTGCGCTGCTCCCCCGACGACCGGACGAACAGGTCGACGTCGGGCAGGTCCGGCTGGTAGAGGTAGCGGCCGATCGTCCGCTCGTCGATCCGGTCCGGGCGCAGCCTGCCCGCCTCCACGTCGCGGGCGATCGCCTGCATCGCGTCGGCCAGCTCGGCGCGTCCGCCGTAGTTGACGCAGAACTGCAAGGTGATGACGTCGTTGTCGCGGGTGCGTTCCTCGGCGTACTCGAGCTCGCGGATCACGCTCTTCCACAGCTTGGGCCGGCGCCCGGCCCAGCGCACCCGCACCCCCATGGCGTCCAGCTCGTCCCGCCGGCGGTGGATCACCTCGCGGTTGAAGCCCATCAGGAAGCGCACCTCCTCCGGCGAACGCGACCAGTTCTCGGTGGAGAACGCGTACGCCGAAAGGGTCTTCACACCGATCTCGATCGCACCCTTGATGGTGTCGAACAGCGCACCCTCACCCCGTTCGTGACCGCGCGTGCGCGGCAGCCCGCGCGCCTTGGCCCACCGGCCGTTTCCGTCCATCACCAGGGCGACGTGGCGGGGAACGAGCTCCGGCGGGATGGCCGGCGGCCGGGCACCCGAGGGGTGCGGGTCGGGCGGCTGGACCTGCCGGCGGACAGGTGCCGGCCTGCGCCGCAGGCCGGAGCGCAGACTGGGACTCATCGCGAGATCACACCCCGTCCGGTGTCGTGGGGGAAGGCGCCGTCGTGTTGGTCGTGCCCATGCTGGTCGTGCTCGTGGTGCCCATGCTCGTGCTGGCCGTCCTGGTGGTGCTCGTGGTCGTGCGGGTCGTCCTCCGTGACTCGTACCCGGATCTCCGGCTCGAACCGCTCGACGTACGGCAGCGAGCGCAGGCCGCGTTCCAGATGCCACTGGAGGTACGCCGAGACCAGGCCGGTCGCCTCGCGCCGGTGCCGGTCGGTGCTCGCGTCGGCCACCGACCACTCACCGGTCAGCAGCGCCGCCAGCAGCCCGACCGTCTCCGGCGCGGGCATTGCCACACCCGCCGGCCGGCAGTCGGCACAGATCATCCCGCCGGCCGCGACCGCGAACGCGCGGTGCGGGCCGCCCGTGCCGCAGCGGGCGCAGGCGTCGAAGGAGGGTGCGTAGCCCGCGACGGCCAGCGACCGCAGCAGGTAGGAGTCCAGGATCAGGCTGGGCTCGTGGGCGCCCTCGGCCAGCGACCGCAGGGCGGCGACCAGGAGCAGGAAGTGCTGGGTGGCCGGCTCGCGCTCCTCGACGGTCAGCCGCTCCGCGGTCTCCAGCATGGCCGCCGCGGTGGTGTAGCGGCCGTAGTCGGCATACATCGCCTCGGCGTAGGGCCTGCGGATCTCGGCCTGGGTGATGACGTCCAGGGAGCGGCCCACCGCGAGCTGCAGCTCGACGTAGGAGCAGGGCTCCAGGCGGGCGCCGAACCGCGACGACGTACGGCGGACACCCTTGGCGACCGCGCGGACCCGTCCGTGGTGACGGGTCAGCAGGGTGATGATCCGGTCGGCCTCACCGAGCTTGTGGGTGCGGAGCACCACGGCCTCGTCGACGTACAGCGGCACATCGACCATTCTCGCGTACGGCACCGACGTGGCAGACCCCGCCGCACGTCCCGCCGCACGTCCCGCCGCACATGGAGCGCCCGTACGTCACCACCGGTAGATCACGGCACGGCAGCTCACAGCAGGCTCAGCAGGGACACCGCGGCCAGCAGGTTGATCAGCAGGTGGGTGACGATCGCGGGCCCCAGCCGATCCGACCGCATCCGGACGTATCCGGCGGCCAGCCCGGCCGCGAACAACAGCACCACCCGGGTGGGTTCGAGGTGGACCAGCGCGAACAACACCGCCGTCGCCAGCAGGGTCGGCCGGGCGCCCAGGCCGCGCCGGCGCAGCGCACTCCACCACATACCCCGAAAGTGGATTTCCTCCATGAACGCCGCACACAGCGCCATGACGGCCAGCGCCACCACCTGCCAGTGGGCGTGGGCGTGCCCGGCGACGTCACCCAGCGCTGAGGTGGGCGTACCGCCGGTCATCGCGATCGTGACCAGCAGGATGAGCGTGGCCGCCAGGAGGACGACCAGGCAGGCGACCAACCCGATCGCGACGTCGACCGGGCGGAACCACAGGGCGAGGTCCGAGCGCGGACCGTTCCCCCGCCGCCGGGAGGCCAGCAGCGGTACGCCGGCGAGGGACAGCCAGCCCACCGGCGTGGCGATGATCGTCGCCGTGACCGGATCCACTCCCAGGGCGCTGAGCCCGAACGACACCGCGAACGACAACACGACGAAACCGAGCAGCGACCCGATCGCGGTGGGGATGCCCCAGCGCGGCGGTGGCGCGACCTCGGTGCCGCCGGGCGTGTCGGGGCCGGCGGGTGGGACGTTTCCCGGTGCGGGGACAGGGCCGGAAGACTCCGATGGCGATGGGTGACTGGTCACCCATCCATCATCTCCACACCTCCACACGCGCCCGCCGACACGCTTGGTTTGACTCAGCGCCGATCAGGGGCAAGGGTGGAATCACCGGCGTCCAGTGCATCGGGGAGTGATTCACACCTGCCAGCCGGTCGGGCCAGTGGCGCCCTGACGTACGCCTTCGACGGCGCGCGGGCGCAGTTCCCCGGTCACCCATGATCTCTAGTTGAGGAGCAATCTTGCTTGCACTCACGAACAACGCTGCCCTCGTCATCCAGTCCCTGACGAACAGCCCCGAACTTCCCGGAAGCGCCGGTCTGCGCATCACCGCACAGCCTGAGGACCAGCAGAGCCTGAGCCTCGCGGTCGCCGCCGAGCCCACCGCGGGCGACGCGGTCGTCGAGGAGCAGGGCGCGCGCGTCTTCTTGGAGGAGAGCGCCTCCAGCATGCTCGACGAGATGGTGCTCGACGCCGAGGTCGACGCTCAGGGCAGCGTGCAGTTCTTCCTGGGCAGCCAGGCCGGCCAGGCGGGTGGACAGCCCGGCGGCGCCGCTCCCTCGCAGAACAGCCAGAGCCCCGACGGTCCCACCGCCTGAGCAGGGCAGGACCGTTTCGGGGGGCGGGCGTCGTTCCGTACCTGGGGTGTGGGAACGGCGCCTCATACCCAGCTGCCCCGGCTCGGACTCGCAACGCGGAAACCACCGCAGTCGCGAGCTGAGACCCTGGTGGTACGCGAGGGCGTGCGATCCGCGGACGACGCGGGGACCAGCCCTGCTGTACGCGCAGCTGTGTATCGAGAGTGCACCGGGGTGTACCGAGAGTGCACCGAAGACTTCGCAGCACACCCCAGTGCCCGCATGCATCCGGCGCGTCGCCGCCCGCACCTTGGGGCGGCTCGAACGCCCGGGTGGACCCGGACCGCGACAAGACGGTGGCCGCCGGTGGAGACGAAACTCTCCACCGGCGGCCACCGTCGTGCGTTCACCCCGAGATCGATTCCCAGCTTGTCGCCGGCCCTTCGGGAGCGGCCCTCAGCTGTGCGCCTTCGGGTCGTCCCAGAACCACGCCTCGGGGTCGTAGGCCGCGGGCGTGGGGTGGTGCCAGTCGTTGACCAGACCGCCGAGTGCGGTCTGTTCCTTGGTGGGTACGTTGCGCAAGCCGTCCTTGACGAGGACGATCTGCGGGTAGTTGGCGACCACGCCCATGAAGAACGGCCCCTGCTCGATGTGGACCTTGATCATGTCCCAGACGAGCTTGTCCCGCTTGGTCTGGTCGACCTCGACCCGCACCTGGTCGGCGAGCTTCCACAGCCGGTCCACCGGACCGCCCGGCTCGGGCACGGCCCGTGGCGGCGTGCGCTTGTACGGGTCGACGTCGAGCTGCTTCTTCTCGTCGGGCGTACCCCGCAGTGAGTAGAACTGCCCCTGCAGCGAGGCCCACCGGGAAGGCTCCATCGGCATCAGCCACAGCATGTCGGCGGCGACGCTCATCGTGCTGGTCTCCCACGCGGTGGTGGTCATCAGCTTTCCCTGTGCCCACTGGTCACCGAAGGATGTGGGCGAGACCGGGCTGAGCCGGGTGTCGATGCCGATCGCGTCCCAGCTCTTCTTCAGCAGCTGGTTCTTCTTCATGTGCTCGCCGGTGGTGTCGATGTCGGCGGGGTAGTTCAGGCGGACGATCAGCTTGCTGCCGTCCGGCTTCTCCCGCTTGCCGTCGCCGTCCTTGTCGACCACACCCAGCTTGTCCAGCATCGACTTGGCGCGCTCGGGGTCGAACTTCACCCACGACTCCCGCCACTGCTTGTACATCCCGGGGCCGTCGCCGCGGTGGAACTCACGCGTCTTCGGTCCGTACCCACCGGTCGTGGGTGTGCCGGTGTCGAAGTAGATCGACTTGCGTGCCTCGCCGCGGTCGTACGCCAGCGACAGCGCCTGGCGGAACTCCGGTTTGCGGATCAGCGCGCGCATGGCGGCGTCGTCGTAGTCCTGGTTGAAGAAGAAGATGGAGCCGGTGCCGGATCCGCTGTCCCACAACAGCATCTTCATGCCGCTCTTGGTCTGCGAGCGCTTCAGCCCGGAGATGTCGCCGAGGGTCAGGCTGTTGAACGGCCCGTGCACCTGGTCGAACTGCCCGGACTGGATCTGCAGCTTGCGGGTCTCGATGTTGTCGACCACCCGGAAGTTCAGCCCGTCGAGGTACGGCAGCTGGTTGCCGGCCTGGTCGACGACGTAGTAGTAGGGGTTGCGCTTCCATGTCGTCGCCCGGCCCTCGGAGTAGGTGGCCAGCTGCCAACCGCCCATGGTCGGGGTCTCGGGGTTGAAGACGGTGTTGCGCTTCTCGTCGAACTTCGTCGTCCAGTCCTTGCCGACGGACTTGTTGTACTTCGGGTGGAACTGCTTCATGTAGTGCTTGGGTTCCATCCAGGTCGCGGCGATCCCGCGGTTGACCCAGTTGGCGATCATGTCCGGCACCATCGGGCTCGGCGCGTCGTAGGTGATCACCAGGGTGTTCTCGTCGGGTGCTGCGAACTTCGCCACCGTGCCCTTGCCGGACCGGGCCTCGTCCGGGATGCCCTCACTGAACTCCGGGTCGAGCACCATGTCGTTCCACCAGAACATGATGTCGTCGGTGGTCCACGGTTGCCCATCGGACCATTTGAGGCCCTTGCGGAAGTGGAACGTCCACACCGACGCGTCCTCGTTGGACTCCCAGCTCTCCGCCAGGCCCGGGCCGAGGGTGAGGCCGTCGTTGAGCCAGCGCAGTGGGGAGTGGCCGTACATGTACTCCTTGATGGCGGCGTCGTTGCTCGAACCGCTGGCCAGCCGCAGGGTGCCGCCGTACTTCCCGGTCTGCGCCCAGTAGTGCGGGATGACGTAGGGCTTGGCGGGCAGCCGGTCCTTCAGTGCGGGCAGCTTTCCCGCCTTGACCTGCGCGGCCAGCTGCGGCGACTCCTTCAGCTGCCGCGGCGGGGACAGCGGCTTCTGGGCCGATCCCCGCTTGGCGGGACCCTTGCTCGGCTTCGGTCCCTCACCGGTGGAGTTCCCTCCCCCGCCGCTGCTGCTGCAGGCGCCGAGCGTGACGCCGCCGGCGACCACGGCGGCGCCGAAGAGCAGCCGGCGCCTGGTGAGTTCGTCAGACCCCGACATCGCGACCTCCCATGTACGAAACCCATGTGTGGAACAGGAACGGACCGGTTCACGGGGGCACGGTGGGTGCACCGGCCACCCCGAGAACACGTACGGAACAGGTGACGCGTACGCCGCCGTGTGCAGTGCACACCGACCGCGCAATCTGTCGATTCGATTCGACTGTGCAATCTGGCGGAAACAGTAATCGGGGGAACGGACGCCGTGTCAAGACTCCAACCAGTCCGAACGTTACGAGCGTCCTCGAACGGACACAGGCCGGTGGCTTGACACTGTCGCGACGTGCCTTCTAGCGTCCATCCCTGTCGAAATGATTCGACAACGGAGCAGTAACGAACACTCCTGACGAGGGGACGGCCGGTGGCCACGATCGCCGATGTCGCCCGGCTGGCGGGCGTGGCGCCGAGCACGGTGTCGTACGTCCTGTCCAACCGGCGCAGCATCTCCCCGCAGACCCGGGAGGCGGTGCAGCAGGCGATTCGCGAGCTGGACTACCAGCCGCACGTCGGCGCCCGGGCGCTGCGCGGAGCCGCCACCCGGGTCCTCGCGCTCTCGGTTCCCTCCGAGGGGGCGTACAACCCGCTGCGCTGGCGGTTCGTGCACGACCTGAGCGCCGCCGCCCGCGAACACGAGTACGACCTGTTGCTGCTCACCGGCGAGGACAGCGTGGCCGACGTGCGCCGGGTGGCCCGGGGCCGGCTGGCCGACGGCGCCGTGCTGATGTCGGTGCTGAGCGACGACCCGCGAATCCCGGTGGTCCGGGAGCTCGGGTTCCCGACCGCGCTGCTCGGCTGCCCGGAGGACCCGGGCGGCCTGCCCTGGTGCGACTTCGACTTCGGGGGTTCGGCCGCACAGGCGGTGCGGATGCTCGCCGGGGCCGGGCACCATCGGATCGGGTTCGTGGCCTCCACCGACACCGAGTTCCGCGAGGGTGTGAGCTACGCCCGGCGCGGCCTGGCCGGCGCCCGGCTCGGCGCCCGGGACGCCGGCGCCCAGCTCACCGTGATCAGATCCTCGAACTCCCCCGGCACCCTCGCCGCGCGGGTACGCCGTCTGCTCGACGTCGACGACCCGCCCACGGCGCTGGTCACGGTGCATGACGTGCCGGGCCTGGTGGAGATCCTGCGCGAGCTGGGCTACGGCGTGCCGGCCGACCTGCCGGTGGTCGCGGTGGCGAGCACCCGCGAGCGCCCCGGCGTCCCGGGCCTCCCCCGCTGGGAGCTGCCGGTGGCGCAGATGACCCGGACCGCGGTGCGGCTCGCGATGGCGGCGATCGCCGGGCAGCCCGGTGACGGCGGCGGGCTGATCGCGACCGGCCCCACGGAATAGTTGAAGCGTCAATAACGTTCCCCACCCTCGTACGCACATCGACGCAGCACTTCGAGGTGAGGACTTGATGACAGTCAGCGACCTGACGCGCGACGAACTCCGGATCGACCCGCAGTCGGCCGACCTGCTCTTCCGGGAGGCCCGGAGCGCCAACAGCTTCACCGACGAGCCGGTGAGCGAGGAGACGGTGCGCGAGATCTACGAGCTGGTCAAATGGGCGCCGACCGCGTTCAACCAGCAGCCGCTGCGCGTCGTCCTGTCGCGAACGGCCGAGTCCCGTGAGCGGCTGCTGCCGTTGATGGCGGAGGGCAACCGGGCGAAGACTGCGGCGGCTCCGCTGGTCGCGGTCCTCGCCGCGGACACCGAGTTCGCCGAGCACCTGCCCCGCCTCGTACCGCACGCCCCGAACGTCAAGGACCTGTTCGCCGACGACGAACGGCGACACACCTCCGCGCAGTTCAACGCGACCCTCCAGGTCGGCTACTTCCTCCTCGGCGTCCGCGCCGCCGGCCTTGCCGCCGGACCGATGACCGGGTTCGACAAGGCCGGGGTGGACGCGGAGTTCTTCCCCGACGGCCGGTACCGCTCGCTCGCAGTGGTCAACATCGGCCGTCCAGGCGAGAACGCCTGGCGGGACCGGCTCCCCCGCCTCGACTACGACGAGGTCGTCACCTCGGTCTGACGTACCGCCCCTTCCCGTTCTCGCACCTACCTCGCGACGTCCTCGCAGCTTCCAAGCGACGCCCTCGCGACCCGACGACACGCCCTCGCGCCGGAGCCGGCCGCACGCACTGACCGGCTCCGGCCGAGGGCGTTCGCGCCGTAGACAGCCGGTGACCGCGCTGGTTAGTTTCGTTGTCGAACCGCTTCAACTCCTGCGCCCGGGCCCGCCGCTTCCGTGCCGGCCACTCGGTCGGGCACACGCGTATCGGGGGAGGTCACCATCCCGACGATCAAGGACGTCGCCGAACGTGCCGGGGTGTCGGTCAGCACGGTGTCGTACGCCCTGAGCGGCAAGCGCCGCATCTCGACCGAGACCCGCGACCGGGTGCAGGCGGCCATCCAGGCGCTCGGTTACCGGCCGCACGCGGGCGCCCAGGCCCTGGCCAGCCGCCGCTCCCAGATCCTCGCCCTGGTGATGCCGGCCGCCGACTACTTCTCCGTCTCGGTCGGAATGGCGTTCGTCACCGCGATCACCACCGCCGCCCGCGGCTACGGGTACGACGTCTTGCTGATGACCGCCGACGAGGGTGACGAGGGGTTGCGCCGGATCGCCCACAGCGCGCTGGCCGACGGCGTACTCCCGATGGAGGTCGAGGTCGAGGACCCCCGGGTGACCACGATCCGTGAGCTCGGCATCCCCGCCGCCCTGCTCGGGCAGCCGGCCGACGCCCAGGGCTTACCGTGGGTCGACCTCGACTTCGCCGCGGCCGGCGAGCTGTGCGTGGAGCACCTGGCCGGGCTCGGGCACCGCCGGGTCGGCCTGCTCGGCCCCAACGCGGGGGCGTACGAACGCGGGCTGGGGTACGCCCTGCGTACCCTGCGGTCCACTCACGAGGCGGCCGCACGGCACTCGGTGTCGCTGGTGGCCGAGCGGACCGGGCCGGCTCGCCGCGAGCTGGCCGGGAGCATCCGGCGGCTGCTGGCCGCCACCCCGCCGATCACCGCGCTGGCGGTGTACGACCAGGAAGCCCTCGCCACCGTCGAGGAGGTCCTGGCCACCGACGGCGTGCGCGTGCCCACCGACCTGTCCGTGCTCGCGGTGGCCGCGGAGTCCACCGCGCGGAACGCCTCCCCGTCGTTGTCCTTCGTGGACCTGCCCGTGGCCGCCATGGCCGAACATGCCGTCGCCCTGGTCGTCGGCGCCATCTCCGGCAACCCTGCCGAACCGGTGCTGTTGTCACCGGTCCTGAACGAGCGCGGGAGCACCGCCGCTCCGCAGCGCCAGTCTCCCCTTCCGAGCCGAGGAGCTCCATGACCGACATCGCACGCACGATCCGCGTCACCGTCTGGAACGAGAACGTCCACGAGCAGCGGGAGGAGGCGGTCCGCGCCCGTTACCCCGAGGGCATCCACGGCGCCGTCGCCGCGGGGATCGAGGAGAACCTGAAGGGCCAGGTCGACGTCCGTACGGCGACCTTGGAACAGCCCGAGCACGGGCTTACCGAGGAGGTGCTGGCCGACACCGACGTGCTCACCTGGTGGGGGCACACCGCCCACGACAAGGTGGCCGACGACGTGGTGGAGCGCGTGCAGCGGCACGTGCTCGGCGGGATGGGCCTGGTCGTCCTGCACTCCGGCCACTTCTCGAAGATCTTCCGCACGCTGATGGGCACCACCTGCTCGCTGCGCTGGCGCAGTGAGCACGACCGCGAGCTGGTGTGGACCCTCAAGCCGCACCACCCGGTCGCCGAGGGTGTGCCGAGCCCGATCGTCATTCCCGAGCAGGAGATGTACGGCGAGGTGTTCGACATCCCCGACCCGGACGAGCTCGTGTTCGTCAGCTCGTTCAGCGGTGGTGAGGTGTTCCGCAGTGGGTGCACTTTCCACCGCGGCAACGGGCGCATCTTCTACTTCTCCCCCGGTGACCAGGCCTACCCGGTCTACCACCACCCCGACGTCCGGCGGGTGATCGCGAACGCGGTGAAGTGGGTGGCGCCGGCCGAGTCCGCCCGGGACCTGCCACGACTGCAGAACTGCCCGACCGGCTGGTTCGAGAACGCCGACGGCTCGAAGGCGCGGGCATGACGGCCGGGACGACGCCCGGCGCGGCGGGCACCGCGTCCAGCGACGGCAACGGCGACAACACTGTCAACCGTCCCTTGCGGGCGCTGCTGGTCGGGGCCGGCGGCATGGGCCGCGGCTGGCTGCGCACCCTGCTGGCGTACGACGAGGTGGAACTCGCCGGCGTCGCCGACCTCGACGTCGCCCGGGCGAAGGAGGCCCTCGAACAGGCCGGCGCGGGTGACGTGGCGGCCGGGCCGACGGTCGAGGCGCTCGCCGACGACGTGCAACCGGACTTCGTGGTGGACGTGACGATCCCGGAGGCCCACCACCCGGTGACGATGGAGGCGCTGCGGCGCGGCCTGCCGGTGCTGGGCGAGAAGCCGCTCGCGGCCAGCCTCGCCGAGTCGCTGGAGCTGACCGCCGCCGCGCAGGCGTACGACCGGCTGTTCATGGTCAGCCAGAGCAGACGGTACGACGCCAACCTGTTCGCCTACCGGCGCCAGCTCCGCCAGCTCGGCCGCCTCGGCATCCTGACCGCGGAGTTCTTCAAGGCACCGCACTTCGGCGGGTTCCGGGACGCGATGGACCACCCGCTGGTGCTCGACATGGCCATCCACGCTTTCGACAGCGCGCGATTCCTGCTCGAGGCGGACCCGGTGGCGGTCTACTGCGAGGAGTACAACCCGGGCTGGAGCTGGTACGCCGGGGACGCCGCCGCGACGGCCATCTTCGAGTTCGGCGGTGGGCTGCGCTACGTCTACACCGGAAGCTGGTGCAGCCCCGGCCAGGAGACCTCGTGGAACGCCGCGTGGCGGGCCAGCGGCGAACACGGCACGGCGCTGTGGGACGGCGACGGTCCCCCCACCCTCGAGATCGTCGAGGGCGGGGAGACCGCGCCGGAGGGCGACACCTCGGAGGTGGATCCACATCCGGGCATCGCCGGTTCGTTGCGGGAGTTCGTCGCCGCCCTGCGGACGGGGACCACCCCGATGGGCACCGCCCGCGACAACGTGGCCAGCCTGGCGATGGTGTACGCCGCCATCGAGTCCGCACGGGACGGCCGGCGGGTCCTGGTGGCCGACGTACTGGAGGAGGCGTACACCCAGGCCAAGGCGCGCGCGCAGGGGCCTGTTCTGGACGTCCTCTCCGGCTGGACATCACTCACCCCGCCCGGCTGACGCGTACGCACCGCCCGGCTGACGCGTACGCACCGCCCGGCTGACGCGTACGCACCGCCCGCTGAAGCGAAGGCCTCGTCAAGCGCTGGTTGTCACGGCACTTGGTGTCACGGGGCGGGTTGCCACGATCGGCTGCCGGTGACCGCGCGGATCACGCGCGCACCGGCAGCCGGCCGGGCGGGAAGCGGGAAGCGGGGCAGCAACCCGGGTTGCACAGCCGCGACGTATCAGCGCAAGGCGCGGTTGACAGCGGACAGGACCGCCTTCAGCGAGGCGCTGAGAATGTTGGCGTCCATGCCGACACCCCAGAAGACGTCGTCGCCGACCTCGCACTCGACGTACGCCGCGGCCGTGGCGTCACCGCCGGCACCGAGCGCGTGCTCGCTGTAGTCGAGCACCCGGACGTGGACGTCGACCTGCCTGATCGCGTCCACGAACGCCGCGATGGGCCCGTTGCCCTCACCGCTGAGCACCCGCTGCTTTCCCTTGTGCTCGACGGTGACGGTGAGCGCATCGCGTGCGCCGTCGGAGGCGGAGGTGTGCACCGCGTTCAGGGCGAACGGCCCGTCGGCGCGGAGGTACTCCTCCTCGAACGTCGACCAGATCTGCGCCGAGGAGACCTCGCCGCCCTCCTCGTCGGTGTAGGCCTGAACGACCCTGCTGAACTCGATCTGCAGCCGGCGCGGCAGGTCGAGCTGGTGCTCGGCCTTCAGCACGTAGGCCACCCCGCCCTTGCCGGACTGGGAGTTGACCCGGATCACCGCCTCGTAGGAGCGGCCGACGTCCTTGGGATCGATCGGGAGGTACGGCGCCTCCCATGGGTACTCGTCCACCGGCACCCCGGCCTTCGCCGCCGCCTTGTCCAGCGCCTCCAGGCCCTTCTTGATGGCGTCCTGGTGGGAGCCGGAGAACGCGGTGTAGACCAGGTCGCCCGCGTAGGGGTGGCGAGGGTGCACCGGCAGCTGGTTGCAGTACTCCACCGTGCGCCGGATCTCGTCGATGTCGGAGAAGTCGATCTGCGGGTCGATGCCCTGGGAGAAGAGGTTCAGCCCCAGCGTGACCAGGCAGACGTTGCCGGTGCGTTCGCCGTTGCCGAACAGGCAGCCCTCGACCCGGTCGGCACCGGCCAGGACGGCCAGCTCGGCGTCGGCCACCGCCGTACCCCGGTCGTTGTGGGTGTGCACCGACAGGCACACGTGCTCCCGCCGGGACAGGTTGCGGCTCATCCACTCGATCTGGTCGGCGTAGACGTTGGGCGTCGACCGCTCGACGGTGCACGGCAGGTTGAGGATGATCTCCCGGCCCGGGCCGGGCTGCCACACGTCCATCACCGCCTCGCAGACCTCCAGGGCGAAGTCGAGTTCGGTGTCCACGAAGATTTCCGGGCTGTACTCGAAGCCGAACTCGGTGTCGCCCAGCAGCTGGTCGGCGTACTTCACCACCCACTCGGTCCCCTGGACGGCGATCGCACGACACTCGTCCCGGTCGACGCCGAAGACGACGCGGCGGAACATCGGGGCGGTCGCGGCGTAGAGATGGATGGTCGCGCGCTTGGCGCCGACCAGAGACTGGGCGGTGCGCTCGATCAGGTCCTCGCGCGCCTGGGTCAGCACCGAGATGGTCACGTCGTCGGGGACGAGACCCTCCTCGATGATGGCGCGTACGAAGTCGAAGTCGGTCTGGCTGGCCGACGGAAAGCCGACCTCGATCTCCTTGTAACCCATCCGGACCAGCAGGTCGAACATCCGGCGCTTGCGAGCCGGACTCATCGGGTCGATCAGTGCCTGGTTACCGTCCCGCAGGTCGGTGGTGAGCCACCGGGGCGCCTGGGTGATCCGGGCGTTGGGCCAGGTGCGGTCGGGCAGGTCGACCGGCGGGAACGCGGAGTAGCGGTGGAAGGGCATACGGCTCGGTCGCTGGTGATGTGGCATCGGAAGAGGTCCTCGATCTCGGGAGGCGGATGACGCTTCGACCGGCCGGGACGTCGTGCAGCCCGCGACGAGGAGCCCGGCCTAGAGGGCCCCGCCGCGGCAGCGAAGGAGGAGTCCTGCGTACCACATAGGTTGGTCAGCTTAGCCCCGTACGACACCGGCCCGGCAAGCCCCCTCCCCAACCTGGGAAATCCGGTTGCCCGGTACCGCTCCCGCCCGCACCCTGTGCGGTATGAACCTCCAGCGCCTCGACCCCGACGACGCCGCGGCGGTCGCCGCCGCGTTGTCCTTCCACCGGGCCACCCACGCGGTCGACGCCCCATGGGACCCGCCGCCCACCGAGCGTGGCTTCGTCTCCTCGCTGCGGTACGGCTGGGACGGCGAGCCGGGCGAGGCCTGGCTGGCGATCGAGGACGGACAGGTCACCGGCTCGCTGCACCTGCACTTCTCCCAGCGCGACAACACGCACATGGCGGGCATGGGCGTGTCGGTCCATCCGGACAAACGCCGCGAAGGGCGCGGGCGGGCGCTGTGCGAGGAGGGCCTGGCCCGGATTCGTGCGACCGGCCGCCGGCTCGCCACGACCGGCACGCTGGACGCCGAGGTGCCGGCCGCGTTCGCCACCGCGATGGGCTTCACCCGCGCCAGCGTGGAGGTGCAGCGGCGCCAGGATCTCACCGAGGTCGCCCCGGCCCGGGTGGAGGAGCTGCGAGCGCGGGCCGCCGAGGCCGCCCGCGACTACACCCTGATCCGGATGGACGGCCCGATCCCCGACGACCTGCTGGACCAGGTCGCGGAGATGTCCGCGGCGATCAACGACGCGCCCACCGACGACCTCGACATCGAGGACGAGGTGTTCGACGCCAAGCGGATGCGCGGCTTCGAGGCGGCGCAGGAGGCCGCGGGCAACAAGCTCTACCGAGTGATCGCCCGGCTGGGCACCGACGGGCCGCTGGCCGGCCACACGGTCGTCGGCCGGCCGGTCGACCAGCCCGAGTGGGCCTGGCAGTGGGACACCGCTGTCATGCGGGACCACCGCGGCCACCGGCTCGGCATGCTGCTGAAGGCCGACATGGTCGCGTGGCTGCGGACCGCCGAGCCCGAGATCCGCTGGCTGGACACCTGGAACGCCGAGTCCAACTCGTACATGATCGCCGTCAACGAGGCCCTCGGATACCGCATCGTCACCCGCCACCTCGGCTGGCAGCGGGCCGTGTGAGGGGAGCCGGTCGGGGTGTTCGCCTTCGAGAACGTACGCCCCGACCGACGGCCCGGGAACCTAGGCCGCGTCGCGCCGACCTGTGCAGCGTCAGGCGCCGACGTAGGCCGCGAGGTGCTCGCCGGTGAGGGTGGAGCGGGCGGCCACCAGGTCGGCCGGAGTCCCCTCGAAGACGACCCGGCCGCCGTCGTGTCCGGCGCCGGGGCCGAGGTCGATGATCCAGTCCGCGTGCGCCATCACGGCCTGGTGGTGCTCGATCACGACGACCGACTTCCCCGAGTCGACCAGCCGGTCCAGCAGGCTCAGCAACTGCTCGACGTCGGCCAGGTGCAGTCCGGTGGTCGGCTCGTCGAGGACGTAGACGTCGCCCTTCTCCGCCATCGCCGTGGCCAGCTTGAGCCGCTGGCGTTCACCGCCGGACAGGGTGGTGAGCGGCTGGCCGAGGTGGAGGTATCCCAGCCCGACGTCGGCCAGCCGGTCGAGGATCCTGTGCGCGGCCGGCGTACTCCCCTCACCCTCGCCGAAGAACTCCTCGGCCTCGGCCACCGACATCGCCAGCACCTCGGCGATGTTCCGGCCGCCCAGGGTGTACTCCAGCACCGAGGCCTGGAACCGCTTCCCCTCGCATTCCTCGCAGGGCGACTCGACCGTCGCCATCACACCCAGATCGGTGTAGATCACCCCCGCCCCCTTGCAGGCGGGGCAGGCGCCCTCGGAGTTGGCGCTGAACAGCGCGGGCTTCACGCCGTTGGCCTTGGCGAACGACTTGCGGATCGGGTCGAGCAGGCCGGTGTAGGTCGCCGGGTTGCTGCGCCGGGAACCCCGGATCGCGCGCTGGTCGATCACCACCACGCCGTCGCGGCCGGCGACCGAGCCGTGGATCAGTGAGCTCTTTCCCGAACCCGCGACCCCGGTAACCACGGTGAGCACCCCGAGCGGGATGTCGACGTTCACGTTGCGCAGGTTGTGGGTGGAGGCGCCGCGGACCTCCAGCGCGCCCGCGGACGTACGCACCGACGGCTTCAGGCTCGCCCGGTCGTCGAGGTGGCGGCCGGTGACCGTGTCGCTGGCCCGCAGCCCCTCCACGGTGCCCTCGAAACAGACCGTGCCGCCCTCGGTGCCGGCACCGGGGCCGAGGTCGACCACGTGGTCGGCGATCGCGATCGTCTCCGGCTTGTGCTCCACCACCAGGACGGTGTTGCCCTTGTCCCGCAACTGCAGCAGCAGTTCGTTCATCCGCGCGATGTCGTGCGGGTGCAGCCCGATCGTGGGCTCGTCGAAGACGTAGGTGACGTCGGTCAGGGACGACCCGAGGTGGCGGATCATCTTCGTCCGCTGCGCCTCTCCCCCGGACAACGTGCCGGCCGGCCGATCCAGGGAGAGGTAGCCCAGCCCGATCCGGGAGAACGAGTCCAGCAGGTGCCGCAGCCCGGCGAGGAGCGGGGCCACCGACGGCTCGTCGAGATCGCGTACCCAGTCGGCGAGGTCGCTGATCTGCATGGCGTACAGCTCGGCGATGTTCCTGCCGTTGATCTTCGCCGACCGGGCCTCCTTGCTCAGCCGGGTTCCCTCGCACTCCGGGCACACCGCGAACGTCACCGCCCGCTCCACGAACGCACGGATGTGCGGCTGGAGGGCGTCGACGTCCTTGGACAGGAAGGACTTCTGGATCTGCGGGATCAGTCCGGCGTACGTCAGGTTGATGCCGTCGACCTTGATCTTGGTCGGCTCGCGGTAGAGGAGGTCGTTGCGTTCCTTCTTGGTGAACTTCCGGATCGGCTTGTCCGGGTCGAAGTAGCCGCAGCCGCGGAAGATCCGGCCGTACCACCCCTCCATGCTGTAGCCGGGGATGGTGAGCGCACCCTCGTTGAGCGACTTGTTCTCGTCGTACAACGCGGCGAGGTCGATGTCGCTGACGTTGCCCATGCCCTCACAGCGCGGGCACATGCCGCCCTGGTAGACGGCGTTGCGTACGACCGACTTCTGCTCGGTCTGGCCCTTCTCGGTCCTCATCACTCCGCTCGCGACCCGGGTGGGAACGTTGAACGAGAACGCCTGCGGGGAACCGATGTGCGGCTTGCCGATCCGGCTGAACAGGATGCGCAGCATCGCGGCGGCGTCGGTGGCGGTTCCGACGGTGGACCGCGGGTCGGCCCCCATCCGCTCCTGGTCCACGATGATCGCCGTCGTCAGCCCGTCGAGCAGGTCGACCTCCGGCCGGGCCAGCGTCGGCATGAACCCCTGGACGAACGCACTGTAGGTCTCGTTGATCATCCGCTGCGACTCGGCCGCGATGGTGGCGAACACCAGCGAGCTCTTACCCGAGCCGGACACCCCGGTGAACACCGTCAGCCGGCGCTTGGGGAGCTCGACGCTCACGTCCTTGAGGTTGTTCTCCCGCGCGCCCTGCACGCGGATCAGGTCGTGGCTGTCGGCGACGTGCGGCACGGGCGGCTGCGCTGCCGTCTTGGGGGCCTTGGTCATCGGGTCTCCATCAGTGCGGCGTCCGGTGGGGTGTCCAGGTCTTCGGCAGTCACGCTAGCCGCCCCGGGTCCGCGCGTGCTTCTCGATTCCTGACGAGGTCCCCCGCCGGGAAGCGCCCGACCCGGACTTCGGGGTTCCGGGCCTCGGGGTTCCGGGCCGCGGGTTGCCGGGCTAGAACCCGAGCCGGCGCAGCTGTTTGGGGTCGCGCTGCCAGTCCTTGGCGACCTTGACCCGCAGGTCGAGGTAGACCGGTGTACCCAGCAGCGTCTCGATCTGCTTGCGCGCCGTGGTGCCCACCTCCACCAGCCGGCGGCCCTTGGCGCCGATGACGATCGCCTTCTGGCTGGGGCGTTCGACGAACAGGTGGGCGTAGATGTCGAGCAGCGGCCGGTCCTTCGGGCGGTCCTCGCGCAGCCCCATCTCCTCCACCAGCACGGCCACCGAGTGGGGCAGCTCGTCGCGGACACCCTCGAGGACGGCCTCGCGGATGAGTTCGGCGACGAGGACCTCCTCGGGCTCGTCGGTGAGCTCGCCCTCGGGGTAGAGCGGCGGCCCCGGCGGCAGCTTGTCGACGAGCAGGTTGGCCAGCAGGTCCACGCGGGTGCCGTCCTGCGCCGACACCGGCACGATGTCGTCCCACTCGACGCCGGTGTCCTTGGTCATCGCCGCGACCGCCGCGAGGTGCTCGACCATGCGGTTCGGGTCGACCAGGTCGGACTTGGTGACGATCGCCACCGTGGGACGCCTCCGAACCTTCGCGATCTCGTTGACCAGGAAGCGGTCGCCCGGCCCGATGCGTTCGTCGGCCGGCAGGCACACCCCCACCGCGTCGACCTCACCGAGGGTGCTGAGGACGAGCGCGTTCAGGCGCTCGCCGAGAAGGGTGCGAGGTTTGTGCAGACCTGGGGTGTCTACCAGCACCAGCTGGGCGTCCGGCCGGTTGACGATCCCCCGCACCGTGTGCCGCGTCGTCTGCGGCCGGGACGACGCGATGGCGACCTTCCGACCGACCAGGGCGTTCGTCAACGTGGACTTGCCGGTGTTGGGGCGTCCCACCAGGCAGGCGAACCCGCTCCTGAACTGCGTCGTAGCCTCGCTCACCCGGTCGATTGTCCCCTATCCGCTGTGGGCGACCGTCCGGACGGTCCCGTCCGGCCCGGCCACCAGGACCGGGACGCCGGCGCCGGCCAGGTCGGCGACCGCGGCGACGTCCTCCGCCGCGGCCTCCGCCGCCTCGGTGACCACGGCTGCCGCCTCGAGTCCGTCGGCTCCGCTGGACACCGCCATCGCCACCGCGAGCCGCAGGGCGGACATCCGCAACGAGGGCAGATCCACCGTGGCGGCGGTGTAGGTGCGGCCGGTGGTGTCGCGGACGCCGGCGCCTTCGGGCGCTCCGGCGCGCGCTCGGGTGGAGCGGGCCAGGGTGATGATCTTGGCGTCTTCGGGATCAAGCTCGGCACTGGTCACCCGGCGATCCTAGGGTGTACGCCGCGGCACGGGCGACGCGTGATCCGCACCCGCGCGAGCGCGGCACTCGTCTGGTCGCAGACGCCGCTTCCGGAGTACGAGGTTCAGCTGTTGATCGTTAACCGGGAATCGCCGACGGATTCTTCCGCGGAGGAATCCGTGCCGACTCCTCGACTGGGAACGGTTCCCCGAAGCGATCGCAGGGACGCGCCATAGGCGCTACGGGCGATTCGAAGGCCCGGTGTCGGCGAATCTCCGATAAGCAGATCGGGGAAGCCTCACCCGAGTGCCGCGTCAGACGTGGCGTTTCGCCTTGTGCCAGCGGGGCGCGCGTAGTCGCGGCTGGCCGATGTCCGTCGCCCAGGCGAAGAAGCGGCGGGTCCTGCCCGTACCACCACAGTGATGACACTGCCGACGGGCTCGTTTGTAGATGAAGCTCCGGTGCTTGCCGGTGCCCTTGCACTTGCGGCAGTCGACGTCCGGATGCAGGTGACAGGAAACCATGTAGCCCACCGCCAGGACGAACAACGCGTCCAGGCAGTAGGACACGAACTCAGGATTGGTCTCGTACAGGCGAGTGAGCGCGTTCATAGATCGTCCCGGACATGAAGTTGCCCCTGGCCCTCCCCGTGCAGGGCCAGGGGCGGGCCCCCGGACGCCGTTGTCCGAGGGCCCGTCCTTCGGGGGCTCAGGCCCGGGGGTCGCCCAGCAGCTCACCAGTGAGCTGGTCGCGCTGGACACCGGTGCTGCCGAAGAGGGTCTCGTCGGCGGAGCTGGAGCCGTTGCCGGGGGTAGCGGTGAAAGCCTGCATGGCTTAACGTCCTCTCATCAGGGGGTTCCGAGCGTCACTTCTGCCAAAGTCGTTCGCCCGGGGGACTTACTCTTTCTTTCCGACCCCGCCCGTCCCTAATCAGGTTTTTGTTAGTGGACGGGGCGAGCGGGGGGTTCGTGGGGGTCGCCGACATCTCGGCTGCCCTGGCACCGGAGTGTCGGTGAGG
Organism: Actinopolymorpha sp. NPDC004070; assembly: GCF_040610475.1. NCBI lineage: Bacteria > Bacillati > Actinomycetota > Actinomycetes > Propionibacteriales > Actinopolymorphaceae > Actinopolymorpha > Actinopolymorpha sp. NPDC004070. Next base: position 98,069 of record NZ_JBEXMJ010000015.1, on the reverse strand, counting down.
CGTACGTCCGCCAGTGCTGGCAACAGCCGTGGTACGGCGTTCGGCCCAGCGCACGTGCGCACAGGGCCACACCCCGGCGCAGTCGGCACACACCGGTCTGCGCAGGGTGGGTACGGGCAGGCCACGCCAGCGACGCAGCCCGAAGCTGGAGCGTTCGGGGGTGTGCCGGATCACCATGTCCCGGGCCAGCGCGTCGACCGCCTCCGGTCCGAGGTCGCGGGCGATGGCGCGTTCGCGGAGCACATCCCGCACGGTGGCGGCGGTGCTGAGCGAGCCCGTCACGGTGGCGCGGCCGACCCGGAAACGCAGGGAATGGGCCGGGGACGTCCCCGGGCCGGCCAGTCTGGATGCCCGCCGCGCCAAGGACTTCGGGGGTCGAGCCAGTCGACGCGGCGGGAGTTCGAAGGTGGCCATCACACGACCACCCGGTGTTCGGTGACCCAGGTCAGCACGAAGCGGACCACGCCGTCGCAGTCGTCGGCGGGCGCCGACCACACGCACCCGGGTGTCCAGGTCCAGTGGTCGCCGTCCAGCCAGACGTGCATGTGGAGTTGACCGTTCGCGGGCTCGACGATTCGCACACCCCAGCGGCCCCGGACCTCGTCCCACACCGGTGCGGCGTCGACTCCCAGGGGCTCGAACCGGTCGGCCAGTTCGGCTGCGATCCGGCCCGCGGCCGCGGTGCACGGCGCGAGGCGGGCACTGATGTCCCGCTGTTGGTCGTGCCAGGTGGTTCCGATCATCATGCCTCCCCACCGGAACTCGGGTTCTCGCCGAATCTGCATCATTCGGCAGGAGTGATGATGCTCCACCGCCTATGATCCAAACCTCATTTGGCGACGTTCTGTAAAAAGTGGTGACACTCCGTACAGGACGGGAAGGTACCTCTCGGCCCGAAACCAGGGCACCCGGGTACGCATCGGCGACAGGGAGCACGGGTGAGAAGCAGTCCGACGGTTCGCCGGCACCGGCTCGGCCGGGAGCTACGCGAACAACGCGAACGCGCGAAGTTGACCCACGCCAAGCTCGGTAATGAGATCGGTGTCTCGGCGGCGAAGATCAGCCGGCTGGAGAACGGCCAGGGCAGGCCGGACGAGATCGTCATCCGGCAGATCGCCGACGCGCTCGACGTCACCGGCGACGACCGCGCCGAACTCGTCGAGCTCGCCCGGACGGCGGCGGTCCACGGCTGGTGGACGTCCCAGCCGATGGACCGGCGGCAGGCCACGTACGCCGACTTCGAATCCGGCGCCGAGACGATCCGGGAGTACCAGAGCACGATCGTTCCCGGTCTGCTGCAGATCGAGGCGTACACCCAGTCGGTGTGCGAGACCGACGACCTGACACTGGTGGGGTCGATCCCCACCACGTCCGAAGCGGTCCTGCGCGCAAGGTCGGGTCGGCAGACGATGCTGTGGGACCCGGACGGACCGCAAAGTTACGAAGTCATCATTCACGAGGTGGTGGCCCGCGGATTTTCCGCGCCACCAGAGATTCTCGCCTCGCAGTTGCACTATCTCGCCTCGGTCGGCTCCCGACGGCGTGTCAGTCTTCGGGTGCTCCCGGTTTCTGCGAAAGTGCAGGGCTACATGGTCCCGAGGGGCCCTTTCAGTCTTTACACATTCGAAGACCGTAAGGACCCCGTTGTGGCGGCCGTGGACACGTTGACGGCCGACGTCGTTCTCATGGAAGGGAACGAGGTCGGACAATATGAAAGCCTGTGGGAGCGCCTCCAGAAGGCGGCGCTGTCAACCGAGGACAGTGCCGCTCTTCTCACCGAGGCGGCAGCAGAGATGGAAAGGAACTCATCGTGAGTGAGCAGTTCAGCGGCTGGAAGAAGGCCAGCTACTCCAACAACGGTGGCAACTGCGTGGAGGTCGGCACATCGACCGCCCGCGTGGGCGTTCGCGACACCAAGGACCGGAACGGCGGCGTGCTCGCCGTTTCTCCGGCGGCCTGGGTCGCGTTCGTCGGTGACGTCAAGGCCGGAAAGTACGACCTTCCCCGCTGAGGCGTTCGTCGTAACACCACGGGTGCGGCGGCGCCTTCGGTTCTCCCCGGAGCGGTAGGCGCCGTCGCGTCCTCCAAACTCCCGATGGTCACCGGATGAATTCCGGTGGCCATCGGCGTTTCGTGAGGTAGTTCTCACATGAGAGATGATGAGTGTTCTGTCATTTCGAATTCTGCGATCCGGCGAGTGAGGGTCGTACTCGGAAGATCGTCGGTGGCGCTTTTCGTAACGGCGTGAAGCACGGTTCGGGCAATTCGCGGAGCCGCTTCCCTGCTCGCCTTTTCCGTCCCGGTCACACACACGCGCCCGTGCGGCGTGGACGGTTTCGGCCGGGCGACGTGCTGGACCGGCCCGGTTCGACTCGGCAAGGATGATCACCATGAACACTTCCGGCCGGGTGGAGGGAAAGGTCGTTCTCGTGACCGGGGGCGGCGGCGGGATCGGTGCCGCGACCGCGCACCTGTTCGCCGAACAGGGCGCTTCGGTCGCGGTGGTCGACGTCGACGAGTCGGCGGCGAAACAGGTGGCCGGCGGAATAGACCCGGAGGGTCGCCGGGTACTGGCCGTGGCGGCCCGGCTGGACGAGGAGTCCGAGGCCCAGCGCGCGGTCGAGGAGACCGTCGGCGCTTTCGGCGGCCTCGACATCCTCGCCAACGTCGCCGGGGTGCGGGTATGGGGCCCGGTGACCGAGGCCGACCCCGCCTCGTGGGACTACATCGTCCGCGGCAACCTCCTGCAGGCGGCCTACTGCGCGAAGTTCGCGATCCCGGAGATGGTCCGTCGCGGCGGCGGAAGCATCGTCAACGTCTCCTCCGCCAACGCCCTGGCCGGACGCGCCGGGATGGCGCAGTACGACGCGACCAAGGCGGGCCTGCTGGCCATGACCCGCGCGATGGCGTACGACCATGCCGAGGACGGCATCCGGGTCAACGCCGTCTGTCCGGGCCCGACGCTGACCGACTTCCATGTACGCCGGCGAGCCGCAGCCACTGGAGAGACCCCGGAACAGGCCCGCGAACACCTGCAACGCCAAACGCCCACGCTGCTGCGGCGCCAGGCCGACCCACGCGAGATCGGCCAGGTCATCCTGTTCCTCGGCAGCGACGAGGCGTCCTACGTCACTGGTGCGACGTACGTCGTCGACGGCGGCCTGTCGGCGTAGGTCACCGCCGCTGTTTCCACGGCTCAGAGCGGGTTGTCCTGCCCGCCCTCGCCGGCCGGGTGCCGCTGGAGTTGGCGGCCGACCAGTCCGGAGGCACGGCGCAAGGTGGCGAGATCTCGGTCGGACAGTCCGGACAACAGCTCGGCCACGGCGCGGACCCGCGCGGCCCGGCCCTGTTCCAGCAACCGCCGGCCGGCCGGAGTGGCCGTGACGAGCACCACCCGGCGATCGCCCGGGTTGGGTGTGCGCTCGACCAGTCCGAGACCTTCCAGTGCGGTGACCGACTTGGTGATCGCGGGTGCCGACACCTGCTCGATCCGCGCCAGCGCGCCGACCGACCGCGGTCCGGCGAACACCAGGACCGACAGCAGCGAGGCCCGCGGGCCGTCGAGATCCATCTCGGTGTCGGCGGTACGGGCGACCCGCAGCAGCCGCAGCGCCGCGGAGTGGAGGAGGTTGGCGGTCTGGTGCACGTCGTCGTCCGGAACTCCGGTGGGAGTCGCCGGGAGACCGTCTTGCCCACCTTGCTTAACCATGGTTATCCTTTCACCGGGGTTAAGTATAGGAGGCACCGTGTCAGTCGGACCACTCTCCCAGGTGCACATCAGCGTCGATGACGTCGATCGGGCGGTGGAGTTCTACCGCGACGTTCTGCAGATCCCGTTCCTGTTCCGGGTGCCGGGGCAGCCGATGGCGTTCTTCCAGTCCGGTGACGTACGCCTCTACCTCGGCGTCCCGGAGACGCCGGACTTCGCCGGCCGGGTGACGCTCTACTTCCGGGTCGACGACCTCGACGCGGAGCACGCCCGGCTGCGCGAGCGCGGCGTGGAGTTCCTCGACGGACCGCATCTCGTGCACCGGGACGAGGTGACCGAGCTGTGGATGGCGTTCTTCCGCGATCCGGACGGCAACAACCTCGCGCTCACCAGCGAACGGCCGCCGAACCAGGGCGCGTGACTCGGTACGCCGGGCCTCCGAACGCCGGGCCTCCGAACGCCGGGCCTCGAAACGCCGGGACGCAGGACACCTGCCCTTAGGGCGCGCGACCTTGAGGTGGCGTTCGCCCGGACCAGTCCCGCGGCAGGTCAGGAGGAGGTGCGCTCCTCGGCGTTCTCCTCGGCCTCGTCCCACGAGCGCTCGTCCACCCGGGTGACCAGGATGGTCGGGATCCGGTTGCGCCGACCGACCGGACCCTCGGCCAGCAGCTGCAGGCCCTCCACGGCGACCCTCGCCCCCGGGATCGGCACCTTGTCCAGGTGCTTGGCCATCAGCCCGCCGACGCTGTCCACGTCCTCGTCGTCCAGCTCCAGGTCGAACAGCTCGCCGAGCTCGTGGATCGGCAGCCGCGAACTGACCCGCACCGCACCGCTGCCGAGGCGTTCGACCGCGCGCGGCGCCACGTCGTACTCGTCGGTGATCTCGCCGACGATCTCCTCCAGGATGTCCTCGATCGTGACCAGGCCGGCGGTGCCGCCGTACTCGTCCAGGACGATCGCGAGGTGCGTGCGCTGCTGCTGCATCTCCCGCAGCAGGCCGTCGACCGGCTTGGAGTCGGGCACGAACGCGGGCGGGCGCATCACCTGCTCCACGCGTTCGGTGGTCTCGGCCTGGCGGTTGTCGTACACGCGCTGGGTGACGTCCTTGAGGTAGGCCACGCCCACCACGTCGTCGAGGTTCTCCCCGATCACCGGGATCCGGGAGAAGCCGCTGCGCAGGGCGAGCGACATCAGCTGGCGCAGGGTCTTGTTGCGCTCGATGACCACGATGTCGGTACGGGGAACCATCACCTCGCGCACGATGGTGTCGCCCAGCTCGAACACCGAGTGGATCATCTCCCGCTCGCCGGACTCGATCACCCGGCTCGCCTCGGCGATGTCGACCAGCTCGCGCAGCTCGGCCTCCGTGGCGAACGGCCCCTCGCGGAAGCCCTTGCCGGGGGTGAGGGCGTTACCGAGCAGGATCAGCAGCTTCGGCAGCGGGCCGAGCACCCGGGTCAGCGCGATCAGCGACGGCGCGGTCATCAGCGCCACCCGGTCGGGATGCTGGCGGCCGACCGTGCGCGGTGCCACGCCGACCACGACGTACGACACGAGGATCATCACCCCGGCGGTGGCCAGGATCGCCGCCCAGGTCGCCTGGATGACGCCGAACAGCACGTCCGCGACCAGCACGGTGGCGGTCAGCTCGCAGACCAGCCGCAGGAACAGCGCGGTGTTGAGGTACGACGCGCGGTCCTCGACCAGCATGCGTACCCGGTCCGCTCCACGTCGGCCGGCCGCGACCAGACCGTCGGCACGTGACTTGGAGAACGCCGACAGGGCAGCCTCGGCAGAGGCGAGGAACCCGGCGACGAGGACCAGGACGGCGGCCAGGAGGACCAGCCAGACGTCACCGGTCATCCGTCGTCGCCCGCCCCACGGTGTGGTTGCCACTCCGCCAGCAGGCGGGCTTGCAGGCCGAACATCTCCTGATGCTCCTCAGGCTCGGCGTGGTCGTACCCCAGCAGGTGCAGGATCCCGTGAGTGGCGAGCAGCTGCAACTCGTCCTCGGTGGAGTGACCGGCGTCCTTCGCCTGGCGTTCGGCGACCTGCGGGCACAACACCACGTCGCCCAGCAGCCCGCTCGGCGGCTCCTCGCCCTCCCGGCCGGGCCGCAGCTCGTCCATCGGGAACGCGAGTACGTCGGTCGGTCCGGGCTCGTCCATCCATCGCACGTGGTGCTCGGCCATCGTCTCCTCGTCGACGAGGACGACCGACAGCTCGGCCTGCGGGTGCAGGCGCATCCGGTCCAGAACGAAGCGGGCGAGCCGGGACAGCTCGCGCTCGTCGACCTCGACGCCGGACTCGTTGGCGATGTCAATGCTCATGGGCGCTTCACAGGTGCCTTCGCGATGGTGGCGGAATCTCGGTGGCGTCTCGGCGGGTCTCGGTGCGTCTTGGTGGCGTCTCGACGGTGCCGTGCGCTGGACCGATCGGCGAGCCGGTCAGGGACGCCGCGGCGCGGGCTGACGCCGGCCGACCTCGACCGGACGGCCGCCGGTGTCCGTGGAGCGCTTGGCCTCGTAGGCGTCGTAGGCGGCGACGATCCGGCCCACCAGCTTGTGGCGTACGACGTCCTGGCTGCCCAGCGTGCTGAAGTGCACGTCGTCGAGCCCGTCGAGGATGTCGTGGACGACCTTCAGCCCCGACGACGTGCCACCCGGCAGGTCGATCTGGGTGACGTCGCCGGTCACCACCATCTTGGAGCCGAAGCCCAGGCGGGTGAGGAACATCTTCATCTGCTCCGGCGAGGTGTTCTGCGCCTCGTCCAGAATGATGAACGCGTCGTTGAGGGTGCGGCCACGCATGTAGGCGAGCGGCGCGACCTCGATCGTTCCGGCGGTCAGCAGCCGCGGGATCGAGTCGGGGTCGATCATGTCGTGCAGCGCGTCGTACAGCGGCCGGAGGTAGGGGTCGATCTTCTCCGAGAGGGTGCCGGGCAGGAACCCGAGCCGCTCACCGGCCTCGACCGCCGGACGAGTGAGGATGATCCGGTTGACCTGCTTGGCCTGCAGCGCCTGGACCGCCTTCGCCATCGCGAGGTAGGTCTTGCCGGTGCCGGCCGGGCCGATGGAGAAGATCACCGTGTGCTGGTCGATCGCGTCGACATAGCGCTTCTGCCCGACCGTCTTGGGCCGGATCGTCCGGCCGCGGTTGGACAGGATGTTGAGGGTGAGGACGTCGGTGGGGCGTTCGGCGTCGCGGGTCCGCAGCATCGCCACGCTGCGCTCCACCGCGTCGGAGGTCAGGCCGTGCCCGGAGCGGACGATCGCGACCAGCTCGTCGAAGAGCTGCTCGACGAGGATGCGCTCCTCCGGCGACGCGGTCACGGTGATCTCGTTGCCGCGGACGTGGATCTGCGCGTCGAACTCCTTCTCCGCCACTCGGAGAAACTCGTCGCGCGGCCCGAGCAGGCTCACCATCGAGATGCTGGAGGGTACGACGATCTTGGTCTGTGTGGGGCTGGTCTGCGCCATGGGCGGCCTGTTCGGCCCCTCCTTCGGTATCCCGACGCTCGAAACGTCGTTCATCGTAGCTCCGCCCGGCCGGAACCGGGACTGGTATTTCCGCTGTGGGCGAGATGCCCCGGTGTGCCGCGGCGTGCGGATCACCCCGGGAACCCCCCTCGGGGCGGCCGGCACCGGCGGCGGGGCCGGGCCGTCGGCAGGGCCGGGGCCGGGGCCGCGACCGCGCCGCGACCTAGCCGAGCGCGTCGGACATCTGCCGTCCGGCCAGCACGTGCAGGTGGCAGTGGAGCACGCCCTGGCCACCCTCCGTGCCGATGTTGGTGACCACGCGGTAGCCGGACTCGCGTACGCCCAACTGGTCGGCCACCGCGGCGCACTCGCGCAGCAGCTCACCGGCCAGCCCGGGGTCGGCGGCGACCACCGCGTCGAGGTCGGCCCGGTGGTCCTTGGGGATCACCAGCACGTGCACCGGCGCCTGCGGGCTCACGTCGGGGAAGGCCAGCGTGTGCTCGGTCTCCCGGATCACCTCCGCCGGAATCTCCCCCGCCACGATGCGGCAGAACACGCAGTCGGCGTCGCTCGTCACGCCCGACTCCCCTCGGTCGGCTCGGTCACGGCGGTCGGCCCGGTCGGCCCGGTTGCCTCGTTCGGCTCGGTCACGTGGTTCAGCCGTTGAAGGCGTCGCGGATGCGGGAGAAGACCCCACCGCGCCGCTCGGAGGTGAACTGCCCGCTGGCCTTCTCCTCGCCACGCAGCCGCGCGAGCTCGGTGAGCAGCTCCCGCTGGGCGTGGTCGAGCCGGGACGGGGTCTCCACCACCACGTGCACCACCAGGTCGCCGCGCCGGGAACCGCCGGACAGGTGGGGTACGCCGCGGCCGGGGATCACCAGCTCGTGGCCGGACTGGGTGCCCGCCTTGGCCTCCACCTCGACGGAGTCCTCGTCCAGGGTGTCCAGGGTGATCGTGGTGCCGAGCGCGGCGGCGGTCATCGGCAGCTTGACGGTGCAGTGCAGGTCGTTGCCGTGCCGGGTCCACACCTCGTGCGGCTCGACCTGTATCTCGACGTACAGGTCGCCGGCGGGTCCGCCACCGGGCCCCACCTCTCCCTGGCCGGACAGCTGGATGCGGGTGCCGTCGTCGACACCGGCCGGAATCTTGACCGCGAGCGTACGGCGGGACAGCACCCGGCCCTCCCCCGCGCATTCCGGGCAGGGGTTGGGGATGATCGTCCCGAAGCCCTGGCAACGGGGGCACGGCCGGGTGGTCATCACCTGGCCCAGGAACGAGCGCTGGACGGAGTTGACCTCGCCGCGGCCCTCGCACACCGTGCAGGTGGTCGGCGACGTTCCCGGAGCGGCGCCACCGCCCTGGCAGCTCTGGCACACCACGGCGGTGTCGACCTGGATCTCCTTGACCGCGCCGAACACCGCCTCGGCCAGGTCGACCGGCAGCCGCAACAGCGCGTCCTGGCCACGCCGGGTGCGCGGACGCGGGCCGCGGGTGCCGGATGAGCCGAAGAACGCGTCCATGATGTCGGTGAAGGAGAACCCGGGACCGAAGCCCGCGCCCTGGCCCGCACCGGACGCCAGGGGGTCGCCGCCCAGGTCGTACACCTCGCGCTTCTTCGGGTCCGACAGGACCTCGTAGGCGCGGGTGACCTCCTTGAACCGCTCCTGCGTCTCGGGGTCGGGGTTGACGTCTGGGTGCAGCGTGCGCGCCAGCCGACGGTAGGCCTTCTTGATCTCCTCCGCGGAGGCGTCGCGGCGGACGCCGAGGAGCTCGTAGTAGTCCTGGCTCATGCTCTGGGATGCCTTCGGCACTGACTCATTCCCTCGGATCATTCCCCTGCGAGGATCTGGCTGACATAGCGGGCTACGGCGCGAACCGCTCCCATGGTGCCCGGGTAATCCATTCGGGTCGGCCCGACCACCCCGAGATTGGCGACGGCCTCGTCCCCAGGACCATAGCCGGTGGTGACCACCGAGGCCGTGGAGAGTTCGACGAAGGGGTTTTCGTGACCGATCCGGACGGTGAACCCGGACGGGTCGGTGGCCTCACCGATGAGGCGGAGCAGGACGACCTGCTCCTCCAGCGCCTCCAGGACCGGCCGGATGGAGGTGTGGAACTCCGCGCCGAACGGGATGAGGTTGGCCGTACCGCTCACCGCGATCCGGCCCTCGGTGCGTTCGGCGACGGTCTCCAGGAACGTCGACACGATGGCGGTGACCTGCGAGCGTTGGGACACCTCGAAGGTGTCCGGTAGGTCGGCAACCGCCGACGCGGCCTCGGTGAGCGGCCGCCCGGTGACCGCGGCGTTCAGCCGGGACCGGACGTCGCGCAGGAACTCGTCGGCCACCGTGGTGCCCACGTCGACCACCCGCTGCTCCACCCGGCCGGTGCTGGTGATCAAAACGATCAGCAGCCGGCTCGACGACAACGTGACGAGTTCCACATGCCGGACGGTGGACCGGGTGAGCGTGGGGTACTGCACGACCGCGACCTGCCGGGTGATCTGGGCGAGCAGGCGCACCGTGCGGTGCACCACGTCGTCCAGGTCGACAGCGCCCTCGAGGAACGCCGAGATGGCGCGGCGCTCGGCGCTGGACATCGGCTTGATCGTGGTCAGCCGGTCGACGAAGAGGCGGTAGCCCTTGTCGGTGGGGATCCGGCCGGCGCTGGTGTGCGGCTGGGCGATGTAGCCCTCCTCCTCCAGCGCGGCCATGTCGTTGCGCACGGTCGCCGGAGAGACACCCAGGTTGTGCCGGTCGACCAGGGCCTTCGATCCGACCGGCTCCTCGGTGTGGACGTAGTCCTCGACGATCGCGCGGAGGACGGCCAACTTCCGGTCGTCGAGCATTGGCTTCGGCCTCCTTCGTCCTGGCGCGGTTCCACGTGTTTCTGCGGTGCTGTTGCCTGCGGTGTTGCTGTGCTGCTCGCTGCTTGTCCTGCTGTCCCGCTCGTGCGGCTGGTCGTGCCGGTCCCGCTGACCGCGCGGTGGTTCGGACGGTACCGGCCCGGGCGAGCCGCCGGGCGTGGCAGTGGGCCCGCCCACCTCGACGAGCCCACGCGCGAGTACGCCGTCCGAACGGATCTTGGACCGGCACCAGACTGGCACTCGCCGAACCTGAGTGCCAGTCTACGGCGACACGGCCACCTTGTGCTGACCACGGCAATGGGATGCTGTGGGCGTGAATGTCCCCCGTACCGGCCGGACCGAGAAGTGGACCGAGGTCGGCCAAGGCTGCTTCGCCCGGCGCTACCCGTCGTTCGACGTCACCGTGGGCGTGGTCGTCGGCGCCGACGGGCTGCTCGTCGTGGACACCAGGGGCGGCCCGCGCGAAGCGGACGAACTCCGCGCGGACCTCGCCGAGTTGTCCGACCTGCCGGTCCGGTGGGTCGTCGACACCCACTGGCACTTCGACCACACGTTCGGTAACCAGCGGTTCGCCGACGCCACGATCTACGGGCACGAGACGGTTCCCGGTGCGCTCGCCGAGTGGGGCGAGCATGCGCGCGCGGCCCTCGCCGGCCGTTCGCCTGAGTGGGAGCGGGACATGGCCGATCTCGTGCTGACCCCGCCCACCCGTACGTTCGCCTCGGTGTCCGTGATCGACCTCGGCGACCGCGTGGTCGAGCTCGTCCACCCCGGCCGTGGCCACACCGACGGCGACGTGGCGATCCGGGTGCCGGACGCCGACGTCGTGTTCGCCGGTGACCTGGTGGAGGAGTCCGGTCCGCCGGCGTACGGCGACGACTCGTTCCCGCTGGAGTGGCCGTCGACACTGGAGGTGTTGACCGGCCTGCTCACGCCGTCGTCGGCGGTGGTGCCGGGTCACGGTGCGGTGGTGGACCAGGCGTTCGTGACCGCGCAGTTCGGCGACGCCACCGCGGTCGCGGAGACGATCCGCCGGCTGGCGGGCGAGGGTGTGCCGGAGGCCGAGGCGCTTGCGGCGGCGGAGTGGCCCTACCCCACCGAGCGGCTGGCCGAGGCGGTTCGCCGGGGCTACCGGCACCTGCGGGAGTCCGGCGCTCCTATGACCGGGCCCGAAGGACCGGGGCCGGGCCGGCGTTCCCTCCCCCTGCTGGGCCAGTAGCCGAACGCCACCGGACGTACGACGAACGGCGCCTGCGAGGCCCGGCCCCGGGCCGGCGGCGTGGCGTTCCCCGATCGCGGGCCGGTCCGCCGCTACGCTCACCGATCATGGCCGGACCTGGTGATCGCTATACGCAGGACGTCCTGACCACCGACTGGCGGGCACCGAAGCTCGGCCGGACGGTCGAGGTGGACGTCGAGCCCGAGATGGTGCTCGAGGACGCCACCACGGGCTTCTGCGGCGCGGTGGTCGCGATCGAACGCGACCTCGTGGTGCTGGAGGACCGGCGCGGGGCTCGGCGCAGCTATCCGTACGGCCCGGGGTTCTGGCTGGAGGGAAAGCCGGTCGCGATCCGGCGCCCGAAGGCCGCGCCGGCCGCCGGACCCGCCCGCACCGCGTCCGGTTCGATCGCGGTCCGCAACTCCCGGGCCAGGGTCGCCCGGGCCAGCCGGATCTACGTCGAGGGCCGCCACGACGCCGAGCTGATCGAGAAGGTGTGGGGCGACGACCTGCGGATCGAGGGCGTCGCCGTGGAGTATCTCGAAGGCGTGGACGACCTCGCCGCCGTCGTGGCGGAGTTCCGGCCCGAGCCCCGGCGCCGGCTCGGCGTCCTCGTCGACCACCTGGTGCCCGGCAGCAAGGAGAGCCGGATCGCCGAGGAGGTCGCCCGCGGGCCCTACGGCGCCCACGTCCTCGTGGTCGGCCACCCGTTCGTGGACATCTGGGCGGCCGTACGACCCGAGCGCGTGGGTCTGGACCGATGGCCCGACATCCCGCGGCAGACGTCGTGGAAGCACGGCATCTGCGCCGCCCTCGGCTGGCCGCACGACGAGCAGGCCGACATCGCCCGGGCGTGGAAACAGATCCTGGGCACGGTCCGCGACTTCCGCGACCTCGAACCCGCCCTGCTCGGCCGGGTCGAGCACCTCATCGACTTCGTCACCGTCGACGCCGACTGAATCCTTCCGCGTCTGAATCCTTTCCGGCCGGCGCCGGCTCCGGAGACTTCGCCCGGACGGGACGGTACGACGCATTCGCCCGATGCGTCGGTGCCGCCGGCGGCCCGGGCGTGACAGGCTGAAGGGAGGGCGCGTCGGGCGGTCGGCCTGTCGCGCGCGTCACCAGATCCCCCCGGCGCACCGGTCACGTCCCCCGGCGACTCGGTGAGGGCCACCCTGGGATCGGGTAAGGGGGCCGACATGAGCCAGCAGCACGAGGAACCCCGGCCGGGCAACGGCACTCCGCCGCCCTCGCCGGAGCCTGGCCGAACGCCGTACCAGCCATACCCCCCGTCGGAGGCCGGTGCGACTCCGCCGCCCTCGCCGGAGCCGGGTACCACCCCCTCGCCGGAGCCGGGGTCCGGCGCCTTCCCGCCGCCTCCGCCTCCTCCGGAGCAGCCGCCCGCGGGCTCGGGCGCCATGACGCTGGAGGATGAGCGCAACTGGGCGTTCGCCGCCCACCTGGGCAGTTTCGTCGCCGCCTACGTCGCCCTCGGGTTCCTGTGCCCGCTGATCGTCCTGCTGGCCAGGGGGAAGGACTCGGCGTACGTCAGGTACCACGCGGTCGAGTCGCTGAACTTCCAGCTCACCACGCTGCTGGCGGCCGCGGTCGCGGGACTGCTCGTCTTCGTGGTGATCGGGCTGGTGCTGCTGCCGTTCATCGGGATCGCCTACGTCGTGCTGGTGATCCTCGCCAGCGTCGCAGCCCGCCGGGGCGAGTGGTACCGCTATCCGGTGAACATCCGCTTCGTCAAGTGACGCCTGACAGCTGTCAAGGAAGGGCTGACGACTGTCAGGGAAGGGCTGACGACTGTCAGGGAAGGGCTGACGACTGTCAGGGAAGGGCTGACGACTGTCAGGGAAGGGCTGACAGCCGTCGAGGAAAGTGCCGACGGCCGGCATGCAGAAGATGACCGGACGCGGACACCGGTCCCCGCGGCGTGTCAACCGGTGTTTGACAGGAGGTCGCCGCCCCAGCCGAGCAGGTCCCTGACCACCGCGTCGGCGAGCAACCGGCCGCGCAGGGTGAGGGCGATCCGGCCGGCCGCCAGCGCCTCTGGTGTCACCAGCCCGTCCGCCGCCGCGCGTCGGGCCGCCGCCCTCCCGGTGTCGTCCAGAACACCTACCGCCAGCCCGTCGGACAGGCGTACCTCCAGCATGACGCGTTCGACCGTGCGGGTCGGCGCGTCCAGCACCTCCCGCGCGTGCGCGGGGCTCACGCCCCGGGCGAGGCGTTCTGCGTAGGCGGCGGGGTGCTTGACGTTCCACCACCGGACGCCGCCGACGTGGCTGTGGGCGCCGGGGCCGATCCCCCACCAGTCCCCGCCGGTCCAGTACAGCAGGTTGTGCCGGCACCGCGCGGACTCCTCCCGCGCCCAGTTGGAGACCTCGTACCACGAGAAGCCCGCCGCGCTCAGCGTCTCCTCCGCCCGCAGGTAGCGGTCGGCGAGTACGTCGTCGTCCGGGGCGGTGAGCACGCCGCGCCGGATCTGGGCGGCCAGCCGGGTGCCCTCCTCCACGATCAGCGCGTACGCCGACACGTGGTCGGGTCCGGCCGCGACCGCGGCGTCCAGGCTGGCCTGCCAGTCCTCGTCGGACTCCCCCGGCGTGCCGTAGATCAGGTCCAGGTTGACGTGGTCGAACCCGGCTGCCCGCGCCTGCTCGACAACCGCCTGCGGCCGGCCCGGGGTGTGCCGGCGGTCGAGGGTGGCGAGCACGTGGGGGCGGGCGCTCTGCATGCCGAAGGAGATCCGGTTGAAGCCCTGCGCCCGGAGTTCGTCGAGGTAGCGCCGGTCGACCGACTCCGGGTTCGCCTCGGTCGTCACCTCGGCGCCGGGCACGAGACCGAACTCCTCCTCGACCGCGTGCAGGACCGCGCCGAGGTCGCCGGGCGGAAGCAGCGTGGGCGTACCGCCGCCGACGAACACCGTCGAGACCGGCGCGGTGCGCCCCGGCGGCGCCGCGGATTCCGACGGCGCCGACGACGCTTTCAGCACCCGGCCGGCCAGCCGGATCTCGCCGATCGCCGCCTGCGCGTACGTCGCGCGGGACGCCCCCGGGGCCGGGCCGAGTTCCTCGGCCGTGTAGGTGTTGAAGTCGCAGTAGCCGCAGCGGGTCACGCAGAACGGCACGTGGACGTAGACCCCGAACGGCCGGTCGGCTGCACCTTCCAGCGCGGCCGGCGGCAGGGCGCCGTCGCTCGGGACGGGTTCACCGTCGGGCAGGGTCGAGGGCACGGTCTTTCGGCAATCAGTCGTCGGACAGTCGTCGAGCGGTCGTCCCGACGGTCACGGGTACGGCCATGGGCACGGTCACGAGGAAGGTCACGAGTAGAAGGCCTCCAGGACGTCGGCGTACCGCGTCTCCACCACCCGGCGCTTGAGCTTCAGGCTCGGAGTCATCTCGCCGTCGTCCACGGTGAGGTCGTGGTCGAGGATCGCGAACTTCTTGATCGTCTCCCAGCGGTTGAGCTGGGCGTTGAGCCGGTCGACGTACCCCTGCACCATCGCCCGCGCCTGGTCGGAGCGGGCGATCTCCTCGTAGCTGCGCCCCTCCAGGCCGTTCTCGCGCGCCCAGCCGACGATGGAGTCCTCGTCCAGGGTCACCAGGGCCGAGCAGAACGTCCGGCCCTCGCCGTGCACCACGACCTGGCTGGCGTACGGGCACAGAGCCTTGAACATCGTCTCGATCGCCTGAGGCGCGACGTACTTGCCGTTGGACGTCTTGAACAGGTCCTTCTTGCGGTCGGTGATCCGCAGCATCCCCTGGTCGTCGAGCTGGCCGATGTCGCCGGTGTGGAACCAGCCGTCCGGGTCGAGCACCTCGTCGGACAGCTCGGGCATCCCCTGGTAGCCGCGCATCACGCCGGGGCCCTTGATCAGTACCTCGCCGTCGTGCGCGATCCGCACCTGCGTGCCGGGCAACGCCGGGCCGACACTGCCGAACCGGAACCGTCCGGGCAGGTTGACGCAGGAGCCGGCGCTGGTCTCGGTCAGGCCGTATCCCTCGATGATCAGGATGCCGGCGGCGTGGAACCACTCCGACAGGTGCTGGCTGAGCGCGGCCGAACCGGAGACGAAGAACCGCAGCCTCCCGCCGAACCGGTCCCGGATCTTGGCGAACACCAGCCGGTCGGCGACCTTGTACTGCAGCGCGAGGACCCCGGAGGGCTCGGTGCCCTGCTGGCGCAGCTCCGACACCCGGCGCCCTACGCCGACTGCCCAGTGGAACAACGCCGCCTTCGGTCCGCCCTCGTGTTCGATCGTGGAGTTGATCTTGCCGTACGCCTTCTCGAAGATCCGGGGCGCGGCGCCCATGAAGGTCGGCCGGACGACGGCGACGTTCTCGATGATCTTGTCGACCCGGCCGTCGATCGCGCTGGAGAAACCGATCTGCACCTGCGCCGACAGCAGCACCTTTCCGAAGGAGTGCGCCAGCGGCAGCCAGAGGTACTGCAGGTCGTCCGGGTGCAGGATCCGCACCGCGTCGATGGCCGCGCCCTCGTAGGTCCAGCAGTCGTGGGTGAGGCGTACACCCTTCGGCCGCCCGGTGGTGCCAGAGGTGTAGATGAGCGTGGCCAGGCTGTCCGGCCCGATCGTGGAGACGGCCTTCTCGACGGCGTCGGGGTGTTCGGCGAGGTGCGCCGCGCCGCGTTCCTCCAGCTCGGCGAGGGTCAGCAGGTTGTCGGAGTCGCCGTCGCCGGCCCCCTCGGCACTGCCGGCGCCGTCGGCGAACGTCACCAGCCAGGCGATGTCGGGCAGCTCCGCCCGGTGCTCGCGGATCTTCTTCAGCTGCTCGTCATCCTCGACGAAGACCAGCCGGCTGCCGGAGTCGCCGAGGATGTAGCTCACCTCGTCCGGCGTGGTGGTGGGGTAGATCGTCGTGGTGGCAGCGCCCGCGCACATGATCGCGAAGTCGGCCAGCACCCACTCGTAGCGCGTGCTGGACGCGATCGCCACCCGCTGCTCGGGCTCGATGCCGAGGGAGATCAGGCCGGCCGCCAGCCGGCGTACGCGCTCACCGGTCTGCCCCCAGGTCACCGACTCCCAGCCGTCCCCGACGGGGTACCGGAACGCCTCGGCGTCGGGCGTCGACTCGAACCTGTGCAGGATCAGCTCGGCCACGGTGGACGCGCGGTTGTCGACCTTGGACTGGTCGACGTCGCCTGGGTTGCTCCCCCAGAGCAGGTCACTGGACATGGCGGGCCTCCACCTCGGTGAGGAGCAGCGTAGGGACGGTCCGGGCCGGTGGCACATCCGGCGTACAGGGCGTGGTCGCCTGACCTGCCGTGCCGGCCTGGCTCCACCGTAGTGACTGAGCCGCTGTGGGAGTAGCCCGAGTGGACGAACCAGGCAGTTCGGCGTACGCCCGAATGCGCGGTATGCAGTGGCACCGGCGGTGATGCACGTGCCTCACAGGGGCTACTTCTTGCCGCCGGACTCGGACTTCTTCCCCGAGTCGGTGGACAACGCCGCGATGAACGCCTCCTGCGGCACCTCCACCCGGCCGACCATCTTCATCCGCTTCTTGCCTTCCTTCTGCTTCTCCAGCAGCTTCCGCTTGCGGGTGATGTCACCGCCGTAGCACTTCGCGAGCACGTCCTTGCGGATGGCGCGGACACTCTCCCGGGCGATGATCCGGGAGCCGATCGCGGCCTGGATGGGCACCTCGAACTGCTGGCGCGGGATGAGGTCCTTCAGCTTCTGCGCCATCGCCACGCCGTAGGTGTAGGCCTTGTCCTTGTGCACGATCGCGCTGAACGCGTCCACCGGGTCGCCGTGCAGCAGGATGTCGACCTTCACCAGGTCGGCCACCTGCTCGCCGGTGGGCTCGTAGTCGAGCGAGGCGTAGCCTCGGGTGCGGCTCTTCAGCGCGTCGAAGAAGTCGAACACGATCTCGGCCAGCGGCAGGGTGTAACGCATCTCCACGCGTTCCTCGGACAGGTAGTCCATGCCCTGCAGCTGTCCGCGCCGCGACTGGCACAGCTCCATCACCGCGCCGATGAAGTCGGCCGGGGTGAGGACCGTGGCGCGTACGACCGGCTCGTACACCTCGGCGATCTTGCCGCGGGGGAACTCGCTCGGGTTGGTCACCACGACCTCCGAGGCGTCCTCCATCGTGACCCGGTAGACGACGTTCGGCGCGGTGGAGATCAGGTCGAGGTTGAACTCGCGTTCGAGCCGCTCGCGGACGATCTCCATGTGCAGCAGGCCGAGGAAGCCGCAGCGGAAGCCGAAGCCGAGCGCGCCGGAGGTCTCCGGCTCGTACAGCAGCGCGGCGTCGTTGAGCTGCAGCTTGTCCAGCGCCTCGCGCAGGTCGGGGTAGTCGTCGCCGTCGAGGGGATACAACCCGGCGTAGACCATCGGGTTGGGGTGGCGGTAGCCGCCGAGCGCCTTCTCGGCGCGGTTGCCGGCCTGGGTCACGGTGTCACCGACGCGGGACTGCCGGACCTCCTTCACCCCGGTGATGATGTAGCCGACCTCGCCGACGCCGAGTGACGCCGACGGTGTGGGGTCGGGTGAGATGACCCCGACCTCGAGGGTCTCGTGGGACGCCTTCGTCGACATCATCAGCACCCGCTCGCGGTGGCCGATCTTGCCGTCGACGACCCGGATGTAGGTCACCACGCCGCGGTAGGTGTCGTACACCGAGTCGAAGATCAGCGCACGCGCGGGCGCGTCGGGGTCGCCCTCGGGCGGCGGCACCTGCGCGACGATCGCGTTCAGCAGGTCCTCCACGCCCTCACCGGTCTTCGCCGACACCTTGAGCACGTCGCTCTCGTCGCAGCCGATGATCCTGGCGAGCTCGGCGGCGTACTTCTCCGGCTGCGCCGACGGCAGGTCGATCTTGTTCAGCACCGGGATGATGTGCAGGTCCGCGTCCAGCGCGAGGTAGAGGTTGGCGAGCGTCTGCGCCTCGATCCCCTGCGCCGCGTCGACCAGCAGCACCGCGCCCTCACAGGCGGCCAGCGAGCGCGAGACCTCGTAGGTGAAGTCGACGTGCCCGGGCGTGTCGATGAGGTTGAGGACGTACGTCGACGGCGCCCCGTCGTCCGCACCGTCGCCGCCGGCGCTGGTCTGGAACGGCAACCGGACCGCCTGGCTCTTGATCGTGATGCCGCGTTCTCGCTCGATGTCCATCCGGTCGAGGTACTGCGCGCGCATCGACCGCGCATCGACCACTCCGGTGAGCTGGAGCATGCGGTCGGCGAGCGTCGACTTGCCGTGGTCGATGTGGGCGATGATGCAGAAGTTCCGGATCATCGCCGGATCGGTCTGGCCGGGTTGGGGCGCGGACGCTGGTACGGGCACGGACGATCCATTCCGGTCGGTGGGGGAACGAGTTCATCATCCCACGGACCGCGACCCGGTCAGGGCGGCGTGGGTTGAGCGGGCGGTGGGGGGCGAGCGGTCAGCACGCCTCCGGCGGGCGGCCAGCGAGCCTCGGTCGGACCAGGACGGGGCGACGTACCGGAGTTCAGGCGCAGTTGGTAGTCATATGTGTACACAACGTGTACGCCCCGGTGGTCGGCCGGTCGACCGGGTTACCAGGCCAGGAGTTCGCGCGCGCATGCTGACTCGCACTGCTTTCCGGTTCTCCCCCCGTGGTTCCTACGCCGCCTGCCTCGCCTCCGACGGCGTCGCCGGCTGGCACGTCGAGCACTGGCCACTGGATCCGGCCCGGCCGCCGAGTCCGGTTCCGGGGCTGGCACCGACCGGCCCGCAGTCGCGGATGCTGCCGCTCGACGACGGCGGTGTCCTGTTGCACCACGCCAACCCGGACCAGCACCGGATCATCCTCGGCCGTCCGGACCGGCCGGCCCGGCTCCTGGGCACGCTCGCCGCGCTCGGTCTGCAGCTGCTCCCCCACCCCGCCCACGACGCCCTCGCCCTGGCCATCACCACCCGCTCCGACCCGTCCGCGACGCTGTGGCTGCTGCGGCGCCGGGACGGCCGGCCGCGGCCGGTCCTCACCGTGGCCGGACTGCTGATCGGCGGGACCTGGCTCGACCCGGCCGGGCGGCGGCTGGCGGTCAACCGGGCCTACCAGGGCGACCTGACCTGTGTCGCGGTCGACCTGCACAGCGGGACGGTGGAGGAGATCTGGCCCGACCACTCCTCGGTCCGCCTGCTGTTCGCCGTACCCCACGCGGGGTTGTTCGTCGTCGTCGACGACAACGGCCGGATCGGCTGGGCGTGCTCGCCCGGGGGCCGGCTGCAGTGGCCCGCCGAACTCAACGGTCCGCACAACCCATGGCCGCTGGCCGCCGACGTGACCGGCGAGCAGGTCGCGGTCCGGGTGGACCAGGGCGGGCGCTCCCGACTGCTCGTGTACGAACGCCACACCGACCGTACGGTGGTGCTGCCGCTGCCGGCCGGTCACCTCGGCGACGCCGCCGCGTGGACTCCGACCGGGCTGCGGTTCGCGTTCACCGGGCCGGACCGGCGGACCGGCGTCGCGGAGATCGCGCCGTCGGCCGCGCAGGCGGCGGGGACGTTCCGCCTCCTTGCCGACACCGGAGCACCCGGCATGCCCGGCCTGCCCGACACGTCCGACCTACCCGCCCACGCGGGCTGAGCCCGCTCGCCTCGCCCGTGCCGTGAGCGAGTTCGCCTCTCTTTCCTTGACCGACCGGGCGGGCCTGCCCCCACGATCGCGTCCGTACGCAGCGGCTGTCAGGATCGGCGGATGACCTCGCACGCCGGCCCGGTGCCCCACGGCGCGACCGCGGTCCGCCCCCAGTGGGCCGACCTGCCCGAACCCCTGCGCGACCGGATCACCGAGCGGCTCGGCGGCGAGGTCGTGGCGACCGCCAGCCAGCGGTCCGGCTTCACGCCGGGCTTCGCGTCCCGGCTGGTCCTCGCCGGAAGTGGCGGCACCGAGCGCGCGTTCGTGAAGGCGGTCTCCGCCGACCGCTCCCCGGCGATCGCCGACTCCTACCGCGCCGAGGCGCGGATCGCGTCCCGCATCCCGTCGGCGGCGCCGGTGCCGGCGCTGCGGTGGACGCTGGAGGAGTTCGACTGGGTGGTGCTCTGCTTCGACGACGTTCCCGGGCGGCCACCGTCGCGTCCGTGGAAGCCGGACGAGCTCACCGACGTCCTCACCGCACTGACCGGACTCGCGGAGGTGCTGACTCCCGTACCGGAGGGTCTGGTGGTGCCGCAGGCGCGCGAGTGGCTGGCCCAGGACTTCGGCTACTGGGGGCGGCTCGCGCGGGCGTCCGGCGCCGGAGGTGCACCGGTCGACCCCCAGGTCGCCGAGCTCGCGGCGCTCGAGGACGCCGCGCCGGACGCCCTCGCCGGCGACAGCGTGGTCCACTGCGACCTTCGCGACGACAACGTGATCCTGGGCGACGACGGGCGGGTGTGGTTCTGCGACTGGAACTGGCCGAGCCGCGGGCCCGCCTGGCTGGACCTCGTGACCGTGCTGATCTCGGCGTGCGGTGACGGGTACGACGCGACCGCGTTGCTGGCCGCGCACCCACTCGGCGAGGGCGTGGACGGGGCCGCCGTGGACGCCGTACTCGCCGGTCTCGCCGGCTACTTCACCGACTCCTCCCTGCAGCCGGCGGTCTCCGGTTCGCCGTACCTCCGCGCTCACCAGGGGTGGTACGCCCAGGCCACGCTGTCCTGGCTCGCGCTGCGTCGGGGCTGGGTCGGCTGAGGGCCCGGCGTCCGCCCCTGACCCTCCTTTGGGTGGGTTCCCGGTGGCGACCTCCGGCACTTCCGTAGGGGTAGGAACGAAAATGTTCGTCCGCGAGTCGGATTACCCGCGGCCTCCGGAGCACTAGTTTTCGTCCCGTGCCCGTCATCTCGATCCACGACCTCACCAAGAGGTTCCCGAGCGTCACCGCGCTCGACCAGCTGACGGTCGACATCGGTCCCGGAGTGACGGGACTCGTCGGCGCCAACGGCGCGGGCAAGTCGACCCTGATCAAGATCCTGCTCGGTCTGCAGCCGGCCACCTCGGGCGAGGCGACGGTGCTCGACCTCGACGTCGCCACGCAGGGCCCGGCGATCCGCGACCGGGTGGGCTACATGCCCGAGCACGACTGCCTGCCACCCGACATGTCGGCGACCGAGTTCGTCGTCCACATGGCCCGGATGTCCGGGCTGCCGGCCGCGAGCGCGCGCGAACGCACCGCCGACACGCTGCGGCACGTCGGGCTGTACGAGGAGCGCTACCGCCCCATCGGCGGCTACTCCACCGGAATGCGGCAGCGGGTCAAGCTTGCCCAGGCGCTGGTCCACGACCCCCGGCTGGTGTTCCTCGACGAGCCGACGAACGGCCTGGACCCGGCCGGCCGGGACGAGATGCTCGGCCTCGTCCGCCGGATCGGCACCGACTTCGAGATCTCGGTCCTGGTGACGTCGCACCTGCTCGGCGAACTGGAGCGGATCAGCGACCAGGTGGTGATCATCGACGGCGGGCGGCTGCTGCGCGCCTCCTCGACCGCGGAGTTCACCCGCACCACGCAGGTGCTGGCCGTGGAGGTCGCGGCGTTCGACTCCGGTCCCGACTGGACCGCGGCCCGCGACCGGCTCGGCCACGCGCTCGCCGGCCACGGGCTCCGGGTGGTTCCCGACGGGCGCCTGCTGATGATCGACATAGCCCGCGAGGAGACCTTCGACGTGGTACGCGACACCGCCGCCGAACTCGATCTCGGCCTGGTCCGGATGGAGCAGCGCCGGCACCGTATCGAGGAGATCTTCCGGGACGGCGGCGCGGTCCACCAGACCGGTGCTGTCACCGCCGCCGGTGGTCCGGCCGGCCCCGACCAGGGAGGAGCGCACCGTGTCGGTACCCCCTGAGAGCACGTCGCTCCCCCAGAGCACGGCGTACGCCGCGCCGGCCGGCGTGATCCACGACATCGGCTACCGCCGCTACGGCGGCCCCCGGCTCGGCCGCGGCTACATCCTGCGGTCGTTGTTCGTCGCGAGCCTGCGTTCGACGTACGGCCTCGGCCGCACCGCGAGGTCGAAGATCCTGCCGTTCCTGCTCGGTGCGGTCATGCTGTTGCCGGCCGCGATCCTCGTCGCCGTCACGTTCGCCGTCAAACCACCCGAGCTACCGGTCCCCTACACGAGGTACTTCGTCTACACCCAGGCGGTCGTCGCCATCTTCGCCGCCGCCCAGGCGCCCCAGCTCTTCTCCCGCGACCTGCGCTTCCGCACGATCACGCTGTACTTCTCCCGGCCGCTCGTCCGGATCGACTACGTGGTCGCGAAGTACGCCGCGCTGGTCGCCTCGCTGTTCATCCTGATGGCCGCGCCCCTGCTGGTGATCTACGCCGGTGCGCTGCTCGGGAAGTACCCGTTCGGCGCACAGACCAAGGGCCTCCTCGCCGGGCTGGCCGGGGTCGCCCTCCTCTCCCTGGTCCTCGCCGGGATCTCGGGCGTGATCTCGGCGCTGACCACCCGGCGCGGGTTCGGGGTGGCCGCCATCATCACCGTGCTGACAGTGGCCTACGGCGGGTCGAGCTTCATGTCGGCGATCCTCGGCGAGCAGGGGCACCGAACCGCCGCGGGCTACGCGGGCCTGTTCTCCCCCGTCACCCTGGTCGACGGCGTCCAGGTGATCGCGCTCGGTGCCACCAGTGCCAGCCCGGTGCCGCCGCCGACCGGCTGGCTGGGCGCACTGGCGTACGTACTCGTGACCGTGCTCGTCATCGGCGGGTCGTTCGGCCTGCTGATGCTTCGCTATCGGAAGGTGGCGGCCTCGTGAGCGTCATCCGGCTCGACCACGTCTCCCGGTGGTACGGCAACGTCGTCGCGGTCAACGACGTCGACATGACCATCGGACCGGGCGTCACCGGACTGCTCGGGCCCAACGGCGCGGGCAAGTCCACGCTGATCCACATGATGGGTGGCTTCCTCGCACCGTCCGCGGGCACCGTCACGCTGGACGGGGAGAAGGTCTGGCGTGACCAGGCCGCCTACCGCCACATCGGCCTGGTGCCCGAACGCGAGGCGCTCTACGACGGCCTCTCCGGGTGGGAGTTCGTCCTCGCGAACGCGAAGCTGCACCGTCTCGCCGATCCCGAGGCCGCCGCGCGGGAGGCGATCGAGACCGTCGAGATGGTCCCGGCCGCCGACCGCGCCGTCGGAACGTACTCCAAGGGGATGAAGCAGCGGATCAAGATGGCGACCGCGCTGGTTCACCGGCCGTCGGTGCTGCTGCTGGACGAGCCCTTCAATGGCATGGACCCGCGCCAGCGGCTGCACCTGATGGACCTGCTGCGGTCGATGGGGCAGGCCGGCCGCACGGTGCTGTTCAGCTCGCACATCCTGGAGGAGGTCGAGCAGGTCGCCTCCCACATCGAGGTCGTGGTGGCCGGGCGGCATGCCGCGTCCGGTGACTTCCGGGAGATCCGGCGACTGATGATCGACCGGCCGCACCAGTACGTCATCCGCTCCAGTGACGACCGAAGGCTCGCCTCGGCACTCATCGCGGACGGATCGTCCGCCGGTGTCGAACTCGACGCCCGGGAGCGCTGCCTGCGGGTGCAGGCGGTCGACTTCGCGCGTTTCACCTGGCTCGTGCCGCAGGTGGCCCGCGCCGCGGGTGTCCGGCTCTACGAGATCTCGCCGTCCGACGAGTCCCTCGAGAGCGTCTTCTCCTACCTCATCACCGCGTGAGGCCTGTTCCCATGAGCGCCCCGATGAGTGACCCGACGCGAGACCCGATGAGTGACCCGACGCAAGACCGGACGAGGGACCGATGAACGCCACGATCGCCAGGCTCACCGCCAGCACCCTGCTCGGGAAACGACGCGTACTCCTCCTGTTCATCTTGCCGGCGGTGCTCGTCCTCCTCGCGATCCTTCTGCGGCTCGTGATCGGCCCCAGCCTGGAGGTCGGCACGACCCTGCTGCAGACCCTCGCGCTCGGGACGATCGTGCCGTTGCTCGGCCTGATCGCGGGCACGGGCGTGATCGGTCCGGAGATCGACGACGGCTCGATCATCTACGTGCTCGCCAAACCGTTGCCGCGCCCGACGATCGTGGTGACGAAGCTCGCCGTGGCGGTGGGTTGCCTGGTCGCCTTCGCGGCCGTCCCGACCCTGCTGGCCGGGGTGATCATGTCCGGGTTCGACAACGGTGTCGCGGTCGGTTTCGCCGTCGGGACCCTCGTCGCCGGGCTGGCCTACAGCGCGCTCTTCCTGATGCTGGCCGTGATCACCCGGCACGCGGTCGTCTTCGGCCTCATCTACGCGCTGATCTGGGAGAGCCTGGTCGGCGGTTTTGTCCCCGGGGCCCAGGTGCTCAGCATCCAGCAGTGGTCCCTCGCGGTCGCCGACACGCTGATCACCAGGGACGGCATCCAGGCGGCGGTCGGGCTCGGCACCGGGGTCGTCCTGCTGGTGGTCACGATCGTGGCGGCGACGTGGTTCGCCGGGGAACGGCTACGATCGCTCACGCTCACCGAGACCGAGTAGGCGAGGTTCGGGTCGATCCGCCCACAGTTGGGTCGTCCCCGCCCGGCTGGTAGGCTCATTCATCGCGCGCGGGCGGACCCCGCCGCGTGTCCATTCCCGTACGACCTGCGATCGAGGCTTCAGCTCAGTGGCGAACATCAAGTCCCAGATCAAGCGGATCAAGCAGAACGAGACCCGCCGGCTTCGCAACAAGTCGACGCGCTCCTCGCTGCGGACGGCCATTCGCAACTTCAGCGAGGCCGCCGACTCCGGCGACACGGCCAAGGCACAGGACCTGGCCCGCGCGGCCGGGCGCCTGCTCGACCGGGCCGCCTCCAAGGGCGTTCTGCACAAGAACCAGGCTGCCAACAAGAAGTCGGCGATCTTCAAGCGGTCCGCCGCCCTCTAGGCCTTTCCGGGGCACGCGGTCCCGGGACCTGCTCGAAGAGCTGCTCGGCCCTCGTGGCCGGGCAGCTTTTTGTGCTGCCCTCGTCCGGTTTGTCCCGGCGGCAGATGGCGCGCCCGTCCCGCTGGGGCGCTCCGAACCTGCCTGCCGGATCCTGCCGTGTCAGCGCCGGTGAGCGCTGGTGCGGGCCGACGCGACCGCCAGCACCGCGCGTTCGAGGGCGTACTCGGCGTCGTCCGCGCCGCCCTTGACGTCGGCGTCCGCCCGGGCGACGGCCAGTAGCGCGGAGGCCAGACCCTCCTGGGTCCAGGCCTTCAACTGACCCTTCAGGGTCCTGACCTTCCACGGCGGCACGCCGATCTCGCGAGCGAGTTCGGCCTCCCCCAGGCCGGGGCGCGCGCCGGACAGCTTGGCCAGACCGCGAACTCCCGAGGCCAGAGCCGACGTCACCAGCACGGGTGCGACCCCGGACCGAAGCGCCCAGCGCAACTGCTCGAGTGCGTAGGAGGTGCGGCCGGCGATCGCGGCGTCGGCGACCGCGAAGCTGGTCACCTCTGCCCGGCCGGCGAAGTAACGCCGGACAGCGCTCTCGGTGATCGACTGGCCGTCGGTGTCGGAGACCAGCTGGGAGGTCGCCGCGGCCAGCGAACGAAGGTCCCGGCCGACGGCCTCGACCAGGAACTGCGCGGCTTCCTGCTCGATCCGCCCCCCGGCCGAGCGCACCTCGCGAGCGACGAACGCGGGCAGTTCCGAACTGCGCGGTGATTCGCAGGCGACCACCCGGACACCAGCCTTGCGGAGCTTGTCGACCACACCGCGCCCCTTCTGCCCGCCGCGATGCACGAGCACCGCCGCGACATCCGGCTGGGGTGAGCGCGCGTAGCCGACCAGGGCGTCCACAGAGTCGGCGGGGAGGCCGTCGAGGTTGCGTACGACGACGGCTCGGGCGGAGGCGAACAGCGACGGGCTGGTCAACTCCGCCAGGCCGCCGGCGGTGAGGTTGGACGCCTCCAGATCGGTCACGTCCGCGTCGGTGTCGGCAGCGCGGACCGCTCGCACCGTGCCGGCGACCGCGCGCTCGGCCAGCAACTCCTCGGGCCCCAGGACGAGGGTGACCGTCCCGAGGACGCCGTCGCCGGGGGCCGCCTGGGTGGACTTCTTGGGCATCGGCCACAGCATCCCACGAGGCGCCGACAGTCGACCTGCCCCGCTCCCACATCGCGGCGGAGACCGGACCCCACAGCTCGACGGAGGACGGGGCCTCGCACCTCGGTGGATACGGGGCCCGCATCTCGACGTAGGGCGGCCCCTCATCTCGACGGAGATCGGGCCCCTCACCTCGGCTGAGATCGGGCAACCACGCCGAGTCCCGCGCCGTCCTTCACCACGGCCACCGCACCGCTCTGGTCCGTGCGGGCGACTCTCGCACCGGTGCCGGCCAGAGCCGCGAGCGTCGACGGCGCCGGATGGCCGTAGTCGTTGTCCGCTCCGACGCTGATCACCGCGATCCGGGCGCCGACCGCCCGGAGGAAGTCCGGGTCCTGGTAGCGGGATCCGTGATGGGGAACCTTCAGCACCGTCGCGTGCAGGTCGGCGCCGGACGACAGCAACCGTCGCTGGCCCGACGGCTCGACGTCACCGGTCATCAGCACGCTGATCCCCTGGACGCGCGCCAGGATCACGACACTGGAGTCGTTCTCCGCCGCACCCTCCTCGGAGTCCCCCGAGTCGGCGTCGGCGGCGCGGTTCTCGGGGTCGGCCAGCCGACCGGCCGGTCCCAGCACCTTCCAGGTCAGCGCTCCTGCCCGGCGTTCCTCACCGACAGCGACGGCGGTGGCCGGAACCCCCGCGGAGCCGGCCCAGTCGCGGACGCGCCGGGCGTCGGCACCGGTGGCGGCTCCGGGACGGATGCCGACCTCGCCGACCACTCGTCCCCGTGCCACGCCGGGCAGCCCGGTCGTGTGGTCGGCGTGGAAATGGGTGAGCAGGACGTACGGCACCTGCCGCACGCCGAGATCGGTGAGGCATCGGTCGACCGCGACGGGATCGGGACCGGTGTCGACCACGACGGCCGACCGGGGCCCGGCGCGGAGCACCAGCGCGTCTCCCTGCCCCACGTCGCAGGCCACCAGCACCCAGCTCGCCGGCGGCCAGCCTGTCAGCGGCCCCAACGACACTGGCACCTGGACGGGGTGAACGATCCAGGCGACCAGCCCGCCGGCGAGCGCCAGCGTCACCCCACGCCGGCGCAGCAACCGGGGAGTCACGACCACTGCCGCCACGCACAGCAGGGTGAGGACTCCGACGCCGAGCGCGGACGACGGCCAGGTGAGGCTCGCGCCGGGCAGGCGTGCCGCCCGGGTGCCGATCTCCACGATCCACCGCGCGGCGTAACCGGCCAGGTGGCCCGGCACGCCGGCGACGCTCACACTGACCGGCGACACCAGGGTCGCCGCGATGCCCAGGACGGTTGCCGGTGTGACGGCCGGGGCTACCAGCATGTTGGCGACGACGGCGACCGCGCTGACGGACGCGGAGAGCACCGCCACCACCGGCGTACAGGCGAGTTGGGCCGCCAGTGGGACTCCGATCGCGGTCGCGGCGAAGCGGGGCAGCCAGCGGGCGAGTGCATCCGAGAACGGCGGGCCGAGGACGACGATGCCGGCGGTGGCGAGGACCGACAGGGCGAAGCCGTACGTACGGCCCAGCCACGGGTCGACCAGGAGCAGCATCAGAACGGCACAGGCCACGGCCGGCACACCGTGGCGACGGGATCCGACTGCCAGCCCGGCGAGGCCGACCACCCCCATCGCAGCGGCTCTCAGCACGCTGGGTTCGGGGCGGGCGAGCACCACGAAGCCCACCGCGCAGCCGGCGCCGACCAGTGGCAGTCCCCACGAGCGCACGCCAGCCCATCTGGCCGCCCCGAGCACGAACGCCAGCAGAATAGTGAGGTTCGTACCCGAAACCGCGGTCAGGTGGGACAGACCCGCCGTGCGGAAGTCCTCCTCCAGTTGCTCGGGCATGCGGGAAACGTCGCCCACCACCAGAGCGGGCACGAGGCCGCGTTCGTTCGGTGGAAGCCCGGCCACGGCAGCACGAAGCCCTGCCCGCAACCGGCTCGCCGCCTGGTCGAGGGACCCCGCCCGCTCGAGCAGGGCCGGAGGCGATCGGGCAGCGAGGACGGCCGCCGCGCGCTCACCCCGGTCGGTCGGGGCGAAGCGGGTGACGGCTCGTACGCGCTGGCCGACCTCGACCCTC
Organism: Actinopolymorpha sp. NPDC004070; assembly: GCF_040610475.1. Lineage (NCBI taxonomy): Bacteria > Bacillati > Actinomycetota > Actinomycetes > Propionibacteriales > Actinopolymorphaceae > Actinopolymorpha > Actinopolymorpha sp. NPDC004070. Next base: position 69,714 of record NZ_JBEXMJ010000015.1, on the reverse strand, counting down.
GACCACGTCGCCGGACCGGTGACCACGACCGGTGTCCGCACGGCGGTCGTCACGCCGTGGCGGGTGAGCCGGAGGACGTCGGCCTCCAGCACGACGTAGGTCGAACGGTGGCCGGGAGACGAGCGCACCCGTGGATCGGTGCGCACCCGAAGCTCGGTCGTGGCGACCGAGGCGTTCGCGGCCAGCCCGGGGACCGGCCCACTCCTCGCCGCCGAGACGTGCAGCAGGGTGACCGAGGTCAGGACTGCGGCGCCCAGACAGGCCAGACCCGCGGATCGTCCGAGCACTTCACCCGGTCGGCTCCGGCGGCCGACCAGGACCACTCCCGCCAGTGCCGCGGCGACCGCGCCACCGGCGGCGGGGACGAGCGGGACGACGGGGATCAGGACCGTGCACAGCCAACCGGCCAGCGCGACCGGCACCAGCCGCGCGTCGACCGGGGCGCGAGCGCCCGCGGGCACGGAGGTGCCGTCGTCGCCGACCCGGATCGACGTGCGCACCGTCTCGACGAGTTGGCCCGCGGCGGCCCTCAGCGCGCCGAGCGCACCGGAGACCACCGTGGTCCTCACCGGGCTTGCCGGCGGCCTCGTCACCGGCCTCGCGCCCGGGCCAGCCACCGGGCCGGTCACCGCGCCGTCACTTTGTCGCGCAGCTCGGCGAAGGTGCGTTCACCGATCCCGGTGACCTCGCGCAGGTCCTCGACATCGACGAACCGTCCGTGCTCGGTGCGGAAGTCCACGATCCGTTGCGCGAGTACCGGGCCCACTCCGGGCAGCTCCTCCAGCTCCGCGGAGGTCGCGGAGTTGAGGTCGAGAGGTGCGCCTGCCGACGGCGGCCCCGCGCTCGGGGCTCCGTCACCTCCGGCGGGTGGAGCACCGGGCGGTGGCGTCACGCCTACCGGAACTTGTTCACCGTCGAGCAGGGGGCGAGCGAGGTTGACGGTGTCGAGGTCGGTTCCCGGCAGCGCTCCACCGGAGGCGGTGACTGCGTCGAACACCCGGGAACCGCCGGGCAGGTGCACCACTCCCGGCCTGCGTACCTTGCCTGCCACATGCACCACCAGCGTCGGCGACGGCCGCGGAGCCGGCGAGCCGGGCGCCGAGGTCGAGGTCCCCGGTGTCGCCACCACCGTGGCACGGGCCGCCGGCTCGATGACGGTCTCGCGCACGGGACGGTCCCGGATCACCATCACCGCGGCTCCGATCACCGCCAGCAGCAGTACGACGGCGACCACCACGACATGGCCTCGCCGCAGCGCCCACGCCGGTGACTCCTCGCTCGCGTCCGTGAGCAGGTCGTCGTGCTCGGCGAAGTCGTCGTCGAGCGGCCGGTAGGGGTGTTCTTCCTCGGCGTGACCGGACTGCCGCATGCGCTCCTCGCCTTCCTTCGACCACACCGGTGACGACGGCTCACCGAACGCCGCACCGGCTTGCGCGCGGGCGGCACCAACCCGGTCGGGGGGAACCTGTGGCACCCATCCCCCGGTGACGACAGCGCGCGGAGGCGAGCGCCGAAGCGCGTGGACCCGGCGGACCGCACGGGCGGTCTCCTCGGGCCCCGCCCGGTGCTGGGGAGGAGGCCGTCGACGCAACACGCGGACGACGCTACGAAGAACGCGGATGCCGTTGCCGGCAACAAGAAGGGCCTGTGGACGATCCCGCCGGTCGGCAGCCTGTGGACAGGAAGTCGGCAAGCTGGCTGCAGCCGAGAGAGGCGGGTGCGCCAGGAAGGCCGCGCGCGTCAGAGGCCGACCTCAGGCCAGGCCAGGCCCGATCTCAGGCCAGAGCCGACCTCAGGCCAGAGCCGGCCTCAGGCCAGAGCCGGCCTCAGGCCAGGTCGGGCCAGGGCGCCGGCGGTGAGGCGGCGAAGAACCGCAGCAGCTCGAGCAGCCGGCTCGCGGGCGGCCTGGTCCACACGCGTTCGGGTTCTCCCGGCACGTCGCCGACACGGTGCAGCGCCCAGGACAGGTGATACCAGAGCACCCTCGCCGACCAGGCGTGTTCGGCCTCCGCCAGAGCTCGCGGCGGCACCTGGTCCAGGTAACCCCGCAGGGCGTACGGCACCGCGCGCAACGGCAGTTTCGCGAAGTCGACAGCGGGATCAGCCCAGGCCGCGTCTCCCCAGTCCACCAGGGTGGCGCGTTCGGGGGTGGCGCTCGCGACCACGATGTTGGTCGGCGAGACGTCGCCGTGCACGACCGCCGGCGCCACGTCGACGGGCCGCCAGCGCTCCAGCCGGTCGAACCATCCGACCAGCCAGCCCGCGGTGTCCACGTCGACGTACCCCTTCTCCGCCAGCCGGAGCACATGGGCCCGCGGATCGTCCTCCGGTAGCTGCGCGACACCAGGTAGCGAGCCCACGCGCGCGCGGGTCAGCTGGTGCAGCCGGGCGAGGCCCACCCCGACGTCGCGGTAGGCGTCGGCTGCCGTGTGGGGTTCGGTGCCCAGAGCGGCCAAGTCGCGGCCAGGGACGCGTTCGACCACGAGGTAGGGAACGTTGACGACAGAGCAGCTGTCGTCGTACGTCACCACCGCGGGCGTTCGCACCCCCACCCGGCGGACCGCGGGGATGAGCGTCGCCTCCTTGGCGAGCTCGGCCAGCCGGGCGCCGCCACCTCGCGGGATGCGCAGGACGAGGTGGTCGCCGAGGAAGTACACGTCGTTGGCGGCACCCTGAGCCGGAACCGCGGCCATGTCCTCGACCGGGATCTGGTATCTGTCGCCGATCGCGGCCAGCATGTCCCGACGCGACGTTCCACCTGCGCTCACGGTCGCCCAGGGTAGGGCACGGCGGGATGTGGCGTACGACGTCGAGGGGTCGGCCCCAGGACCGGCCCGCGTTCAGTCGACGTCGGTGGGCGACACGACGACCGAGACCATGCCCGGCCCGACGTGCGCGCCGATCCCGCTGCCGGCCTCCCGGAACACGATGCGAGCGAGCCGGCGTACGCGCCGCCCCAACCGCGAGGCCAGCTCACCGGCGAGGATTGGCGCCCCGAGGTGGTGCACCGCGATCTCGACACTGCGGGTGCCGGCACTTCCCAGAGCGAGGCGCTCGAGCTCGGCCATCGCTCTGGCACCGGTACGCACCTTGGCACATGGTGTGACCCGGCCGTCGCGTAGCTGCAGGATCGGCCTGGACGGCAGGGCCGAACTCACCATCGCCTGGGCGAGCCGGATCCGCCCACCGCGGCGCAGGTAGTCGAGTGAGTCGACGTAGAGATACGTCTCGGTCGCGGCGGCACGCGCCCGCGCCAGCTCGACCACCTCGGCCGCGTCCGCACCCTTCCTGGCTGCGTCGGCGGCGGCGAGCACGGCGAAGCCGAGTCCCATGCCCACCTGGCGTGAGTCGACCACGGCGACCGGCAGGGGAGCCTGGACCGCGCCCAGCCTGGCCGCGTCGTGGGTGCCGGAAAGGTCGCCGGACAGGTGGATCGACACCGCGGCCGAGTAGCCGGTGCGAGCCGCGGCGGTGTAGCCGGCCAGGAACTCCATCGGCGAGGGACGTGCGGTGCGGACGCTTTCGCCACGGCGCAGGGAGTCGGTGACCAGTCGGGTCACCTCCGGGTCGCCGTCGGTGTACGTGGTGGAGCCGACCGTCACCTGCGTCGGCACGACGGAGATTCCGTAGTCGGCAACCTCCCGGCCATCGAGGTGTGCGGTCGAGTCGGTCACCAGGGCCACGTGTCGCACCACGAGAGAAATGTAGCCTCCACCGGCCGAGTCCGCCGGGTGTTCGATCAGCTACGCCCTGAGCAGAACTCCCCCGGCCTGTGTGGTCGGGGACAGCGACGGGACCTGTCCGTGCTCGACCGGGCGCTCGACGACGACCGACGGAGGTTCCTTGGCAGGCGCACGTCGCTCATTCCGCGGGCACGATGTTGACCAGCCCGGGCGGACGCACGACGACGCGGGAGACCGCCCGCCCACGCAGCGCCCTGCGCACCGGCTCGATGTCAAGCGCGCGTTGACGCAGCTCGTCGGCGGTGATGTCCGGTGGTACGTCCATCCGGCCTCGCAGCTTGCCCGAGACCTGCACCACGCAGGTCACCGTCCGCGCGCCCAGGTAGGCCGGATCCGCCTCTGAAAAGGGCAGGTACGCAAGCGACCCGGCCTGACGTGGCGTGGCCTGCTCCGCTCCCAGCCGCTGCCACAGTTCCTCGGCCAGGTGAGGAGCGAACGGCGCCAGCATCAACACCATCGGCCGTGCCACCTCCGCCGGCACCTCGCCGGCCAGGCCCGCGACGTGCCGGGACAGCCTGGTGAGACGGGCGACCGCGGTGTGGAAGCTCAGGGCGTCCAGGTCGTCCCGGACACCGGCAATGGTCAGGTGCAGCAGGCGAAGAGTCTCCTCGCCGGCCGGCTCGTCGACGACCCTCGTCGCGCCGGTCTCCTCGTCGACCAGGCTCCGCCACACCCGCTGCAGGAACCGCTGCGCCCCGACGATCCCACGCGGATCCCATGGCCGGGACGCCTGCAGCGGGCCGGACGCCATGACGTACACCCGGAAGGTGTCCGCGCCGTAGCGTTCACACAACTCGTCGGGCGTCACCATGTTGCGCAGGCTCTTGCCCATCTTTCCCAGCGATCGGGTGACCGGACGGTCTCGCCACCAGAAGGTGCCGTCGCGCTCGACCACCTCGGCGGCGGGCACGTACACCCCGCGTTCGTCGGTGTAGGAGTACGCCTGGATGTAGCCGTTGTTGACCAGCCGGCGAAACGGCTCCCGGCTCGACACGTGGCCCAGGTCGTACAGCACCTTGTGCCAGAAGCGCGCGTACAGCAGGTGCAGTACGGCATGCTCGACCCCGCCCACGTAGAGATCGACCCCGCCCGGGTCCGTGCCGCCGCGGCTGCCCAGCCAGTGCCGTTCCAGCGCCGGGTCGCAGAAGTGCTCGTCGTTCCGCGGATCGAGGTAGCGCAGTTCGTACCAACACGAGCCCGCCCACTGCGGCATCGTGTTGGTCTCCCGCCGGTAGGTACGCGGGCCGTCACCCAGATCCAGCGTGACCTCCACCCAGTCGGTCAGCCGCCCCAGCGGCGCGACCGGCTCCGACGACGCGTCGTCGGGATCGAAGGTGATGGGCGCGTACTCCGGGGTCTGCGGCAACACGACCGGCAGCATCGACTCGGGCAGCGCGACCGGGCCGTGCTCGTCGTACACGATCGGGAACGGCTCACCCCAGTAGCGCTGCCGGCTGAACAGCCAGTCGTGCAGCCGGTAGGTCGCCTCGCCCTGCTCGCGGGAGCGGCCGATCCAGTTGCGCTGCTGGGCCTTGATCGGTTCGGGCCAGTCCAGCACGTCCAGGTCGTCGACCAGGCGGTCGGCGTACGCGGTGATGCGCAGCATCCACTGCCGCATCGTGCGGGCGAAGACGGGATAGTTCCCGCGTTCGCTGCGCCCCTCGGCGGTGACCTCCTCGTCGGCCAGCACGGTGCCCAGGCCCGGGCACCAGTTGACCGGCACGTCCGCCAGGTAGGCCAGGCGGTAGGAGTCCAGCACCTCCCGGCGTTCGTGAGCGGCCATCGCGTGCCAGTCCCGTCCGCGGGGGACAGCTCGCCGCCCGGCCGCGAACTCCTTCTCCAGTTCGGCGATCGGCCGGGCGCGCCTCTGCTCGTCGTCGTACCACGCCCCGTGGATCTGCAGGAACATCCACTGCGTCCAGCGGTAGAAGTCCACGTCGGTGGTCGACACGCTGCGCCGGTCGTCGTGGGCGAGGCCCAGTCGCCGCAACTGCCGCCGGATGGTGGTGATGTTGGCCTCGGTGGTCTCCCGCGGGTGCCGTCCGGTCTGGACCGCGTACTGCTCGGCGGGCAGGCCGAAGGCGTCGAACCCGAACGCGTGCAGCACATTGTGGCCGCGCATCCGCAGGTACCGCCCGTAGACATCGGTCGCCACATAACCCAGTGGATGACCTACGTGCAGGGAGCCGGACGGGCCCGCGAACATGTCCAGCACATAGAACTTCGGAGCGTCCGCCCGCGCCCTGTCAACCCCCGCTTGACAGGCGTCGTAATCGTGGCCGGGGCCGAGGTCGCCGACAGGATTCGGGGTGTGGAACGTCCCGTGCTCGGCCCAGAACGCCTGCCAGCGCGCCTCGATCCGACCGGCCAGCGGCCCGTCGTAGCGGTAGGCAGGTTCGGACGCGACGCTGTCGTGGGGCCTGGTGGGGTCGGCTGTGGTCATGGTGCACCGCCTGAAGATCGACGGCGATCGCGCGAGGTCGCTGATCACCGGTGGCCGGACATGAAGAAACCCCTCACGCAGAGGGGTTCGCCGCGCCGACGCGGTGCAGAGCACCCGCTGAGGTCAGCGCGGCCCGGTAAGGAGCAGGACCACCGACATGCCAGGAGGATAGCCCGTTGGCCCCGGTGGGTGCAGCACGAATGTCCGAACCCGGATCCAATGGAGCCATCGGTCGGCGTGGACGAAGGCGTTCCCCGGCCCGTCGGACCGGGGAACGCCGCCCGCGAGGTCGCGGCGAAGGGCCACGCCGGCGGGAAAGACGCCGAGGGAACGTCGACCTCAGGTGGTGCTCGCCATCAGGTCGGACTCGGGGCCGATCCACTTCTTGGTCTCACCGTCGTACCTCGAAGCGCGGAAGTTCAACCAGCTTCCTTCGGCGAAATCCTTGTCGCACACCACCCACGTCCCAGCCTTGTACGGGTTGCGGCAGGTGCCCCAGCGACCGTAGTTGGTGTACCACCGCATGACGGCGGAGTACCCGTCGGCCTTCGTGTCCTTGACGTAGATCTTGTCGCCGTACGGCTTGTAGCAGGCCGTCGAACCGGTGGTGGAGATGCAGTGGTAGGTGCCGGACGGACCCGAGGTGAGCACCCCGGTGTTCCATTCGTAGGAGTAGGCCGATTCGGGCCCGGGGGTGACGATCTCGGCCTGAGCAGCGGGTGCCACCATCGGCGCCGCCGCCATCAGCAGCCCAAAGCCGGTGGTGGCCGCTGCCTTGATGACGCGAGCGATCATGACGTTCTCCTTCTTGGTCCTGACGGTTCCTTGCGCTGCGGGCCGACCCCGCGCCGGCCCGACCCGAACCACAGTGCCGAGCGCGCCTTGACCAGACCTGGATGGAACCTGAACCCGACCTGGATGCAAGCTGGAGCCGTGTCGTCGCGTCCACACGGGTGAGACAGGAAGCCGCTACGGGGAGACAAGCGATGCGGATTCGGATTCTGGGGCCGTTGAAATTGCTAGCCGACGACGGCTGGGAACGCCTCAGTGCGCCCAAGGTGCGGGCGATGTTGACTGCACTGGTCGTCGGCCGGGGCCAGCCACTGTCCATCGACTCCCTGATCGAGGAGGTGTGGCCGGACGGGCCGCCGCGCGGCGCCGTCAACCAGATCCACGGGTATGCGGTACGCCTGCGCCGCCTCCTCGCCGACCCCCACGGTCGTCTCCTGCGCACGAGCCAGCCGGGCTACGAACTCCGGCTCGACGTCGGCGACGTGGACGTAGACCGCTTCGAGGACCTCCTTCGCCGCGGCGAGGACGCGTTGCGCGGACATGACTTCGAGTCGGCTCGCGACTTCCTGGGCGCGGGACTGGAACTGTGGCACGGTGCGCCGTTCGCCGACGTCCCGATGACGTTGAAGCTGCAGGCGGAGGTGGACCGGCTCGAGGAACGCCGGATGACCGCCACGGAAGCCCGGATCGAGGCTGACCTCGCGCTGGGACGTGAGGCGGGACTGGTCGCCGAACTCCGGACGCTGACCGCCAACAGCCCCTACCGCGAGGGACTGTGGCGACAACTGATGCTCGCGTTGTACCGCACGGGCCGCCAGGCCGACGCACTCACCGCCTACCAGGAGCTCCGGCGCCGCCTGGACGAGGACCTGGGCGTCGAGCCCACGCCGGCCCTGAGCGATCTGCACCAGCGAATCCTGCGAGCCGAGGCGGGCCTCGACCTCCCACGGGACACCCCTGCGCCTCCGAACGCCCCCGTCCCGGCAGGCGCGACAGTCCAGGCGGGGACCTCCCCGGCCGAGGCGACGGACCAGCTGGATCGGGCGACGAATCAGCTGGACCGGACGACGGACCAACCAGGCCGTGCGGCGGAGCAGCCGGAGCCGGCTTCCTCGCCGAACTCGCCCTCGTTTCTCGTCCCACATCAGTTGCCCGCCGACCTGCCCGACTTCACCGGGCGGGAGGAGGAACTTCGTGCGCTGGACGCACTGATCGGCCTGCCGGATGCGCCACCCGCGACGTCTCCGGTGCTGGTGGCCGTCGACGGCGCGGGCGGGATCGGAAAGACGACGCTCGCACTGCACTGGGCGCACAGCGTCGCCCACCGCTTCCCGGACGGCCAGGTCCACATCGACCTGCATGGCTACCACCCGGACGCGCCACTGCCGACCGACGCAGCTCTCGACCACCTGTTGCGGTCGCTTGGCGTCGATGGAGACTCCGTCCCGCGTGGTGTCGAGGCCCGGGCCGCGCTGCTCCGTTCGGTGCTGTCGGGCCGCAGGGTGCTGCTGATCCTGGACAACGCGCGATCGGCCGAGCAGGTACGCCCGTTGCTCCCGGGAACGCCTGGTTGCTTCGTCCTGGCGACCAGCCGTGATGATCTTGCCGGGTTGGTCGCCCGCAACGGCGCCCGTCGCCTGACGCTGGACCGCTTCTCCCCCGCGACCGCACACGACCTGCTGCGGTCGATCCTCGGTCCGCGCAGGGTCGACGACGAGCCGGAGGCCGCGCTTGCCATCGGCGAGTACTGCGGTGGCTTCCCGCTGGGACTTCGCATCGCCGCCGAACGCGTTGCCCGGCGCCGGTCCCTCTCCCTTGCCGACGTCGCGGCCGAGTTCGCCGATCCGTCCCGGCGGCTCGACGCACTGGACGTGCCGCGCGACCCCACCGCGGCTGTCCGCGAGGTGTTCTCCTGGTCCTACCGCGCACTGTCCCCCGAGGCTGCCCGCGCCTTCCGGCTGCTCGGCCTGGGTCCCTCCCCCGAGTTCCCCACCGCGGCCGCCGCGGCCGCGCTCGGAACCAGCCGGACGACCGCCCTTCGGCTCCTGGACGAACTCGCCGGATGCCACCTGATCGAGCCGGTGCATGTCGAACGATGGCGGGCCCACGACCTGCTGCACGCCTACGCCCGGGAGGTGCTGACTGCCGAGGAGCCACCGCAGGAGCGCGACAACGCCCTGCGCCGGCTCCTCGACTGGATTCTGCGGACGGCCGACGCCGCGGTCCGGATGCTCGATCCGGCGCGCCGTCACCTGGAGCTGCCGCCCGCACAGTTCGCGGTGGAGCCGCAGACTTTCACCGGTTATGCGCAGGCCCTGGACTGGTGCGACCTGGAAGGCTCGGCCTTCCTACCGCTGATCCGGATTGCTGCGGACTCGGGTGAAGCTACGACCGCCTGGCAGCTCGCAGCCGCGGTCTGGAGCTACTACTACCTTCGCGGAAGGGCAGCGGAGTGGGTGGCCGCCGAACGCGTCGCGCTGGACGCGGCACGCCGTTCGCACGACGACTCCGGCGAGGCGTGGACACTCAACCGGCTCGGTGTCGCGCACCGCGAGCGCGGCGACCTGGACGAGGCACGTGCCTGCTTTCAGGCGTCGGTGGAGGTCAGGCGCCGTACCAGTGACCGGTTCGGTGAGGCCAGCTCGCTGGACAACCTGGGCAGCGTGTTCCGAATGCTGTCCCGGCACGGTGACGCGATCGACTGCCGGCAGCGGGCCATCGAGATCCAGCGCGAGATCGGCGACCGGATCGGAGAGGCCGGTACGTTGAGCAACCTGGCCCTGTCCTACCTTGATATGGGGCAGCTGGACGAGGCGTTCGACGCACTCCAGCGCGCGCTGGAGATCCAGCACGTCGAGGGCGACGAGTACGGCCTGGCCGAGACGTACGCAGGTCTGGGCACGGCCCACCTTCAAACGGGTGATCCGCACACGGCGGCGGAGCAGCTACGACGAAGCCTCGACCTCTACCGCCGTCGGGACGACCAACCGGGAGCCGCCCGGGCCCTCACCAGACTCGGCGATGCGCTCCACGCATCAGGCGAGCACGAGGCCGCCCGCGACTGCTGGCGGGACGCGCTCGCCGCGCACGCGCGATGCGGCAATTCCGCGGAAAGCGAGGTACAGGCGAGGCTGGCCGCCTCCGCGGCCGACCTCGCCCACCTCTCCTAGGGGCGGTGCGCACACACCCCGAGACGCCCTAGCCCGGGACGATGTTGACCAGCCGCGGGGCCCGCACGATCACCTTGCGGATCTCCCGGCCGGCCAGGGCGCTCTGCACCCGCTCCGACGCAAGCGCGAGTTGACGCAGGTCGTCCTCGGAGATGTCCGGGGACACCTCGAACTTGTCCCGCAGCTTTCCGGCGACCTGGGCCACCGCGGTCAGCGTCTCCGCCGCGGCGAGGTCGGCGTCGTAGGTCGGCCAGCCGGCCAGCGCCACCGTCGGCTCGTGACCGAGGCGTTCCCACATGTCCTCGGCGGTGTAGGGGGCGATCAGGCTGAGCATGACCGCGAGCGCCTCCGCCGCCTCCCGCACCGCCGGGTCGGCAGCGCCGGGACCTGTGTCGATCGCCTTGCGTACGGCGTTGGTCAGCTCCATCAGGCGGGCGACCGCGACGTTGAACTTGAACGACTCGACGTGCTCGGTGACCTCCTTGATCACCGCGTGGGTGACCTTGCGCAGTGCACGGTCACCGTCGGCCGGGTCGGCACCGCGTTCGCTCGCCACGTCGCTGGCCACTCGCCAGGCGCGCTGCAGGAAGCGCAGCGAACCCGCCGGCGACAGGTCGGCCCAGTCGATGTCGTCCTCGGGCGGCCCGGCGAACACCATCGTCAGCCGAATGGCGTCCACGCCGTACATCGCGAGCTGCTCACCCAGGTCGACACCGTTGCCCAGCGACTTGCTCATCGCCTTGCCCTGGTTGATGACCTGGCCCTGGTTGAGCAGCGCCTTGAACGGTTCGGTGAAGTCGAGCACGCCCATGTCGTGCAGCACCTTCACGAAGAACCTGCTGTACAGCAGGTGCAGGATCGCGTGCTCCACGCCCCCGACGTACTGGTCGACCGGCATCCACCGGCGAACGTCGTCGGGCTCGAACGGACCCTCCTCGTCGTTCGGGGAGCAGTAACGCAGGTAGTACCACGAGGAGTCGACGAAGGTGTCCATCGTGTCGGTGTCCCGGCGCGCCGTTCCACCGCACTTCGGGCACTCCACCTCGACCCAGTCGCTCGCGGCCGCCAGCGGCGAGGTGCCCTTCGGGGACAGGTCCGCACCGCGCAGGTCGGGCAGCTCGACCGGCAGCTGCTCGTCGGCGACGGGCACCTCTCCGCAGGTGGAGCAGTGCACGATCGGGATCGGCGCTCCCCAGTAACGCTGCCGCGACACCAGCCAGTCGCGCAGCCGGTACGTCACCGCACCACGCCCGAGGCCCTTGCTCTCCAGCCAGGAGATGATGGTCGTCTTCGCCTCGTCGACGCCGAGACCGTCCAGGCTCACCTCGGCGTTCGCGGAGTTGACCGCCGGGCCGTCGCCGACGTAGGCCTCGCCGTCGAAGTCGGCCGGCGGCTGCACCGTACGCACGATCGGCAGGTCGTAGCGGCGGGCGAACTCCCAGTCGCGCTGGTCCTGCGCCGGGACCGCCATGATCGCGCCGGTGCCGTAGTCGGCCAGCACGTAGTCGGCGGCGTAGATCGGGATCCGCTGGCCGTTGACCGGGTTGACCGCGTGCACGCCCAGGAAGACGCCGGTCTTCTCGCGTTCGGTGGACAGCCGCTCGATCTCGGTGGTGCGCTTGACGTCCTCGAGGTAGGTCTCGAACGCCTCCCGCTGGTCCGCCGTCACCAGCTCGGCCGCCAGCTTCGACTCCGGCGCCACCACGAAGAACGTGGCGCCGAACAGCGTGTCCGGCCGGGTGGTGAAGACGGTGACCGGCTCCTCGCGTCCCTCGACGGCGAAGTCGACGTAGGCGCCCTCGGACCGGCCGATCCAGTTTCGCTGCATGCTCAGCACGCGCTCGGGCCAGTGGCCCTCCAGCGGCTCCATGTCGTCGAGCAGCCGCTGGGCGTAGTCGGTGATCTTGAAGTACCACTGGGTCAGCTCACGCTTGGTGACCGGCGAGCCACAGCGTTCGCAGTTGCCGGCGACGACCTGCTCGTTGGCCAGCACCGTCTGGTCGGTCGGGCACCAGTTGACGTAGGACGCCTTGCGGTAGGCCAGGCCACGTTCGTACAGGCGCAGGAACAGCCACTGCGTCCAGCGGTAGTAGGACGGGTCGCAGGTCTGCAGGCGGCGGGACCAGTCGAAGGAGACGGCGTACCGCTTGAACGACTCCGCCTGGGTGTCGATGTTGGCGTAGGTCCACTCGGCGGGGTGGGCGTTGCGCCGGATCGCGGCGTTCTCCGCCGGCAGCCCGAACGCGTCCCAGCCGATCGGGTGCAGGACGTTGTAGCCGCGCTGGAACCAGTAGCGGGCCAGCAGGTCACCGAAGGCGTACGCCTCGCCGTGGCCCATGTGCAGGTCGCCGGAGGGGTACGGGAACATGTCGAGCAGGTAGCGCCGCTCGCGGGTGTCGGGCTCGGCAACCGGGTCGTCGCCCGCGAGCCGGTCGGCCCGGAACGGGTCCATCCGCTGCCACACCGGCAGCCATTTGCCCTGGATGGTGTGGAAATCGTAGGTGTCCGCCGCGGCGTGGCCGTCTCGGGCGCTGGGTTCGCTCATCGTTCCTGACTCCGTCGAGGACTGGTGGACGCTCCGACAAAAGAAGAAACCCCTCGCACAGGAGGGGTTGCCACGCCGACGCGGTGCTCGAAGCACCCGCTGATGGTCAGCGCGGCTCGATAAGGAGCAGAGCCGTCCGCATGCGGCCCAGGGTAGCGCACCGGTCACTTCCGGCGGCCCGCGGACAGCAGTCGCACGCCGTCCCGGCCCGGCGAGCGCGGGGCCGGACGTGAAAGGCTTCCGCCCATGAGTCCGCGAAGCCGAGGACGCCGAGGCGACCGCCGCCGCCCCTCCGACACCCGCCGAGCCCGACGACGCGAGGACGGCCGGGCCGGCCGCCCCACCGGCCCGCACACGCCGGGACCCGGGGCCGACGCGGCCTTCGGTCAGCTCGGTGGCCAAGGTGCCGGATCGGCCGGCGGCCCCGGCGACGGGCCCACGGGCCACCCGGCGGCGGAGTTCGCCGCCGAGGTGCTGGCCGCCACCCCGCAGCTGACGGCGCTGACCTCGCCGTTGCAGGCGGAGGGGTTCGTCTCCAGCGTGATCGGCACCTGGTGGCAGCTCCCCACCCAGGCGTTCGGGCCGGTGCTGGTCGCAGAGGCCCGCCGCGCCGGGGGCGCCGGAGCGGTCGCGTTGCTGTACGGCCTCGCCGCCCTGGCCGAGCCCCCGGTTGCCGAGCTGGCCCGGTCCGCGCTCGACGGGCCGGCCTCCCGCGACGGTGTGCCGGCGTGGGCCGAACGCCTGGGCTCTGCCAGGGTCGAGCGGTGCCTCGCCGTCAGCGAGGACCTCGGCGACAACACGCAGTACATCCTGGTGTGTGCCTATCCCGACAAGGAGCACGGAGACGAACCGCACGGCCTCGTGGTGCTGGTCGACCACAACCTCGGCGGCATCGCCAAGGACGTCTGGGCGACCGACCGGGCCGCCGAACTGGAATCACAGGCGCAGGCCACCGTCGCCGCCGACCCCGACCTGACGCTGACCGAGGTCGACCCGGCGGACGCGAAGATCATTCTGGGTGAGGCGTTCGCGGCCACCGACGAGGCCGTCGAGCCTCCGCTCGGTGATTCGTTCCGCGACCTGCGTGCCGCGCTCCTGGCCCGGCTGCGCACCCTGCCCGACGGCGGGTCCGTCCCCGAGCCGCCGCCGTGGCCGGACGCCCGCCGGGCCCAACTCGTCCAGGACTTCGCCGCCTCGCCGGAGGTCGCGGAGCTCAGCCCGGCCGACGTCGACGCCGCCCGGGCGTTCGCCAAGGAACTGGTGGACTTCGGGTGCGAGTACGACCGGGGGCAGCCGCTGCGGGTCAGCCCGGTCAAGCTGGAGGGATACCTGCTCGGCTGGCTTCCGCGTACCGGCCTGCTCGACCGTCGGTACGTCGACGCCGTGCCGGCGGTGCTGACGGCCTGGGTGCGGTACGCCGGGCGGCGCAACGACCTGTCCACCTCCTCGGTCGAGGGGGTGCTCGCCGCCGTGCGGGCGTTCGCGCCGAGGTTCGCCGAGACCTACGACGACCCGTCGGCGTGGGGCCCGGCGCGGACCGCGGTGGAGTCGCTGCTGGCCGACCTCGATCCCGACCAGGACAACGCCGACGAGGTTTTCGAACGCCGGATGTTCGCGCTCAACCGGGTGCCCGCGCCGGGGTTCGACGTCACCGACGACGACGCGGTGGCCACGCTGGTGGCCGACGACCTTCGGGTCGGCTCGGAGGATTCGGACAGTACGGAGGACGCGGAGGACGCGGAGGACTGGGACGGCGCGGAGGTCGCGGAGCCGACGTCCCGGGAGATCGCGGCCCGCACGGCGGTCGTCCGGTGCCTGTGGTTCGACGACCCGCCGCAGCTGTGGGCGACCGCGCAGCGGCTGCTCGACGCGGGGTACGCCCGGGCCGAGGTGCTGGCGGCGCTTGCGTACGCGCTGGCCGACGCCACTCCCGAGGGGGAGGTGAAGGGGGCGGACGCCGTACGGCTGCGCGAGGCGCTGGACGCACTGCCCGGTTCGTGGAGGCTCGGCGCCCCGGAGTAGCCACCACACCCGTGACCGGTGGCGAAGCGTTCGAGGCGACCGCGCCGTTCGCGATCACGGTCCGCCCGGCGGAGCTGGTCGCCGGCTGACCCGCGACGACCAGCGGTCGGCGGCCGGCGGCCGGAGGTGTCGGCGGCGGCCGCTAGCCTTCGCGAGGTGACACAGCAACCGGACCCGGCCGGCCTGGAGGCGGTGTTCGTCCCGGCCGACCCGCCGCGTGCCGGTGTGCTCGCGTTATGGGCTCCGGGCGGGACTGACCGGGGCGACCGAGTCGATGGCGGAGACGACCAAGGTAAGCACGGCGTGGAGGTCGTTCTGCCCGCCGGCTCTCGCGTACGCCGCGCCCGGGTGCCCGCTCGCCTGGTCCCGTTGCCGGAGGCGCTCACCCTGCTGTGCGGGCGTCAGGCTCCTCCGGACGCGACCGCCTCCTACCGTGCCTGGGCCTCCGCCGCGCTCGCCGGGCTCGGCCTGGTCGCGCGTGGACGGCTGCGCCCGGCGGCGAGTCCGCAGGGGTACGGCGCCTGGCGGGCAGGCCCGCTCGATCCAGACGACCGGGCCTGGCTGGCGAAGCTGGTCGCGGCGATGCCGCCGACGGCGCACGCGCTGCCGGTGCCGGGCAGCCGGCCGCTGCGGATGAGTGGCGCGAGCGCGCTGGTTCAGGCGTTCTGGGACGCGATCGCCGACACGCTCGCCCGGGACTCCGGAGATCAGGAAGAACCCTCGGCCGGGGCGGCGCTGACCCCGTTCGAGGCGTTGGCACCCACTCCGCTGGCCGAGCAGGTGGCCGCCTGGCTGGCTGCCGACGAGGCCGCGGCCGAGACCGACCGGCCGGGCGCCAAGCTCGTGCTGCGGATCCAGCCGCCGGAGGTCGAGGCACCCGACAATGAGACGCCGGACGAGGAGGCGACGGCACCCGCTCCCCCGTTCCGCGGCGTACTCCAGCTCCGCAGTGCCGTCGACCCCAGCCTGCTGGTGGACGTCGCCGACCTGTGGGCCGCGCCGGCCGCGGTCCTGGCAAGGCTCGGCGCCCAGGCCGAGACCGACCTGCTGCTGGCGCTGCGCCGCGGTGCCCGGGCCTGGCCACCGCTCGGCGCCGCGCTCACCGCCGCCACGCCGGCGGCCATCGACCTCGCCGACGCCGACCTGGAGGACCTGCTGGCGCGGGGAGCCGAGGCCCTCGACCTCGTGGGCACGGAGGTGCTGTGGCCCAAGGAGCTCGGCGGCGGCGCGCTGTCGCTGAAGGCGAAGGCCACCACTCCGCGCGTGGCCGGCGCCGGCGAGCCCGCGTTCTCGCTGCGCCAGATGCTGGAGTTCCGCTGGCAGCCGACGCTGGACGGAGCGGAGCTGACCGAGGAGGAGATCGCCGCGCTCGCGGAGGCGAAGCGGCCGTTCCTGTGGTTGCGCGGCCGGTGGGTACGCGTCGACCGGCAGCTGCTGGACCGGCTGCGCAGGCGCGGGCCACGCACGCTGGGAGCGGCCGAGGCGCTGGCCGCCGCGCTGGCCGGTGAGCTGACGGTCGACGACGAGCGCATCAAGTTCGTGCCGGACGAGCGGATCGGCCGACTCGCCGAGCTCCTCACCGACGTGGGCGCCGACACCGACGTCGCCGCGCCGCCGGACCTCGCGGCCACCCTGCGCCCTTACCAGCAACGCGGACTGGCCTGGCTCGCCCAGCTCACCGGTCTGGGCCTCGGCGGCTGCCTGGCCGACGACATGGGTCTGGGCAAGACCGTCCAGCTGATCGCGGTCCACCTGCATCGCCGCCCGCTGGACCTGGGGCCGACGCTGGTGGTGTGCCCGACGACACTGCTCGGCACCTGGCAGCGGGAGCTGCGCCGGTTCGCGCCGACGACGCCGGTCCGCAGATATCACGGTGGCACCCGGCACCTGTCCGACCTCGCCCCGGACGAGGTGGTCCTCACGACGTACGGCGTCGTCCGCCGCGACCACGCGGAGCTCGCCGGCGCGCGCTGGGGGCTGGTCGTCGCGGACGAGGCCCAGCACGCGAAGAATCCCCTGGCCCGCACGGCCCGCGCCCTGCGTACGATCCCGGCCGCGGCGAGGATCGCGCTGACCGGCACCCCGGTGGAGAACCACCTCTCCGAGCTGTGGTCGATCCTGGACTGGACTACGCCCGGCCTGCTCGGGCCGCTGGAGCGGTTCCGGCAGAGGGTCGCCGTCCCGATCGAGCGCTACCGCGACCCGGCCGCCACCGAACGCCTGGCCCGGGTCACCGCGCCGTTCCTGCTGCGCCGGCGCAAGTCCGATCCCGGGATCGCACCGGAGCTGCCGCCGAAGACCGAGAGCGACGTGGTCGTCGGCCTCACCACCGAGCAGGCCACCCTCTACAAGGCCGTGGTCACCGAGGTGATGGCCGAGATCCAGGAGTCGGAGGGCGTCGCCCGGCGTGGCCTGGTCCTGGCGCTGCTCACCGCGCTCAAGCAGGTCTGCAACCACCCCGCGCAGTACCTCCACGAGTCCGGTCCGCTGCCGGGGCGGTCGGGCAAGCTCGCCGCCCTCGACGACCTGCTCGACGTCATCCTCGCCGAGGGCGAGTCGGTGCTGATCTTCAGCCAGTACGTCGAGATGTGCCGGCTGCTGCAGGACCACCTGGACAGCCGGGGCGTACGAAACCTCTTCCTGCACGGGGGAATCACCGCCCGCAAGCGTGAAGGGATGGTGGCCGACTTCCAGGCCGGCGCGGCGCCGGTGTTCCTGCTCTCCCTCAGGGCCGGCGGCGTCGGGCTCACGCTCACCCGCGCCACCCACGTCGTGCACTTCGACCGGTGGTGGAACCCCGCGGTGGAGAACCAGGCCACCGACCGCGCCTACCGCATCGGGCAGGACCATCCCGTGCAGGTCCACCGGCTGGTGACCGAGGGCACGCTGGAGGACCGGATCGCGGCCGTGATCGAGGCCAAACGCGAGCTGGCCGACTCGGTGATCGGGTCCGGTGAGAGCTGGATCGCCGACCTGTCCGACAACGAGCTCGCCGACCTGGTCGCCTTGGGGAGTACGCCGTGAGCCCGGGCAACCCACGCGGACCGGGCGGCAGCCGTACGTCCGGCGACTGGTGGTCCGACGAGCCGGCCGGTGGTGGGCACCGCCCACCGGCGGCCACCGGCGCCGGCAGCCGGCGGCCGTTCGGGCTGACCTGGTGGGGGCGGGCTTGGGTGGACGCCCTCGAACACCGCGCCGCCCTCGACCCGGGCCGGCTCGCCCGCGGTCGTTCCTACGCCCGCCGCGGCGCCGTCGGCCGGGTCCAGCTCACCGCCGGCCTGGTGATGGCGCCGGTGCAGGGCAGCCGCCCGGACCCCTACACCGTGACCATCCGGGTGCCGACGTTCCGGCGGGCCGAGTGGGAGCGGGTGCTCGACGTGATCGGCACCCAGATCGGCCGCACCGCCGCGCTGCTGGACGGCGAGCTTCCCCCGGAGGTGGTCGAGGACGTCGGTGCGGCCGGTCTGAGCCTGCTGCCCGGTCCCGGTGACATCCGGCCGGCCTGTTCTTGTCCTGACTGGGGCGAGCCGTGCAAGCACGCGGCCGCGGTGTGTTACCTCGTCGCCGACCTGCTGGACGCCGACCCGTTCACCGCGCTGCGGTTGCGTGGCCGCAGCCGGGACGACATCCTCACCGCGCTGCGGGCCCGTCGGACCGCCGGCCTGCCCGGCGCCGATTCCTCCACGCCTGTACGCCATTCGCGGGTGGTGGACGACGGGTCGGTGCCGGCGCGTTCGGCGTACGCCGACCAGCCGGGCGATCGCCCCGAGCCGCCGCTCCCGCCACTCCCGCCGGACCGGCCCGGTCACCCGGTGCCACTGGCCCAGGAGCCGCCACCGGGCTCGGGAATCGACCCCGGCGCCCTGTCCGAACTGGCCGCCGCCGCGGCCCGGCGCGCGTGGCGGCTTGCCACCGCCGACGTCGAGGCGGCACCCGGCGAGGAAACGGCGCCTGAGGACGAGCCGGACCAGCCGTAGCCGAGAGGCGACGCTAGGACCTGCCGTGGCCCGGGCGGTCGGTACACCCGTCGTCCTCGGCCAGCCGGCCCAGCAGCCGCAGCAGGTCGGCGCGCTCGCGGGCGTTCAGGCGTTCGACCATCGCGACCATGGCGTCACGGCGGCTGCGCCGGATGCGGGCGAGCATGCGCCCGCCCGCGGGTGTCAGGTTCACCAGCGTCGCCCGGCGATCGGCGGGGTCGGGCTTCCTCGCCACCAGGCCGGCCTCCTCCAGGTCGTCCACGACGGAGGTCGCCGAGCGGGGCACGATGCCCAGCTGGTTGGCGAGTTCGCTGATCCGCAACGGGTTCTCGGCGTGGCCCAGGGTCCGTAGCACCCGCATCTGCCCCTGGGTGACCTCGACGCCGAGCGCCTCCAGCGAGCCGCGCCCGGCCCGGCGCTGCCGCCGGACCAGCCCGTCGAGGAGCGCGGCGATCTGCTCGGCGGTGTCGTCCGTCGAGCCGTCAGCCGGGTCGTCGGCCGCGTCGCCCCTGGGGTCGTCCGATGCGCTGTCCGGTCCGTGCACAGTCGTCAGCCTATGGGGTCGCGGGCCGTCACGGTCACCATCTTGTGAGATTACCTCTTAGTGAGTTAACCTCCCTAAATCTGGTTCCCGGCTCAGCCACGAACCGGACCCCGAGCCGGACCGAATCCAGTCCCCCACCCGAAGGGCTTCTATGTCGATGAACCGAGGCGGCGGAGGAGCCGCCATGCGGTCCTTCATGAAGGACACCTCGGTACGCGGGCACAAGCTCGCTCCCGGCACGATCCGCCGCATCCTCGCGTTCGGCCGCCCCTACCGCGGCCTGCTGACGATCTTCCTGTTCCTGGTGGCCGTCGACGCGACCGTCGGCGCCGTCACTCCCCTGCTCTTCCGCGCGATCATCGACGACGGCATCACCCCACGCCGCACCGACGTCGTGGTGTCCCTGGCCGGCGTCGTCGCGCTTCTCGCCCTGCTGTCCGCCGCCGCCACCCTGGCCCAGCGATGGTTCTCCGCCCGAATCGGCGAGGGCCTCGTCTTCGACCTGCGCACCGCGGTGTTCGACCACGTGCAGGGAATGCCGGTCGCGTTCTTCAGCCGTACGCAGACCGGCGCGCTCATCCAGCGCCTCAACGGCGACGTACTCGGCGCCCAGCAGGCGTTCACCTCCACCCTGTCCAACGTGGTGAGCAACCTGCTCAGTGTGGTGCTCGTGCTCGCCGCGATGCTCGCGATGTCGTGGCAGATCACCCTGCTGGCACTGGTGCTGCTGCCGCTGTTCGTCCTGCCCGCCCGGATGATGGCGCCTCGGCTGCGCGCGGCGACCGCCGAGAGCTACCGGCTCAACGCCACCATGGCCCAGACGATGACCGAGCGGTTCAACGTCGCGGGCGCCATGCTGGCCAAGTTGTTCGGCCGCCCGCAGGACTCCTCCCGCGACTTCGCCGGCAAGGCCGCCCGGGTGCGCGACATCGGGGTGACCACCGCGACGTACGCCGGGATCTTCCGGGTCTCGCTCACTCTCGTGGCCGCGCTCGCGGTGGCCCTGGTCTACGGTCTGGGCGGCGTCTTCGCCGTCGAGGGCGCGCTCGGCATCGGCACGGTGGTCGCGCTCACCGCCTACCTCACCCGGTTGTACGGACCGCTCACCTCGCTGTCGAACCTCCAGGTCGACGTGATGACGACGCTGGTCAGCTTCGAACGGGTCCTCGAGGTGCTCGACCTGCCGCCGATGGTCGCCGACCGCGCGGACGCGACGGACCTCCCGGCGGACGTCGAACCCGCGCTGGAGTTCGACCACGTGTCGTTCCGCTACCCCTCCGCGGCGGAGGTCTCCCTCGCCTCCCTGGAGTCGGTGGCCACGCTGTCCAGGCAGGCCGGTGAGGAGGTGCTGCGCGACGTGACCTTCGAGGTCGCGCCGGGCCGCATGGTCGCCGTCGTCGGCCCCTCCGGCGCCGGCAAGACGACGCTCGCCTCACTGGTGTCCCGGCTGTACGACGTGACCGGCGGCGCCGTTCGCATCGGCGGGTACAACGTGCGTTCGGTCACCCAACGGTCGCTGCGGTCGGTCATCGGCGTGGTGACCCAGGACTCGCACATGTACCACGACACCATCCGCGCCAACCTGCTGCTGGCCCGCCCGCAGGCAACCGACGCCGACCTGTGGGCAGCCCTGGACGCCGCCCGGATCGGTCCCCTGGTGGCCGGTCTGCCCGACGGGCTGGACACGGTCGTCGGCGACCGCGGCTACCGGCTGTCCGGCGGCGAACGCCAGCGGCTCGCCATCGCCCGCCTGCTGCTCAAGGCGCCGTCGATCGTCATCCTGGACGAGGCCACCGCGCACCTGGACTCGGAGTCGGAGGCCGCCGTGCAGGCCGCACTGGCCACCGCGCTGACCGGGCGTACGTCCCTGGTGATCGCGCACCGCCTGTCGACCGTCCGCGACGCCGACGAGATCCTGGTTCTCGACCAGGGGCAGGTACGCGAACGCGGAACGCACGAGCAACTGCTGGCGGCCGGCGGGCTGTATGCCGAGCTGTACCGAACGCAGTTCGCCCGCCAGGACGGCGAGGGCGAACTCGCCGTGGTGCCCGCGTCATGAGCCGGTGCTACCGACCCTGCGCCAGGCGGAACTTCGCGGTGAACGACTTTCCCCTTGCGGCATGGACGTCCACCGCGAGTTTGATGGTCGGGCTCAGCTGGGTCACCGTGATCCGGGGATCGCCGGAGACGAGGGACAGGGCCGCTCGGTCGACCTCGAGGTCGATCGTCCCCGGGTTCTCCATCGTCGGGTCGTTCACCGCGATCTCGAACGTGTCACCGGCCACCTCCCTCGTCATCACCGAGGCACGCCTGTTGCTGGTGACCTCGCCTGCCCTGGTGGCCGCGTCGGTCCAGAAGTTGTAGCCGGTGACTCCGAGGGTGTTCTCGCGGACGGCGTGCACCGCGGCGGTGTTGGCGAGGACGGCGATGTCCGGCCTCCTTGCGTAGTCACGGGTCTGCGCCGGAGTCCGGTTCGGCAGGAGCACATAGCTGTAGGACGCAGCGGCGGGATCCACGCCGTGGTCGAGGGTGAGCGTCATGAAGTGGTTGGTGTACTCCGGGCCGCCGCTGCCGTTGGCGGACAGGTCGGACCAGCGGCCGGTGCGGGTGTCCCGCAGGGCGTCCACCGTCGCGCCGCCCGGGAAGTAGTAGCCGATGGAGTCACGGACGTCGTTGCCGCCGAGGTTGATCCAGCCGACGTCAGTGAGCTCCCGCGACCAGCCGGGGGTGCTCGGCTCGGCCTCCCCGTCGGCGGTCAGCCGGTTGGTGCCCTCCGTGTTCAGCTTGCGGTTCTCCACGACGGTCTCGACGCGGCGGCCGGCCGGGGTGGTGGTCGTGATGTCCGAGCCCAGCGCGACGATCTCGTCGTCGAACATGAACCACGACTTCCGCGCACTGAGCGAGCCGCCCAGCACCCCGCCGACCGGGCGCAGGTGCAGGCCCGAGGCACCGAAGTTTCCGAGCACACTTCCGCCCGACCAGGAATTGGTCGGCACCCCTTCCCCGTCGCCGTTCTGCACGTTTCCCTCGGGGTTGCCGCGGAAGCGGGGACGGACCTCGGTGGTGGTCCCGGGCAGCCGCGCCATGTCGACGGTCGGCCAGAAGTTGCCGGCGAACTGCCCGAGGTCGTCGTTGTAGAGGTACGTCATGCCGTCGCCGGTGTACCAGGCCTTGGCGTTCTCGTTGTTCATCTGCTCGTAGTTCAGCACCCGCTTGGAACTCTTGGCGATCGCGAACGCGAAACCCTTTGCCCGGTGGACGGTCCGGTCCATGCTGTTGTACGCGTAGTGGCCGATCGGTTCCGGGCGCGGCTCGATCGCCGGATCGGCCATGATCTCCTTCACGGTGGTCACCACGAACAAGGTGGCCCGGGAGTTACTGGCGGCGTAGAAGTTCTTGTAGGTGTCCGCACCCACCCAGGACTTGATCATCGCCTTGAACCTCGCGGCCTGCTCGGGCGGCGCGACGGTGGCGATCGTGGCGATGTTGGCGATGACGGCGTGCCCGGCGTCGTGGTCCTGCTCGATGTCCCGCCCGATCGCGCGGCCGCGCACCATGTCCATCCCGGCGCCCTTGTAGACAAGGGGTTCGTAGCCGTTGTAGATCGTGGCGTAGAACTTCCCGGCGTCCTGTGCGGCGATGTCCCACGGTGATCCGCTGAGCAGGTAGACGATGTTCGACAGGCTGTTGAGGTACTCCTTGCCGTACGACAGGTTGTAGGCCACTGCGACGTGGTCGAGGTAGGAGCCGTCCTCGTAGAAGCCGACCCCGCTGGTGGCGTAGTCCAGCAGTGGCGGGATGAGGTTTCGTACGTTCGTGATGCGTTCGCTGCTCTTCTGCAGGACACCGCTCACAAGCTGGTGCACCAGAATGTCGGTGGCGTTCGCGCCTCGCCAGGTTCCGATGTCGGACGGCACGAAATGGTCGAGGGCCGCGGTGTAGTTGTGCAGCTGCGCCGGGCTCAGCTCGTCGTACAGCATCACCGTGATGTCCTTGAGCCGGGTGGGAGCGCCGACGTACCACTCCCACCAGTTGCCCCGCGCCACGGTCGCATCGTTGTACCAGTGGGTGTTCACCCAGTCCAGGGCGGTGATGATGTCGTCTCGCAGGGCGGCGTCGCCGTGCAGGGGGGAACCCGCCGTGGAGAAGGCCAGCGTCATCGCCCGCAGCCGGACGTACGTCGCGTCGATCGCGTAGCCGTTCGCGCTGACGTCGGCGAGGTCGCTCCAGACGTAGGTCTGCGGAGTCGTGTCCATCGTCTCCCAGAAGCCCCGCGCCGCCTGGGTGATGCCGGTGATCCGGCGCGCGACGTCGGGGTCCTCGGTGTTCAGGTCCGGGCCGCCGTCCAGGGAGTCCTTCCAGCGCAGGCGAAGGGTGTCGAAGGAGTCGGCGGAGTTCACCGAGCCGGAGGAAGTGGACGAGCTGCCCCCGTCACCGGACGAGCCGGGCGAGTGGGCGTCGTGGCCGGAGGAGCCGTCGCTGTCACCGGGCGTGTCAGCGGGAACACCCAGCCCCAGCAGAGAAAGCAGCAGAACGACCACCACGAGACCGTAACGTGGCGCACTTCTCCTCAGGGCGTCCTCCCCGTGGTGGCGGCGGAATCGTGGACGGAGGACGTCCGCTAGATCCGGACCGCGCGGAGGGCGATGGTGACGAGCGGAACGTCGAACTCTCCGGAGAAGGTCTCCGGCCTGGCCCGCAGGTAGCCGCGGACGCGGGCGAGCACCTGTGCTCGGTCGACCTCGTCCATCACCAGGATCCGCGAGTGCGTGCCGAGCATCCGGACCACCTGCTCACTGGTCCGGCGTTCGTGGGACCCGAACTCCGCGGTCGCCTGGTCGGTGAACGCCAGGTGCTCGAACAACTCCTGCCGCATGGGCGACTCGCGGGTCTCGCGGACCGAACCCAGCGCCTGCACCACCTCGTTGAGTCCGGCCACCCACGCGACACCGTCGTCGTGCAGGTTCCACAGCGTGGCGAGTACTCCACCGGGCCGCAGCACCCGGGCGATCTCCACGAGGGCACGGTCCCGGTCGAACCAGTGGAACGCCTGCCCCACCACCACCGCGTCGAACGCGCCGTCGGGTGCGGGAATCGCCTCCGCGGTCCCGTGGAGAGCAAGCACGTCGGGCAGCCGCCGGTGAAGCTCGGCCAGCATCGCGTCGTCGGGCTCGACCGCGACGACCTCCACGCCGAGACCGCGGACCACCTCGGTCAGCTTGCCGGTCCCGGCGGCGAGGTCCAGCACGCGTACGACATCGTCGCCCGCGACGGGTTCGAGTGCCCAGCGCACCGCGGCCTCGGGGTAGCTCGGCCGGAACTCCGCGTAGGCGGCGGCACTGGCACCGAACGACTCCGCGCGCCGTTCGCGTTGGGTGGGGTCGGCCGGGCGGATGTAGTCGTTGAGAGCCGACCCGGCGGACCCGGTGGAGTCGGCCGTCCCGCCGGCCCCGGTGGAGTTGGTGGACATCGTTCAGCCCCGTCCGCTCGTGGTCGGCGTGCTCGTGGTCAGTCCGCGGCGTACGAGTTCGAACGACACCACGGCGGCCGCGCCGGCGACGTTGAGCGACTCGACGTCTCCCGGCATCGGGATCCGCACCCAGGTGCCGACGTAGGGCCGGATCGCCGGGCTCACCCCGGACGTCTCGCTGCCCAGCACGAACGCGGCGAACGGCGGCACCTCCGCGTCGAACACCGTCTCCGGCGCGTCGGCGGCCAGCCCGAACACCGCGTACCCCGCCTCGACCAGGCGCTCGACCGCGTCCTGCGCGGTCTCCGCCCGCAGCACCGGAGCCCGGAACGCCACGCCCGCGGAGGCCTTCACCACCAGCGGGTCGATGCCGGCCACGCCGTGGTGGGGTACGACGACGCCGGCTACGCCGGCCGCGGTGGCCGAGCGCAGGATCATCCCGACGTTCGACGGGGTGGTGATCCCGTCCAGCACGAGCACGGTGCGCGGTCGCTCGTGGTGGCGTACGTCGAGCGCACCGGCGAGGGTCCGCATCCGCGGCGCCACCACGTCGGCCAGCACGCCGTTGTCGTGCCGCCCGTTGCCGGACAGCAGGGTGATCCGATGAGCCGGCTCCCGGCGTACCGGCACTCCCCTGGCGTCGGCGGCAGCGACGATCTCGCGCACCGACGGGCCGCGGGACCCCTCGGCCACCAGCACCTTGTCGATCTGCAGCGCCTCGTCGGCGAGCGCGGCCAGCACCGGCCGGAAGCCGTACACGGTCACGAACCGGTCCTTGGGCGACACGTCTTCCCGCACGCCGCCCAGTCTTCCACCGCGCGGTGAGCGGACCCGGCCCGGGCCGACGCGGTCACCACGCAGAACGGCGACGGCCCCCACCGCGCGGGTGGGGGCCGTCGCCGACAACCAGGCTGTGTGACGTACGCGAAGGGCCTACGCGATCTCGAGGGGGAGCTTCACCGGCTGGCCGGTCTCCGCCGACTTGTACGCAGCGAACGCGATCTCGGTCGCGCGGTAGCCGTCCCAGCCGTCCGGGTGCGGTGCGGTGCCCTCCCGGATCCCGGACACGAACGCCTCGACCAGGCCCGCGTCGGCGTTGCCGCCCCACGGCGTCCACGACGCGCTCTGCGGACCCTGCCGCCCCGGCCCGTCGGAGTAGACGTTGATGGTCTGGGCGAACGCGTCCGCGGAGGCGACGCCGTCCTCCCCCACGATCTCCATGGTGACCGCGCCCCACGTCGGGTAGGACTTCGGCTTGCTCCAGCTGCAGTCGATGGTGGCGACGGTGCCGTCGGCGAAGGTGACCGCGATCGTGCCGGCGGTCTCCACCGGCAGGTCGGGGTAGAGGATCCGGTTGTGCTGGGCGTAGACCTCGACGGCCTCGGAGCCGAGCATCCAGCGGAGCAGGTCGGCCACGTGCACGGTGTGGTCCATCACCGCGCCGCCGCCGGCCAGCTGGGGGTCGACGAACCAGCCGCCGGGCATCGTGCCCGGGTTGGTGCCGGCCACCGCGTGGATGCGGCCGAGCCCACCGGACCGGACGATCCGCTCCAGCCCGGCGATCGGCTGGGCGAACCGCACCGGGAACGCCGTCATCAGGTGCACGCCGGCCGCGTCACAGGCGTCGATCATCGCCTTGCCGTCAGCCAGCGAGGTGGCCAGCGGCTTCTCGCACAGCACGTGCGCGCCGGCCGCGGCGGCCTTCTCCACCAGCGCCCGGTGCCCGGCGTTCTCGCTGCAGATCACCACGCCGTCCGGGCCCCACTCGAGCAGCTCGTCGTAGGAGGTGGTGAACGGAATGCCGAACCGGTCCGCGAGCGGCTTGCCGCGCTCGGCGTTCTCGTCGGCGGCACGCAGCTCGACGCCGGGGATGCCGGCCAGCACCGACGCGTAGCCCGCGCCGTGCAGGTGGGCGAAGGACAGGATCCCGATCTTGACTGGGGTCGTGTTGGTCATGCCGACGCCACCTCCGCGGCCACTGGTGCGCTTCCTTCGTACGGGGTGGAGCTGACCGGCAGCTCGACGGCCTGCCCGGTCTGCGCCGAGGTGACCGCGGCGAGCGCCACGGCCAGGGCGGCGCGCCCGTCGTGGGCGGTCACCCGTGGTTGCGGTCCGCCCTCGATGGCGGCGCGGAACTCCGCCAGCTCGCGGGTGAACGACGAGCCGAAGCTGGACCCGGCGGCAGCGGCGAGCGTCCCCGGAATGGTCTGGACCACCGGGCGCTGGTCGGAGGCGTAGTCGATCAGCCCCTCGCTGCCGGCGAGTTCGTAGCTGGTGCGGAACGAGCCGCCCTGCCGGGCCCACGACGCGGTCAGGTGGGAGATCGTGCCGCCGACGTGGGTGAGGATGGCGTACGCGTGGGTCGGGCCGTTCTGCGGTCCGGCCGGACGCATCAGTTTGGCGTACACGCGGACGACGTCGCCGGCGATCCAGCGGGCGAAGTCGATGTCGTGGATCATCACGTCGCCGATGATCCCGGCCGAGCGGGCCATGTCGTGGTACCAGCCCTGCGGGTTGGGCATGCCGCCCTCGCGAGTGAACCGCATGACGCCGGGCCGGCCGATCCGCCCCGCGGCCACCGCGTCGCGGGCCGAGGCGTACTCGGGCATGAACCGCACCACCTGCGCGGTGAACAACGGCACGCCGGCCTGCTCCGAGGCCGCGATCAGCTCGTCCGCCTCGTCCAGCGTCCGGGCCAGCGGCTTCTCGCAGATCACCGGCTTGCCGGCGCGCAGCGCGGCCAGTGCCAGCGGTGCGTGCGTGTCGGTGGGCGTGCACACGTCCACCACGTCGACCGACCGCAGCAGCGACGCGAGGTCGGGGTGCACCTGCAGGCCGAGGTCCTCCTGCGCGACCGCCCTGGACTCGGGCAGCTCGTCGAAGCCGTGCAGCTCGACCCCCAGCTCCCGCCAACCGCCGATGTGCACCCGCCCGATGCCGCCGAGACCGACGACGCCCACTCTGGAGACCTTCACCTGTGGCAAACCCTTCCTTAGCCCGATCTCACCAGATCTGGTGCAGACCATATGCCTATCGGCCCGGCCACCCGAAGGGAAGGGCTGTCCGATGCGCGGACGGCCACCCCGCCCGGGCGCTCTCCGCGCCGCAGTCGTCTCAGGCGAGTACGTCGGCCAGGTGGACCCGGGCCCCGTCGGCCGCTGCGGACAGCTCGCCGGCCCGCAGGACGGCGAGAATCTCCAGCGTCTCGGCGGGCGGGACCGGCGGCACACCGGTGTGCACCATCTCCACCACCGCGCGCAACTGGCCGGTGTAGTAGGCGTCGGCGTCCTCGATCGCGATGGCGTGCCGGCCCTTCCGGGCGTGCACGGTGAGATGAAAACCACACGTCGCGTCGCGCAGAACCTGCACGACCGCGCTCGGGCCGCCGGGGCCGTAGCCGAGCACCGCCACGTCCCGCTCCGGCCAACTGGTCCGCTGCACCCAGCGCACACCGGGCCCGAGGACGGCGTACACCTGCTCGACGGCGTGCACGCCGTAGTGGAACCACTCCCCCGGACCGACGCTGACCACCGACGAGGGCTCCCCGAGGTCGGCGAGGTACGCCTCGTCGTCGGCGAGCTCCCGGGCGAACCGCAGCGCCGACGAGCTCGTCACCGGCACGCCCCGCTCGGCGGCGAGCCGGAACAGCGTCCGTGCCTCGCCGAGGCTCCGCGCCATCGGCTTGTCCAGGAACGCCGGCACCCCGGCGGCCACGAACACCCGGGCCTGGGGCACGTGGTGCCGGCCGTGCCCGGCGTCGTCGACGACGAGCACCAGGTCGGTCTGGTGGAGGAGTTCGGTCGGCTCGGCGACCACCCGGCCGATGTCGTACGTCGCGGCGAGGGTGCGGGCGCCGGGCTGGTCCGCGCGCACCTGCCCGCCCCACACCCAGGTGATCCGGGCGCCGGGGATGGCGGCCTGTTCGTTCAGGATCCGGGCGTACGCGCCGGCGTGGGAGGTGTCGACGCCGAGCAGGCCGATCCGCAGGTTGTCGCCCGCCTCACCAGACGCTGGACCGCTCATCCGCCGGCACCCCTCCACTTCCGAACCCGTGACCAAGGAGGCACTGTACGTCGTCAGCGCGTCACGTGCCGACTCTCGTGCTCGTCCTCGTGCCCGCATCCGCGGGCCAGGCGTGCCAGCACGTCCGGTAGCGGCCCGGTCGTGACCACTCCGAGCCTGCGGGTCGCCCGGGTGAGCGCGACGTACATGTCGCCCGCGCCGTGCGCGGGCGACAGGTCGTACGCACTGGACGTGTCGGGCCGGCCGGCCTCGAGGATCGCCGCCGGGTCGACCACGGCCACCGAGTCGAACTCCAGCCCCTTGGCCTGCGCCACGGTGAGCAGCGCGACCCGGGCGTCGAGGACGGCGGGGCTGCCGCCGAGCGCGACGTCGGTACGGGCCGCGCGCAGCTGCCGACCGAGCTCGGCGAACCGGGACTCCGGCACGATCACCGCCAGCCTGCCGGCCGGCACACCCCTGTCCGGGTGACCGGCCGAGTGACCGTCGCAGTGACCGTCGGGGTTCGCGCCGGGGTTCGCGCTGCCGGAGAACGCCTCAGCATCCAGCGCGGCGAGCTCACGGTCCAGCGCGGCGGTCACCGCGGGCGCGAGCCCGGCCTCGTCCACGCTCTCCCACCAGGGCTCGGCGCCGTCGCGGACCGAGCCGGGCGGCGCGGCGTCCGGGTCGATCGCGGCGAGTACGTCGGCGGCGAGTGCCATGATCGGCGCCGGCGTGCGGTAGTTGACGGTCAGGCGTTCGCGGCGCCAGCGTCCCGGCGCCCACAGGTCGAGCACCTCCGCCCAGGTCGCCGGAGCACCGGGCGCGCCGGCCTGGGCCAGGTCGCCGACCAGGGTCATCGACCGCGCCGGGCACCGCCGCATCAGCAGCCGCCACGCCATCGCCGGCAGCTCCTGTGCCTCGTCGACGATCACGTGGCCATACACCCAGCCCCGGTCCTCCAGCGCGTTCTCGGTGACCGGTCCGCCGGCCTCGCCGGCGCGGTAGCGGCGGACCACGCCCTCGGCCAGCGGATCGACGTCGTCGGAGGTGAAGTCGTCGGCGAACTGCTCGTACTCCTGCTGGAGCTCGATCCCGGCCCGGGCGTAACCGGTGTCCTCCGACACCTCTCCCACCTCCCGGCGTTCGGCGGCCGCGGCGGCGAAGACCGTACGGTCGAGTTCGCCGAGGTGTTCGGCGGCCTCGTCCAGCAGCGGGACGTCGGCCGGGGTCCACTGCTGACCGTCCGGCGGACCGGGGCGCAGCAACGCCGCCCGCTCGGCCGCGGTGAACGCGGGCGCCGCGGAGGCGATCAGGTCGGCGGAGCTGTAGAGGTCGGCGAGCAGCTCGGTCGGGGTGAGTTCGGGCCACCGGCCGTCGATCGCGGCCCGCACCTCCGGCGACCCGGCCAGCTCCCGGCGGATGTCCTCCACATCTGCGTCGGTGAGCAGGTCGGCACCCAGCCGGTCGACGGCCTGCCGGGTGAGCGCACCGAGGATGTCGCGGACGAAGTGCCGGCGGGCGCGGTTGGCCGGCTCGCCGTCGCGCGCGGATCGGGCCCGATCCCGGGCCCGCTCGCAGAGGGCACGGGACAGGACGTACGGCTCGCCGTCGACGACCAGATCCAGGTCGTTGTCGGGCACCCGCTGGCGGTCACGGACGGCCGCCGCCACCACGTCCGCCATCCGCGGGTCGCCCTTGACCCGCGCGGCGAGCGGCTCGTCCCGCCCGGTCGCGCTGACCCCCGGATACAGCTCCGCGAGCGTGGCGAGCACCACCTCGGTCTCGCCGAGGGAGGGCAGCACCTGGTCGATGTAGCGGGTGAACGTGGGATTGGGCCCGACGATCAGCACACCGCGCCCGGCCAGCCGCGCCCGGTGGGTGTAGAGGAGGTACGCCGCCCGGTGCAGCGCCACCACCGTCTTGCCGGTGCCGGGGCCGCCCTCCACCACCAGGATCCCGGCCAGGTCCGAACGGATCACCTGGTCCTGCTCGGCCTGGATGGTGGCCACGATCTCGTTCATCCGGCCGGCGCGGCCGGCGGTGAGGGACGCGAGCAGCGCCGCCTCGCCGGACAACTGCCGGCGTTCGGTGTCGTCCAGGGCGGCCAGGTCGAGCACGTCGTCCTCGATGCCGATCACCGTGCGCCCGCGGGTACGCAGGTGCCGGCGACGGCGGACACCGAGCCGGCGGGCCGGCGTCGCACCGTAGAACGCCTGCGCCACCGGTGCCCGCCAGTCGACGAGAACGGGCTCGTAGTCGTCGTCGAACAGACCGAGCCGGCCGATGTAGAAGCGGGTCTCGTCGTCGTTGTCGAGCCGGCCGAAACACAGCCCACGCTCGACGGCGCCCAGTTGGGAAAGCCGTCCGGTAAGGAGTTCGTGGTACGACTGGCGTTCGGACATCGACTGGTGGTTGAGCACGTGCTCACCGCGGTGGACGGCGTCCAGCCGACGCCGAGTGCGCTCACGGAGCGCGTCCAGCCGGTCGTACAGCATGCCGACATGGCCTTGTTCATAAGCGATCTCGGCATCGACCGAATTCGCGGCCGAACTTGACGCAGGGCGTGAATTCGGGCTAGAATTTGCGGAGTCGTTCGGTTCGAATTCTTCGGTGGACGCACGTGTGTGGGACAGTTTGGACACAGCGGACCTGGAATTCTCGGTCATTTCCCCTGCCGAATCGAAGTGGCGAAAGAAACAGCCCACGCTACCAAGCGTGTCGACTGTTCCGCCAGAGTCGAATTTCGGAAATCAGCATTTGTTTTCGTCCGCCGAATTCCCCGATATCGCTGCGCCGCGCAATGTGCTGTGTTATCGCACCACGCTCTGCCGGGTCGGGTCAGGCGCCGGATCAGGTCGCGTCAGGCGTCAGCCGCCGAAGTTCAGTAGAGCGATCCCGGTCGCGACCACCACGGTCGCCACGGTCCGCCAACGGCCGAACGGTTCCTTGAAGACGACGGCGCCGATCACCGCACCGACGATGACGCTGGTCTCCCGCAACGCCGCCACCGTGGCGAGAGTTCCGCGGCTCTGAGCCCAGAGCACGATGCCGTACGCCACCACCGCGCAGGATCCCGCGGCCAGGCCGGTGCGCCAGTTCACGCGTACGTCGGCCAGCAGGACAGCCCCGCGACGCTGCAGGGCCCAGCCGACCAGCACGCCGCCATGCAACAGGAACAGCCAGGCCGCGTACGCGAACGGCGTCCCCGACGCCCGCACCCCGAGGCCGTCCAGCACCGTGTACGTCGCGATCAGCAGCCCGGTGGTGGCGGCCGCGGCCAGCGCGGGGAGTTCGTCCCGGTGCGGCAGTCCGCGGGCGAACACCAGGCATCCCAGGCCCAGCGAGACCACCAGGACGCCGGTCAGCCCGACCGTGCCCAGCCGCTCACCCACCACCAGCGCCGCCACGATCGCGACCACCCACGGCGACATACCGCGCGCCAGCGGGTAGACCTGGTTGAACGCGCCGAGCCGGTACGACCGCATCAGCGCGACGTTGTAGAGGATGTGCACGCCGACCGAGGCGGCGAGGTACGGCCAGCCCGCCCGTGGCGGGACACCCACCCACGGCAGCGCCGCGGCACCGAAGACCACGAACGCCAGCGACAGCACCGTGACCGCGACCAACTTGTCGGTGATCGCGTGCGCGAGGGCGTTCCAGGTGGCGTGCAGGACCGCGGCGAGCAGGACGGCGGCGCCGATGGCTGTGGTGGACACGAGGTACGAGCCTGCCAGTAGCCCACTTCGAGACGCTGCCTGAGTCCGGACCACAATCCCCTCGCCTACGGCGTCGTCGGTCTGGTAGGCAGTGCGCCATGACGATCGAGGTACGCCCGCTCGGAGACGACGCGTGGCAGCAGGCGTTCACCATGATGGAGCTGTCGTTCGGGGAGACCTGGCCGCAGGACGCGGCGGAGGTCGAGCGGGCGAGGTTCGAGCCGGACCGCAGCATCGGCGCCTTCGTCGGCGACACGTTGGCCGGGCACGCCGCGATCTTCTCGTTCACGATGACGGTCCCCGGCCCGCGGGCGCTCGACGTCGCGGGGGTCAGCCTGGTGGGCGTGCTGCCCACCGATCGCCGGCGCGGGGTGCTCACCGCGCTGATGCGGCACCAGCTGCACGACCTGCACGAGTCGGGCCGGGAGCCGGTGGCCGTCCTCACCGCGTCCGAGCCGGCGATCTACGGGCGCTACGGCTACGGCTGCGCGACGCAGTGGGTGTACGCCGAGGTCGGCCGGGCGAAGCGGGCGATGCGTGCGGTGCCCGGGGCGGACGAGGTGACCATCAGGTACGCCGATCCGGAGAAGTCGCTGGACGTCTGCGCCGGCGTACGGGACGCGATCGTGCCCACCCGGCCGGGCTACTTCCGGCACAACGAGCCCTGGCGGCGCGGGGAGATCGCCGACCCGGAGAGCGAGCGCGGGGGCGCGAGCGCGCTGCGCTGCGTCCTGGCCGAGCGCGGCGGCGAGGTCACCGGGTTCGCGTACTACCGCAGCAAGTCCACCTGGGAGCCGGGCGGGCCGAACGGCACCACCATCGTGCAGCGGGTGCACGCGACCGACACCGCGTCGTACGCCGCGCTGTGGCAGTTCCTCGCCGACCAGGACCTGATGGCCAAGGTGACCCACCGCCGGCTGTCTCTCGACGACCCGCTGCTGACCTGGCTACGGGACTCCCGAGCCGCCATGGTCACCGTGCGGGACGGCATGTGGGCCCGGCTGGTCGACGTCGGCCGGGCGCTGTCGGAGCGGCGCTACACCACGCCGGTCGATGTCGTACTGGAAGTACGCGACGACCTGTGTCCGTGGAACGCCGGGCGGTGGCACCTGGCCGGCGACGAGTCCGGTGCCTCCTGCGGCCGGGTCGACCGCGAGCCCGACCTGGTGCTGGACGTGGTCGATCTCGGCGCGGCGTACTTCGGCCGGCCGGTGCTGGCGGCACTCGGCGCCGCGGGGTTGGTCGAGGAACGCACGCCGGGCAGCCTCGTCGCGGCCGGCCGGGCGTTCACCTCCGACGTGCTCCCCCTGCTCGACACCCCGTTCTGACGCGGCCGGGCGGGATGCGGGAGCGGGGAGTCAGTCCGGAACGACCCCGGTGTCCTCGTACTCGCGGAGCATCTCGATCCGGCGGGCGTGCCGGTCCAGGCCGGAGAACGGCGTCCGCAGGAACACCTCGATCATCCGGGTGGCCTCGTCCTCGGAGTGCATCCGGGCGCCGACGGAGATCACGTTGGCGTCGTTGTGCTCCCGGCCCAGCCGGGCGGTGTCGAGGTTCCACGCCAGGACGGCCCGGACGCCGGCCACCTTGTTGGCGGCGATCTGCTCACCGTTGCCGGAGCCGCCGAGCACGATGCCCAGGCTCTCCGGGTCGGCCACCACGCCGAGCCCGACCCGCAGGCAGAACGGCGGGTAGTCGTCCTCGGGGTCGTAGGCCGCCGGCCCGTGGTCGACCACCTCGTGGCCCTGCTCACCCAGCCAGCCGACCAGGTGCTGTTTGAGTTCGAAGCCCGCGTGGTCCGAGCCGATGTGCACGCGCATGCGGTCGAGTCTGGCAGCCGGGCCGGGCCGACCCGACGGCAGGCGACCCGTACGCGTGTCGCCGCCTCACCTGGCCGCGGGCAGACCGAACGTCTCGCGGTGCAGGTGGTCCAGCGCGACCAGGACCGCGCCGCGTACCACCGGGTTGCCGGACACGTCGCTGGCGGCGACCTCGGTGGGCAGCGGCAGGCGGGCCGCGAGCCGGCGGGCGACACGTTCGGCGAGGGCGGGACCACCGGCCTGGCCGACCGCGCCGGCGAGCACGACGTACCCCGGGTCGAGGACGGCGCACACGGCCGCCGCGCCGGTGCTGATCCGGTCGGCGAGGTCGTCGAGGAACGCCTCCGCCGCCGGGTCGCCCCCAGCTTCCGCGCGCTCCACAGCGCCGCCGACCAGCCCGGCCAGGTCGTCGATCGAGCCGGTGAGCCCGTGCCGCCGGGCGGTCTCGACCACGGCCGCACCACCGGCGACCTGTTGGTACGTACCACCGTCGGCCGGCACGTACGACACCTCGCCCGCTCCGCCGGAGGCACCCCGGTGCAGGCGCCCGCCGAGGACCACCGCGACGCCGATCCCGTCGCCCAGGGACACCAGCGCGAAGGTGTCCCGGCCCCGGGCGACGCCGAGGCGGTGCTCGGCCAGCCCGACCAGGTTGACCTCGTTCTCCAGCAGCACCCGCGGGCCGAATCGCTCGCGCAGACCGGGCAGCAGGTTGCCGTGCCAGGTGGGCAGGCTGACCGCGAACGCCACGTCGCCGGTCCCCGGATCCACCAGGCCCGGCGTACCCACCACGACCATGGCCGGTGAGTCGCCGGCGCGACCGGCGTCGGCGAGGGCACCGTCGAGCGCGTCGCGCACCAGCCGGTCCGGGGCGACCCGGGCGTCCTGGGCGACCACGGCGGTGCCGACGGGCTGCCCGGTGAGGTCGGTGACCACGGCGCGGACGTGGTCCGGGCGCACTTCCACACCCGCGACGTGCGCCCGGTCGGCGACCACGCCGTACAGCCGGGCGTTCGGGCCGCGGCGCTCGGCGCCGGCCTCACCGACCGGCGCGACCAGGCCGGCGGACTCCAGCCGCTGGACGAGGTCGGCGACGGTGGGGCCGGACAGCCCGGTGAGGGTACGCAGCTGGGTCCGGGTGAGCGGTCCGCGTTCCAGCAGCAGGTCGAACGCCAGCCGGTCGTTGATCAGCCGCGCGGTGTGCGGCGAGGCCGTCCGCGGAATGGTTCCACCCCTTTTCATAAGGAACCCTGCCTGTTAATTTCAGTGAAGCTAGCCCGCGCCCGGGCACCCGGTCAACCGTCACCGAACACCGAGCGCGCGGGGCGACACGTACTCGCGCACAGATCCAGCTCGCTGATCCGACGCGACGGCACCGGCGCCGCCGCTCACACTCCAGCCCGTTCTCGGGCACGTTCCCAGCCGCCCCGTTCCCAGCCACGTATCCGGAGGCCACGTTGTCAGCACGCCCGCGGGGCGCCGGCGGATCGCCGCCCGCGCAGGAGGCGGCCGCCGCGCTCCCCGACTCCCCGCCGAAGACCCGCCATCCGGTGTCGCTGGCGGTGTTCTTCGGCCTGGTCGGCTTCGTGCCGGCCAACTGGCTGGTCCGCGTACCGGACGTGAAGGCGCAGGTCGGCGCCTCGGCCGGTGACCTGGGACTGGCCCTGCTGTGCGGTTCGCTCGGCAGCCTGGCCGCCCTCACCGTGGCCGCCCGGCTCTGCGAGCGCTTCGGCACCCGCCGCGTGCTGGTGGTCGCCGGGTTCGCCCTGTGCGCGCTCCTCGTCCTGCCCGGCCTGGCCGGCTCGGTCCGCGCACTCGGTGCGGCGCTGGCGTTCTTCGGCGTGGCGCAGAGCACGTTCAACATCGCGCTCAACAGCACCGCGGTCGAGGTCGCCACCGCCAGCGGCAACCCGCTGATGCCCACCCTGCACGGCATCTTCAGCGTCGGAGGGCTCGTCGGCGCCGCGCTCGGCGGCCTCCTCGCCGACCACCTCAGCCCGGTGGTGCACCTCGGGCTCACCGCGCTTCTCGGTCTGGCGGTGACGGCGGCCGCCGGCCCCGCTCTGCTGCGCACGGGCCGGGCGACGGCGACGGCGACGAAGACGGCGGGCGCGGCCGGAGCAGCGGCCGCAGCCGCCGGCGACGGAGCGTCCGACGCCGACCGGGCGAACGCCTGGCGCCGCGTCCGGTGGATCGTCCTCGCCTTCGGGCTGGTCGCGGCCTGTACGGCGTTCGGCGAGTACGCCTCGAACAACTGGGCCGCCCTGCACCTGCGGCAGGACCTCGGCGCCACCGCCGCCGTCGCGGGATACGGCTACGCCACCTACGCCTGCGCCATCGCCGGCGGCCGGTTCCTCGGCTCCCGGCTGATCCGGCGGCTCGGCGAGACGGCCGTCCTGTCCGGCGGCTTCGCACTCGCTGCGGTCGGCGTCCTCGTCGCGAGCTGGGCGGGCCACCTGCCAGGCGGCGGTGGCCTGCCGGTCGCGTTCGCCGGGTACGTCGTCCTCGGGCTGGGCCTGGCCAACGTCTACCCGGTCTGCATCAGCCGGGCCGGCGCGCTCGGCGGGCCGCGCGGAGTGAGCCGGATCTCGATGTCGGCGAGCGTCGGCATCCTCAGCCAGGGACCGCTGATCGGGTTCGTCGCCGACCGTCGCGGCCTGCCGCTCGCCCTGTCCACCGTCGCCGTGCTCGCCGTCCTCGCCGCCGGCGTGGCGTTCTCCCTGCGCGGCTGGACCCGGCCCAGAACGCCGGCGACCGGCGCGGCCCCGGCGCACGCCGCACCCACCGAACCCACCACGCACACGACGTCCGCCACGTCGACCGAACGGAGCCAGCCGTGACCGACCGCTTCCAGACCCTGCTCCCCCGGCCCGGCTCGGCGGCCGCCGCCACCGGCGCGTACGAACTCACCGCCGGCACCGGCGTGGTGGAGACACCGGGCGCGGACGGCATGTCGCAGGTGGTCCGCGAACTCCTCACCTCGCTGCGGCTGCCGCTGCCCACCGTCGCCCAGGCCGGGCCGGCCGGTGCGGTGACCCTCCACCTGGAGCCCACCTCGGGCACCGCCGAGAGCTACCGGCTGCGCGTGCACGAACGGGGCGTCGACATCGTGGTCGCCACCGTAGACGGACTGGTCAACGCGCTGCACACGCTGCGGCAACTGCTTCCCGACGACACCTGGCGGGCGGCGCCACGCGCCGGCACCCGCTGGGTGGTCCAGTGCGGTGAGGTCACCGACGCACCGGCGCTGACCTGGCGCGGTGCGATGCTCGACGTGGCCCGGCACTTCTTCCCCAAGCGCACCGTGCTGCGGTACGTCGACCTGCTGGCCATGCACCGCTACAACCGGCTGCACCTGCATCTCACCGACGACCAGGGGTGGCGGATCGAGAGCCGCCGGCATCCGGAGGTGCACCAGGTCGGCAGCCACCGGCCGGCCACCCAGCTGAGTCGCGACCGCGCGGCGGGCCGCCACGACGGTACGCCGCACGGCGGTTACTACACCCTCGACGACCTCGCCGAGATCCACGCGTACGCACAGGAACGCGGCGTCACACTGGTGCCCGAGATCGACCTGCCCGGCCACTCCTCCGCGCTGCTCGCCGCCCGGCCGGAGCTCGGCGTCGGCGAGCACCGGGTCCTCACCGGCTGGGGCATCTCCGGCGGTGTGATGAACCCGCTGCCCGCGACGGTGGAGTTCGTCGGCGAACTGCTGGACGAACTGCTGGAGGCGGTACCCACGCCGTACGTCCACCTCGGTGGGGACGAGTGCGTGATCACCGATTGGGCGAACGACCCGGAGATCTCGGCGTACCAGAAGGAACTCGGCCTGGCCGCACCGATCGACCTGCACGGTCACTTCCTGCGCGCCCTCGGCTCGCACCTGAAGCGGCGGGGCGCCCGGATGGTGGTGTGGGACGAGGCGTTCGTCACCGGCGGGCTGCTGGACGACTCGATCGTGATGGCCTGGCGCGGCGACTCGGTGGCCCGCAAGGCGGCCGGTGCCGGCTATGACGTGGTGCGTACGCCGGTCTACCCGACGTACCTCAACTACGACCAGTCCGACCTGCCCGAGGAGCCGCTGTCGCAGGGCGGGCCGATCACGTTGCCGGAGGTGGCGGCGTTCGAGCCGGTACCCGCGGACTGGTCGCCGGTGGAGCGTTCGCGGGTGCTGGGGCTGCAGTTCCAGGCGTGGACGGAGTACATCGCCTCCGAGCGGCACCTGGACTACATGATGTTCCCGCGGGCCAGCGTGCTCGCCGAGGTGGCATGGAACGGCCGGCCGTCGACCGCCGGGGTGGATGGTGGGGACGACGTACTCGCCGCGCACCTGGACCGGCTGACCGCGGCCGGGGTGGAGTTCCGCCCGGCGGCCGGTCCGCACCCGTGGCAGGGCGGCGGCACCGGCGACCGGCGCCGCCAGTCCGGTTCGACGATGGCCGCCGAGATCGAGCTGCACGAGCGGATCTCCGAGCACGGCGACGTGGACACCTCCTCCACCTGAACGATCCGAATCACCCGACGCACCGACCCGAGGAGTTCTCACCCGTGTCACCCCGCGAGCTCCTGACCGGCGGCCGCCACCCGGTCACGCGGCTGTACCCGTTGACGGTGTTCTTCGCCGCCGACGGCGTGCTGTTCGCCAGTTGGATCGTCCGCATCCCCGAGATCAAGAACCAGGTGGGTGCATCGGCCACGGCGCTCGGGCTGGCCCTGCTGTGCATGACGGTGAGCTCGGCGGCGTCGATGTACTTCGCCGGCGGGCTGTGCGAACGCCTGGGCACCCGCCTCGTGCTCGTCGCGTCGTTTCCGCTGGTGTGTGCCGGCCTGGTCACACCGGCGCTGGCGCGTTCGGTGGTCGCCCTCGGCGCCATCCTGTTCGTGTTCGGTGCGATCTACGGCGTCCTGCTGGTCGCACTCAACAGCGCGGCCGTGGAGATCGAGGCGACGTCCGGCCGGGCGATCATGTCGCCGATGCACGGGCTGTGGAGCGTCGGCGGGCTGGTCGGCGCGGTGATCGGCGGCCTGCTCGCCGCGCACCTCACCTCCGTCGAGCACTTCGCCGTGGTCGCGGTGGCCGGCGTGCTGGTCGCGGTCTGCTTTGCCCGGCCGATGCTGCTCACCGGCACCGACCAGCCCGTACGCCCGGACGGCATGGCCGACGGCACTGCCGGCCCGGCGGCGAAGGCGACGGCGAGGAAGCACGAACCGGGACGGCAGGCCGCGCGCACTCCGATCAGCCTCGCCGTCGTCCTGCTGGGTGTGGTCGCGTTGTGTACGGCCTACG
Source organism: Actinopolymorpha sp. NPDC004070 (assembly GCF_040610475.1). Classification (NCBI taxonomy): domain Bacteria; kingdom Bacillati; phylum Actinomycetota; class Actinomycetes; order Propionibacteriales; family Actinopolymorphaceae; genus Actinopolymorpha; species Actinopolymorpha sp. NPDC004070. The sequence goes on along the minus strand of NZ_JBEXMJ010000015.1, from coordinate 30,183 downwards.
GCGAGGGAGCCATCGGCGACTGGACGGCGCTGCACCTGCGGGAGAACCTCGGCGCGGCGGCCGGTGTGGCGGCGTACGGCTTCGGCGTCTACTCGGTGGCGATCGCAACCGGGCGGCTGACCGGCGGGCGGCTGATCGAACGGCTCGGCGAGACCAGGGTGCTCAGCGGCGGAGCGGTCCTCGCCGCCGCCGGAGTCCTCACCACCGCGTGGGCCGGCAGCCTCGCGGTCGCCTTCGCCGGACTGCTCGCGGTCGGGCTGGGGCTGGCGAACATGTTCCCGGTCGCGATGGCCCGGGCCGGCGCGATCGGCGGACCTCGTGGAGTCGGGCTGGCCTCCACCATCGGCAACACCGGGATGCTGGCGGGGCCGCCGCTGATCGGGTTCCTCGCCGACCAGGTGGGGCTGCGGTCGGCGCTGAGCACGGTGGCGGTGACGGCTCTGGTCGCGGCGATCATCGGCCTGGTCCAGCGGTCGCTGCGTGGCCGGGCGGAAGAGCCGGGCTCCCCGGCGAAGGTCGCGGCGGCCGAGCCTGCCCACCGGCGCTGACGCCTCCGATCCATCTCCTGAACACATTTCGGTCACGCTGAGTACATTTCTCGGCGTTTCGACCTCGTAGCGTGACGTCCTCGTGAAATCTTCGTCCGCGTAGGCAGTCGATCTCTTCCCCATTCGGCTTACCGAAGGTGGTGCCATCCCAGCGGGCCGGCGCCAGGAGGAGTGCCATGCGCGCACAGCGCCAGACCCGCCGATCCGCCCCGACGGGCCGGCTCGCCCGGACGATCCGGACAGCTGCGCTCGTGCTCGGGCTGCCCGCGGTCGCGATCGGTGGTCTGAGCCTGCCGTCCCCCGCCGTGGCCGACGAGTCCACCGGCGAACCCGCGGACAGACCCAGCCCGGTCGGTACGGCCGGCGCGACCGGCACGGCCGGCGTGCTGGCGCTGGACCGGCCACTGGTGAGCGAGGACCGCGACGTACGCCACGGCCAACTGATCCCCTCGCGCGCACAGCGAACCGCGGCACACCGGCTGGCGGCGACGGTGCGGTGGACGAGGTTCGCCACCCCCGCCGAGATCACCCGGGTGGACGGTCCGCTGGCGACCGGCCTGCCCGGCGGCTCCCGGGTCGAGGTGGCGCGCGGCTTCCTGGCCGCCAACCGTCTGCTCTTCCGGATGTCCGCCGACCGGGTGCGCGACCTGGAGGTCGTCCAGGACTCCAGGCTCACCGACGGGCTCACCGACGGGACCGGCCCGGGGGCTTCGGCAGCACAGGACGTGGTCGCTTCGGCTGTGCCGGACGAAGACGCACCCGCCGTACGGGACGCCGGTCGGGCGGGCGTGGTGACCTTCCGGGAGCGGTTCGGCAGCCTGCCGGCCGGAGCCGGTGGCCTGGTCTCCGTGGCGGTGGCCGGGAACCAGGTCGTCTACGTCACGTCCTCGGCGTACGGTGACGCGGCTCCCCCGCCGCCCGCACGGCTGACCCCGGTCCAGGCCTGGCTGCGCGCGGCCGCCGACGTGGGGCGGGTGGTCAGCCCCGGCTCGGTCGGCCTGCTCGACCGCCCCCGCGACCGGCGCCGGTGGACGACGTTCACCGTGGTCGGCATGGCGCAGGCCCAGCAGGCCAGGCTGGTCGCGGTCGGCGTGCCCGGCCGGGGAGTGCGACCGGCGTACGAGGTGAACGTCGTCGACGTCCAGGGCGGTGAGGCGTACGCCGACACCTCGTTCGTGGACGCGGTGACGGGTGCGGTGCTGGTGCTCCACCACCGGGTCGACCACCTGGGCACCGAGGACGCGCGTCCGGAGTACAGCCCACCGAGCAGCGCGGACGCGGCGGTGAACAACGCCGCCCGCACCGCACCGGCGTGGTACGACCTGCTCGTCCCTCCGGCCGTCGTGCAGCGCACCGTCGCCGGTCCGGGCGCCGGCTTCACCGACAGCTGGCACCGGTCCCGGTGCGCGTCCGCCACCCTCGTGCCCGGTGGCAACGACGTCGACGCGGCGGTCGCGAACGTCTTCTCCCTGCATTCACGGCTGCACGACTGGACGTACGCGCTCGGGTTCGACGAGGGCCGGGGGAACCTCCAGCAGGTCAACCCCGGCACCCCCGGCACCCGAGCCGGCCTGGACGGCGACCGCGAACTCGGGCACGTGCAGACGGCGGCGGTCAGCGGCGGCTTCCCGACCTTCACCGGCCGTAACGGCGCCCACCAGGTGACCCTGCAGGACGGGCTGCCGGGGATCGCCGGCCACTACCTCTTCCAGCCGGTGGCCGCGCAGTGGTACGGCCCCTGCGTGGACGGCGCCTTCGACGCCGGGGTGGTGGCGCACGAGTACGCGCACGCGATGGCCAGCCGGCTGGTCGGCGGACCGGACGCCGGCATCACCACCGTCGCCGGCCGGGCGGTCGCGGAGGGCTGGGCCGACCTGGTGGCGGCGGAGTTCCTCGCCGAGACCGGCACGAGGACGTCCCCGGAGGCGCGCTCGACGACCGGCCCGGCGGAGAGCGCGGCGATCGGGGCGTACGTCGCGGGCAGCGACTGGCGCGGCGTTCGCAACTACCGGATCGGCACCGCCCCGCTCAACTACGGCAACGTCGGCTACGACCCGGCCGGCGGGCTGGCCGCCGACGGAGAGATCTGGTCGGCGGTCAACTGGGACATCCGCCGGGCGCTGGTGCGCAAGTACGCCGCGACCGCCCCGCCCGGTGACCGGGCGCTGCAGCGGTCGTGCGCCCGCGGCGCCCTTCCGGTCACCAGGTGCCCGGGCAACCGGCGCTGGATCCAGCTCCTCGTGGACTCGATGTCGCTGCAGCAGAGCAGCGTCTCCATGCTGGGCGCCCGTAACGCGCTGCTGGCCGCGAACCGGCTGCGGTTCGGCGGGGCCGACCTGCCGGAGCTGTGGGAGGCGTTCGCACGGCGCGGGTTCGGCGCCCGGGCCACCGCGCCGGGCGGGGACCGTCGCGGCGAGCCCGACTTCACCGTGCCGGGATTCGTCCGCCCCGCCGCCGCGCACGTACAGCTGGTGATGGCGGCGATCGCCCGGCCTTACGGCCGATCGGTCGCCGGTGCCCGGATCCACGTCGGGAGGTACGCCGACCCGTCCACTCCGGTCGCGGACACCGATCCGGCGACGACCCGAGGGATGACGGTACGGCTCCTGCCGGGACGCTACGAACTCACCTGGAGCGCACCGGGCTACGGCATGGGACACACGACCGTGACGCTGAAGGCCGGTCGTACCCGCCACCTCACCCTCTACCTGAACCCCAACCTCGCGTCGGCGGCCAACGGCGCGCGGGTGCTGCCCGGCGGTTCGTCCCACGGGCAGGAGGCTGCCCAGCTGGATGCGCTGGTGGACGACCGGGAGTCCACGGCGTGGTCGGTCACCGGACAGCGACCGGACGCACGGGGTACGACGGTCACGGTCGACCTGGCCGGCTCGGCACCTCGATGGGTGCGTTCGGTGCGGGTCAGCGCGGTGACCACGGACCGGTTCGCGGCCCTGCGGAGGTTCGCGGTGGAGACCTGCGCGCAGGTGCAGGGTGGCCCGCGGTGCGACGGACCGCACGGCCGCTGGACCCGGATCCTCGCCCCAGCCGCCGGACCCGCGTTCGACACCGCCCGGCCCCGGCCGATGCGGCCCGACCTGGGCTTCCGTGACTTCGACGTACGTGATCGGCGCGCCACCCACCTGCGGCTGGTCGTCCTGGACACCCAGTGCACCGGCAATCCGGCCTACCGCGGCGAGCAGGAGGCCGACCCGTTGGCCACCTCGAACTGCCTGGCGTCCGCCGAGGCCGGCGACATCGCGGTAGCCGAGCTGATGGTGTACGGCGCCGACCGGCACACCCGGCACGCTCCCACCCGATCGGCGGTGTGGAACTGATGCCGGAGCTGACGCCGGGCCAGGCGGACCTCGAGGCGCACTCGAGACCGGAACCGAAGTCGGCACTGAAGGTCAACCTCAGGGTGAGACTTTGGCCCCGATGAACGCTCCCGGGGCCCTGGCCTGCGCTCGGACGCCCAGGGCCCCGGGAGGCTCCAACCGGACCAGTCGAAGACCAGTCGGAACTCGGCCGAAGGTCAGTCGAAGACCGGTCCGCGGGTACGGCTGCGCTTCAGCTCGAAGAAACCGTCGGTCCCGGCGACCAGCCGTACGCCGTCCCACAGCTTCCCGGCGTCCTCACCGCGCGGAATCGGCGAGACGACCGGACCGAAGAAGGCCGAGCCGGCCACGCTGATCACCGGCGTGCCGACCTCGTACCCCACCTGGTCCATGCCCTCGGCGTGGCTCTTGCGCAGTGCCTCGTCGTAGTCGGTGGACCCGGCGGCCTCGACGAGTTCGGCCGGCAGCCCGGCGGCCGCCAGCGCTTCCTCGTACGTCGCACGCTCGCGCGGCTTCTTCTCGTGGTGGAAGCGGGTGCCGAGCTCGGTGTAGAGCCGGCCGAGCACCACGTTCACGTCGGCGCCCTCCTGCTCGGCCCGCTGCGCCGCCGCGATCGCGATCCGCACCGGTCCCCAGGCGCTGTCCATGGACTTCTTGTAGTCCTCGGACAGGTCCCGCCCGGAGTTCAGGACGGCCAGGCTCATCACGTGCCAGCGGGTCCGCACCGGCCGTACCTGCTCGACCTCGAGCATCCAGCGGGACGTGATCCACGCCCACGGACAGATCGGGTCGAACCAGAAATCAGCGGTCTCGAGCTGCTCGGCCATACCTGCTCCTCCTCGTGTTCTGCCGCTCACGGTGTTCGGCCGGTCACGGCGCCGTGCCGTTCACGGGCGACGCGCCGTTCACGGGCGACGATCGGCCCCGAACGAATCCAACCCGCCCCGCCCCGGCGGCATTCCCCGAACGCCGCGACCGCGCGCCACCTGCCCGATCTCGGTCGCCGCCTCCGGGCCGCGCGTGGAAGGATGGCCGGCATGCCAGGCACGAACCTCACCCGCGACGAGGCCCGTGAGCGCGCCCGTCTCCTGTCGGTCGACGGTTACGACGTACACCTCGACCTGACCACCGCCACCGACCAGCAGGCCAGGACGTACTCGTCCACGACGGTGCTCCGCTTCACCAGCACCGAGTCCGGGGCGAGCACGTTCGTCGACCTGATCGCCCCCACGGTCCGCGAGATCACCCTCAACGGCCGTTCGCTGGATCCCGCCGACGTGTACGACGGCTCCCGGATCACGCTGACCGACCTCGCCGCCGACAACGAGCTGCGGGTTGTCGCCGACGCCGCGTACATGAACACCGGTGAGGGACTGCACCGCTTCTTCGACCCGGTGGACGGGCAGGCCTACCTCTACACGCAGTTCGAGGTGCCGGACGCCCGCCGGATGTACGCGACGTTCGAGCAGCCGGACCTGAAGGGCACGTTCGCGCTGACCGTCACCGCGCCCAGCTCCTGGCGGGTGGTGTCCAACTCCCCCAGCCCCGAGCCGGAGGCCGCGGGCGAGGGCGTGTCGGTGTGGCGGTTCGCCGCGACCCCGCGGATCTCGACCTACATCACCGCGCTGGTTGCCGGGCCCTACCACGTGGTCCACGACACCTACACCGGTATGCACGCCGAGATCCCGATGGACGTCTACTGCCGCGCCTCGCTGGCCGAGCACCTGGACGCCGAGGAGATCTTCGACGTCACCAAGCGCGGGTTCGCGTTCTTCGAGGAGCTGTTCGACTACCCCTACCCGTTCGCGAAGTACGACCAGCTGTTCGTGCCCGAGTACAACATGGGCGCGATGGAGAACGCCGGCTGCGTGACGATCCGCGACGAGTACCTCTTCCGCAGCCGCACCACCGACGCGTCGTACGAGGCGCGGGCGGTGACGATCCTGCACGAGCTGGCGCACATGTGGTTCGGCGACCTGGTGACCATGCGCTGGTGGGACGACCTGTGGCTGAACGAGTCGTTCGCGACGTACGCCAGCGTGCTGTGCCAGGTCGAGTCGACCCGCTGGTCGCACGGCTGGACGACGTTCGCCAACACCGACAAGACCTGGGCCTACCGCCAGGACCAGCTTCCCTCGACGCACCCGATCTCCGCCGACATCCGCGACCTGGCCGACGTCGAGGTCAACTTCGACGGCATCACCTACGCCAAGGGCGCGAGCGTCCTCAAGCAGCTGGTGGCCTGGGTCGGGCGGGATGAGTTCTTCGCCGGGCTCCGGCACTACTTCAAGGCCTACGAATGGCGCAACGCCACCCTCGACGACCTCCGGGAGGCGCTGGAGGAGACCAGCGGCCGCGACCTGGACTCCTGGAGCCGGGAATGGCTGGAGACGGCCGGGGTCAACACGCTGCGCGCGGAGTTCGACGAGGACGCCGAGGGGAACTTCGGGTCGTTCGCGGTGCTGCAGTCCGCGATCGCCGAGCAGCCCACGCTGCGCTCGCACCGGGTGGCGGTCGGCCTGTACGACCGCACCGACGAGGGCCTGGTCCGCCGTGACCGGGTGGAGCTGGACGTCGTCGGCGAGCGCACCGAGGTGCCGCAACTGGTGGGTGCCCGCCGTCCGGACCTCGTTCTGCTCAACGACGACGACCTCACCTACGCCAAGATCCGGCTGGACGACCGGTCGCTTTCCACCCTCGTCGACCACATCGGCGACCTGACCGACTCCCTGCCCCGGTCGCTGTGCTGGACCGCCGCGTGGGACATGACGCGCGACGCGGAGCTGGCCGCCCGCGACTACCTCGCGCTGGTGCTGAGCGGGGTCGGCAAGGAGCCGGACATCAACGTCGTCCAGCTGCTCCTGCGCACCGCCGCCACGGCGGTGGAGATGTACACCGCTCCGGAGCGGCGGGAGGAGGCGCGCCGGGCGTTCGCCGCGGGCGTGCTCGCGCTGGCCCAGGACGCCGAACCCGGCAGCGACCACCAGCTCGCGCTCGTCCGCTCGTTCGCGTCGGCGGCCATCGACGAGCACGCCGGCTACCTCGGTGACCTGCTCGAGGGTGCGGTCGTCCTGGACGGCCTGGCCGTCGACGCCGAGCTGCGCTGGCTGCTGGTGCAGAACCTCGCCCGGCTGGGCGCGATCGACGACGCCCGGATCGACGCCGAGCTCGAACGCGACGCCACCATCAAGGGCCAGGAGGCCGCCGCGCAAGCCCGGGCCTCGCTGCCCACGGCGGAGGCGAAGGCCCGCGCCTGGGAGATCGCCGTCGACCGCGACGACGTACCCAACCAGACGCAGTTCCGGACCATCCGCGGCTTCTGGCAGCCCGCCCAGGAGGAGCTGCTCGCGGAGTACGTCGACCGCTACCTCGACGCGGCCGGCTGGGTCTGGGACCGCAAGGCCAACGAGATGGCGCAGTACGTCCTGATCGGGCTGTTCCCGCGTCAGCTGGCCACGCAGGACACGGTCGACCGGGTGCGTGCCTGGCTGGAGGAGAAGCAGCCGGTGCCAGCCGTGCGGCGGCTGGTCGAGGAGGGTGTCGCCGACATCGAGCGTGGGCTGCGGGCGCAGGAGCGCGACGCGCACGCCTGAGTTGACGCTCGCCGAACCCTTGTGGGGCTGAGGGTTCGGGCGGCTGAGCAGTACGAAAGGGCCGGTGCCGGGTGATCCCGGCACCGGCCCCTCACGTCTCCCGCACGGCCGCCTCCGCGGCCGGAAGCGTCACCCCGGACGGGCGTCGGGCGGCGCGGACGCCGCGGCGAGGAACGAGGGGACCTCGCGGTCCACGTACGCACCGACCGCGCGGTCCAGCTCGGCCGGCCACGGCACCCCCGCCGCGACCAGCGTGGCCTTCCCGACGAACCGCCAGGCCAGCGCGGTCGCCCGCATCGCGGTGATCGCCGAGGCCGGGTTGCTCGGAGAGGGAGCAGGCAGGCGCTCCAGCACCGCGCGTTGTTCCGGAGTGAGCTTCGCGCTCCACCGCTTGATCCCCATCGGGGGCAGCGGCTGGTTGGCTTGGACGAACAGGTCGTACAGCATCTGCTGGGCCTGCTGAACGCCGACACAGACGCACAGCCAGTCGCCGCGCGCCACCATCGCGGGGAAGATGGCCTGCTGCCGGAAGAACTCCTCCACCAGCCGGGCCATCTGCTCGGTGTCCGGACCCCGGCCGGGCCCGGGCGCGGGCACCGTGGCGTCCAGCCCGTCGCGGTCGAGGACGGCCAGCCGGTGGCGGTGCGGCGTCTCGCCCAGGCCGGAGACCCGCTCGGTCACCACGTCCAGCCGCAGGCAGTCGGCCGTCGTGACGTAGAAGGCGCCGGCGGCGAACGGCAGCGCCCGGGCGATCAGCGTCGGCGTGACGGTCCCGAGCCACTCCCGCCAGGAGCCGGCGAAGGCGTCGAAGTCGTCGTCGCGTACGGCGAGGAGGACGTCCAGGTCCGACCCGGCGTCGGCGTCACCACGGGCCAGCGACCCGGACAGCCACATCGCCCGGATCCGTTCGTCGGCATCCACCACGTGGTACAGCCGCCGGTACAACTCGGCGTACCCGGCGGGCAGCGGAGCAAGGGCTGCGGGAATCGACATGCCAGGGGCAACCACAGGGATGGCTCCTCGCTGGGTCAACTGCGGGGGTTCAGGCGATCCTACGGCTCGTCGGTGTGCACCGTGCGGGGGTGACGGGCGTGGTCGCCGAGCTGCTGGATGCCAGACACCAGGCCACCCACCAGGTCACCGTCGGCGAACGCCGACTTCATGCCCAGCACCACCAGCTGGCAGTCGGTGTCGCGAAGGAATCTGCGGGCCTCGGTGCCGGTCACGATCTCCAGCTGGCGCCGGCCAGGGTCGACCAACACCAGGACGCTGTGTTCGGGGGCCGCGAGCTCGGCGTGCAGCTTTTCGGCGTACTCCCGCGCGGGAACCTCGGCGGGGCCTACGTAGACGGAGAAGCTCAGGCCGGACAGCTGCTCGGCGATGCGGACCGCGCGTTCGATGTCGGCGCGCTCCCGCGAGCTGAGCGTGTCACCACTGGCCACCCGCGCCCCCTCGTCCGGCGCCGGTGGGGCCCTCGGGGCCACCCGTGGACCGCTCGGTGCGGTCGGCCTCGACGCTCTCCTCGGCGCCCGGCCGGTCACCGAACCACTCCGGCTGGCCGCTCCAGGAGACGCCGGGCTGCACCCGCGAACCGCGGATCAGCGAAGGAGTCAGCACCAGCAAGGTGATCAGCGCGAACAACCCGATCGGGATGCCGGCGTAGATGCCGAGCACCTCCAGCATCGGCATCGGCGTTTCCTTGGTCCAGGTGTCGGGGGTCCCCGCCAGCGCGACGCCCGCCGAGCCGACGGCACCGACGGTCGCGAGCGAACCCACGACGAGAACACGCGGCAAAGCCCGACCGATCATCGCCCTACCCTTCGTCACGGACCACAACCGTACTCACCCTCGCCCGCACGTGCGCGGGTGCCCCGCCGCCTGACGGCCAGGGGACATCACCGGCCACATCACCGCGCGCCTCACCCGGCGCGTCACCGCACCCGAGGAGCGACGATCCGGGGCGAACCGTGCATCTCGTACACCGGCGCGACCCCGCGACCAGACGGGCTGGTGACGGCTCGCCGAGAGTGCCCACCTAGGCTCGAGTCGGTCCGACGTCCCCGCGCCACCTGGAACCCGCTGATGTCCCTCGCACTCACCTGGGAGCGATTCACCCAGCTCGCCGACGTGCCCGCGCACATCGCATTGCTGATCGTGCTGGCCGTCGCCGTCCGGTTCGGCCTCAACCGGCTGATCGACCGGGTGGTCGGCACGACGGCCGGGCTGCCGAAGCCGAAGCACTTCCTCGGCAGCCAGAAGGCGGCCGCGCTGCTGTCCAACCCCGGCGGGCTCTACCACGAGCGCCGGGCCCAGCGGGCGCACGCGCTGGGATCGCTGTTCAAGAGCATCGCCACGGCGGTGATCTTCGGTGTCACCTCCTTGATGGTGCTGCAGCAGCTCGGCTACAACATGGCGCCGATCATCGCCAGCGCCGGCGTCGTGGGCGTCGCGATCGGCTTCGGCGCCCAGAACCTCGTCAAGGACTTCATCTCCGGTGTCTTCATGCTGCTGGAGGACCAGTACGGCGTCGGCGACGTCATCGACATGGGCCAGGCCACCGGCACCGTGGAGGGCGTCGGCCTGCGGGTGACCAGGCTGCGGGACGGCGACGGTGTGCTGTGGCACGTGCGCAACGGCGAGATCGTCCGCGTGGGCAACAAGAGCCAGGGCTGGTCCAGCCTGGTCCTCGACGTCTCGGTCGCCTACGACGAGGACGTCGCCCAGGTCGAGGAGCTCATCAACGACACCGCCCGCACGCTCAGCGACGAGGACGAGTTCCGCGACCGGATCCTGGAGGCGCCGCACGTCGTCGGGATCGAGGAGGTCAACGGCGCGGCGCTGACCCTGCGGGTGATCGGCAAGACCCGGCCCAACGAGCACTTCGGGGTCCAGCGGGAGCTGCGGCTGCGGCTGAAGGCGCTGTTCGACGCCAAGGGCATCCGGGTGCCCGCGCCGATCTGGCCGGGCCAGCCGGGCCAGGCCGCCGGGGTGTGACCCCCGGCCGGCCCGTCCCGGTGTGCGGCCCGTCCCAGTAGACGGCGTTCAGGCCGTACGACTGGTACGACGTACAGGCTCGTACGACGCTCAGACCAGCGCGGCGTCGAGGGTGATCTTGGTGCCGGCGAGCGCCTTCGACACCGGGCAGTTCTCCTTCGCGCCCTCGGCCGCGGCCGCGAACCCGTCGGCGTCCAGACCGGGCACGCTGGCGCGCACGGTCAGGTGGATGCCGGTGATGCCCTCACCGGGCTGGAACGTCACGTCCGCCTTGGTGTCGACCTTCTCCGGCGGCGTGCCCGCCTGGGCGAGCCCGTGCGAGAGCGCCATCGAGTAGCACGTCGAGTGCGCCGCGGCGATGAGTTCCTCGGGGCTGGTCCGGCCGCTGGCGGCGTTCTCGGCTCGCGACGCCCAGGTGACGTCGTAGGTGCCGATGCCCGACGAGTCCAGCGAGACTCGGCCGGCCCCCTCCATCAGGGAGCCCTCCCAGTGGGCGTTCGCCGTACGCGTGGTGGCCATGGATCCTCCGGTCGTTCGGTGGTCGTTCGGGTGGTTTCGTACTACCACGCCATCCTGCCCTGCGACCGGCTCGTCCCACCTGCGGACCCACCCTTGACCTGGCGTGCCACCGACCGCCAGCATTCGTCGACGATCTCCGTCAGATTTCTGCCTGGTACAAACCTCAGCAGCAACTTTCTTGTGGGATCGCGTTCGTGACACCCACTTCGTGGACCCGCGCACCGGCCGTACGCGGGACCTCGTGGCCGCCTCAGGAGGACCCTCATGCCGACAGCCACCCGATCGCGGAAGAGAGCCCTCGCCGTCCTGGCGGCGCTGTTCGCCGTGGTCGCGCTCTGCCTCCCCGCCGGCGTCGGGCACGCCGAGGAGGCGCCGGCGAGCAAGCAGCCGAGGCAACTGGTCGTGGCCGCCTCGCAGTCGGTGGACACGTTCAACCCGTTCATGTCGTTCTTCGCGATCGGCTACACCGTGGCAGGGCTGACCTACGACTCGCTCATCGACTGGAGTGCGAAGGACTTCAGGCCGATTCCGGGACTGGCCACGAAGTGGGAGGAGTCGGCGGACCACCTGACCTGGACCTACACGATCCGCAAGGGCGTGAAGTTCTCCGACGGGAAGCCGCTGACCGCGCACGACGCGGCGTTCACCTACCGGCTGATGATGACCGACAAGGCGGCCCGGGCGTCCTCCTCCGACCTGGTGGAGAACTTCGCCAGTGTCGACGCGCCGAACGACACCACCCTGGTCATCAAGCTCAAGCGACCGACCAACCAGATGCTCGCCCTCGACAACGCGATCGTGCCCGAGCACATCTGGTCGAAGGTGAAGAACATCGGCGACTTCAAGAACTTCGACTTCCCGCTGGTCGGCTCCGGGCCCTTCCAGGTGGTGGAGTTCAAGACCGACCAGTACATCCGGCTGAAGGCGAACAAGAACTACTGGGACGGCCCGCCCGCCTACGACGAACTCGTCTTCCGCTACTACAAGACGCCCGACGCGAGCGTGCAGGCGCTGCTCGCCGGTGAGGTCGACCTGGTGAGCGGCCTCACCCCCGCGCAGTACAAGGCGCTGCGGAACAAGCCCGGGATCACCCTCAACCAGGCCCAGAACCGCCGGTTCAGCGCCATCACGTTCAACGTCGGCGCGCGCACCAAGGACGGCAAGACGCTGGGCGACGGGCACCCGGCGCTGAGGGACCCCCGGGTGCGGCAGGCGATCCACCACGCCATCGACAAGGACGAGCTGATCAAGAAGGTCAACGACGGTCTCGCCCAGCCCGGTGTGAGCTACATACCGCCGATCTTCAGTACGTACTTCTGGCAGCCCAGCGGGTCGGAGAAGGTGACGTACGACATCGCCGAGGCCAACCGCATACTCGACAAGGCGGGCTACAAGCGTGGCCCCGACGGCATCCGGCGGATGCCGGGCAACGGCCGGCCGCTGAAGTTCCGGCTGCTCAACCACGCCGACACCCCGTCGGAGGCCACCGACTCGGAGTACCTCAAGGGCTGGTGGAAGCAGATCGGCATCGACACCAAGATCGAGAGTGCCGACTTCACCAAGCTCAACGACCTGCTCTACCTCGGGAAGTACGACATCATCTTCTCCGGCTGGGGCGTGGGGCCCGACCCGACGTCGATCCTCAGTCTGCACACGTGCGGCGTGCTCCCCGACGACGGCTCCGGCACCCAGCGCGACACCGAGACCTTCTACTGCAACCCCGCCTACGACAAGCTGCACGAGCAGCAGAAGCAGGAGAGCGACCTCGCCAAGCGGGCGGATCTCGTCAAGCAGATGCAGCAGATCCTCTACACCCAGGCGCCGGTTGTCGTACTGAGGTACGCCGACACGCTGGAGGCCTACCGCAGCGACCGCTGGACCGGTTTCGTCAAGCAGCCGGCGAAGCGGGGCATGATCTCCGGCCAGCAGGGCAACTGGGCGTTCGTCTCGGCCAAGCCGGTGGTGAAGGCCGAGAAGAAGGAGTCGCGGACCGGCCTCTACCTCGGTGGCGGTGCGGTCGTCGTCGTGGTCGCCGCGGCCGCCGCACTGGTCGCGGTGCGCCGCCGCCGGACCGCCGACGAGCGAGAGTAGCCCGCACGGATGAGCATGGATCCCTCGCTGGTGGCGGAGTCGCCGGGCGCCGCGTCGAAGAGTTCGGACGGTTCGAGCGTTTCGAGCGGCGGCGGGCACAGTGGCTCGGCCGCTGCCGGCCGCGGCTTCGCGAAGTACGCCCTGGCCAAGCTGGGCGGCGCCGCGGTGTCGCTGCTGATGGTGGTGTTCTCGGCGTTCTTCCTGTTCCGCGTCCTCGGCGGCGATCCCGTCGACGCGCTGACCCGGGACGTGCCGACCACGCCCGCCGAACGCGCCGCCCTGCGGCACCGGCTCGGCCTGGACCAGCCGCTGTCGCTGCAGTTCGTGCACTACCTGCAGGGCGTGCTCACCGGGGACCTCGGCCAGTCCTACCAGTACCAACAGCCGGTCACCTCGCTGATCGGCGCCCGGCTCGGCGCGACGGTGCTGCTCACCGGCACCGCTCTGGTGCTGGCGGTGTCGCTCGGGCTGTGGATCGGCACCCGGGCCGGCTGGCGCCAGGGCAGCAGGTTCGACAAGGTGCAGGTGGGTGTGTCGCTCACGCTGTGGTCGGCGCCGACGTTCTGGTTCGGGATGATCGTCATCATGGCGTTCGGCCGGTACCTCGGGCTGTTCCCCGTCAACGGCATGGTCTCCCCGTACACCCCGGACGGCTTCTGGCCGCAGGCGCTGGACACGCTGCACCACCTGGTGCTGCCGGTGCTCACCATGACCGCGGTGATCTATGCGCAGTACGTCCTGGTGATGCGGTCGTCGATCCTGGACGAGAAGGACGCGGACTATCTGGTCACCGCCCGCGCCAAGGGGCTGCGGGACGACGACGTACGCCGCCGGCATGCCGTACCCAACGCGCTGCTGCCCACGGTCACCCTCGTCTTCCTGCAACTCGGTGGTGTGGTGGGCGGCGCGATCCTCACCGAGACGGTGTTCAGCTGGCCCGGGCTCGGGCTGCTCGCCTACCAGGCACTGCGCATCCCCGACCTGCCGCTGCTGCAGGGGACGTTCCTGTTCTTCTCCACGGCGGTGATCCTGGCCAACACTGCGGCCGACGTCGTGTACCGGTTCCTCGACCCGAGGGTGCGCCACTCATGACCACACCTCCCGACACCGGGACACCCGCCGGGACACCCGCGCCTGCCGAGGCCGGGGCGCTGCGCTCGGTGCGATCGGTCGTACGCGAACGCCGCAAGGCCGCCCTGCTCCGGTTCTGGGCCGGTTACCGCCGCCAGCCAGCCGGCATGGCCGGCCTGGTCGGGATGGCGGTCATCGTCGTGCTCGCCCTGGCCGCTCCCCTGATCACCGACAGCGCCGGGCTGGACGTGACCCAGGCCACCGGCGACCGGCTGCAGCCGCCGAGCGCGGCGTTCCCGCTCGGCACCGACGAGACCGGTCGCTCGGTGCTGCTGCTCACTCTGTGGGGCGCGCGGATCTCCCTGCTCGTCGGGGTGACGGCCACCCTGCTGGCGATGGGGATCGGCACCCTGGTCGGCATCGCCGCCGGCCACTTCGGCGGCTGGTTCACCGGCCTGCTGATGCGGGTGACCGACTGGTTCATCGTGCTGCCGCGCCTGGTGCTGGCGATCGCGCTGGCCGCCGTGCTCGGGCCGAGCCTGACCACCATCGTGGTGGCGATCGGGGTGACGTCCTGGCCGGGCACCGCCCGGCTGATCCGGGCGCAGACCCTGGCGGTCGAGGCGCGTCCGTACCTCGAACGCGCCCGTGCGCTCGGCGCCGGCCACTGGCACCAGATGACCCGGCACGTGCTCCCGAACGTCATGCCGCTGGTGCTGGCCAGCACCACCCTGGAGGTCGCCAGCGCCGTGCTGGCCGAGGCCACGCTGTCCTTCCTCGGGCTCGGCGACCCCGCCCGGGTCTCCTGGGGCAGCATGCTGAGCCGGGCCAACTCCTCCGGCGCGGTGACGTTCGGCGCTTGGTGGTACCTCCTCACCCCGGGCCTGGCCATCCTGGTCGTCGTTCTCTGCTTCACGTTGTGCGGGCGCGCGCTGGAAGCGGTGTTCAACCCGAGACTGCGGGGGCGGTAGATGTCGCTGCTGGAGATCCGCGACCTGGCGGTCACCTACCACGGTTCGCGCGGCGACATCCCTGCCGTCCGTGGTGTCAACCTCGCCTTGGCACCGGGTGAGACGCTGGGCATCGCGGGTGAGTCCGGATGTGGCAAGTCCAGCCTCGCCCTGGCCATGCTGCGGTTGCTGCCGGCCGGTACGACGGTCGAGGGACAGGTCCTGGTCGACGGCGAGGACGTACTCGCCATGTCCTGGGGGAAGCTGCGCGCGGTCCGCTGGGCCGGGGCGTCCATCGTCTTCCAGGGCGCCATGCACGCACTGAACCCCGTCCACCGGATCGGCCGGCAGGTCGCCGAACCCATCCTGGTGCACGAACGCGTCGGCGAGGCCGCGGCACTGCGCCGCGCGGAGGAGCTGCTCACCCAGGTGGGGCTGCCGGCGTGGCGGGCCCGCAGCTATCCGCACGAGCTGTCCGGCGGGCAGCGGCAGCGGGTGATGATCGCCATGGCGCTGGCCTGCTCGCCCCGGCTGGTCATCGCCGACGAGGCGACCACGGCGCTGGACGTGATGATCCAGGCGCAGGTGCTGGAGCTGCTCGGCCGGCTGGTCGCCGAACGCGACATCGCCCTGCTGATGATCAGCCACGACCTGTCGGTGCTGTCGGCGCACTGCCGGCGGCTCGCGGTGATGTACGCCGGAAAGATCGTCGAGCTCGGCCCGGCCGGGAGTGTCTTCGCCGACCCGCGGCACCCCTACGCCGGCGCGCTGTCCTCGGCGTTCCCCACCGTCGGCGACCTCGCCTCGCGTGGACGCCCCCGCGGGCTGGGCGGCGATCCGCCGGACCCGACCGACATCCCGAGCGGCTGTCCGTTCCACCCGCGCTGCCCGGTCGTACTCCCCGAGTGCTCGTCGACGCCGGTGGAGCTGTGGCCGGCCGGGCCGGAGCGGGCGGCGGCCTGCGTACGCGTCGAGGGGTGTCCGGGGTCCCTCACAGGCGGGGCCGACGAGACGGACGACCGTTCGAGGAGTACGCGATGACCGACCAGCAGCCGGCCACGCGCCCGATCGCGCGACCGGCCGGGCCGATCCTGTCCGCCCGCGGCCTGTGCGTCGACTTCGGCGTACGCGGCGGCCGCCGGGCCCGGGCCGTGGACGGGGTCGACCTCGACCTCGCGCCCGGGGAGATCCTCGCCCTGGCCGGTGAGTCCGGCTGCGGCAAGACGACGTTGGCGCGGGCCATGCTCGGGCTGGTGAAGTCCAGCGCCGGCACTCTCAGCTACGCCGGTGCGCCGATGGCCACCTCCGGCGCCGGACTCAAGACGTACCGGCGAGCGGTCCAGCTCGTCCTGCAGGACCCGACCGGCGCGCTGAACCCCCGGCACACCGTCTACGAGGCGGTCGCGGAGGGCCTGCGCATCCACGGGATCACCGACAACGAACGCGACCGGGTCGCGCAGGCGCTGTCCCGGTGTGGGCTGCGCCCGGCCGAGCGCTTCTTCCTCGCCTACCCCCACGAGCTGTCCGGCGGGCAGCGGCAGCGGGTGGTGATCGCCGGCGCGCTCGTCCTCGAGCCGAAGGTGATCATCGCCGACGAGCCGGTGGCCTCCCTGGACGCCTCGGTGCGGGGGGAGATCCTGGCGCTGCTGCTGCGGCTGCGGGAGGAGTTCGGGCTGGCGGCGCTGGTGGTCACCCATGACCTGGGGCTGGCGTGGAGCATCGCCGACCGGCTGGCGGTGATGTACCTCGGCCGGATCGTGGAGTCCGGGCCCACCGAGGAGGTCCTGTCCGCCCCGCGCCACCCCTACACCCGGGCGCTGGTGTCGGTGCTGCCCGACTCGCCGGTGCCGGGGCCGATCGTGCTGTCCGGCGAGCCCCCGGACGCCACCTCGATCCCGGTGGGCTGCCGGTTCCACCCGCGGTGCCCCGCCCTGGCCTCCGGCGCGTCCGAGGCCGCCGGGGTGGCGCCGTCGTGCCTGCGTACTCCCCTGCCGATCCTGGGCGCCGAGCGGGACGCTCATCACGTCGCCTGCCACCTGGCGGCCGCCGCGCCGCCACCTGTTGTCACAATGGAACGCGATGAGTGAGACCTTCTACGACGCCGTGGGCGGCCACCCGACCTTCGAGCGGCTGGTGGCCCGGTTCTACGCCGGGGTGGCGAGCGACCCGGAGCTGCGGGCGCTCTACCCCGAGGAGGATCTCGCCGCCGCCGAGGTGCGGCTGCGGATGTTCCTCGAGCAGTACTGGGGCGGCCCCCGCACCTACTCCGAGCAGCGCGGTCACCCACGGCTGCGGATGCGGCACGTACCGTTCGCGGTGACCGAGGACGCCCGCGACCGGTGGTTGCGGCACATGCGGACGGCCCTGGACGAGCTGGGCCTGGACCCCGAGCACGAGCACCAGCTGTGGACGTACCTCGTGATGGCGGCCAACTCGATGGTCAACACCGTCGAGGGGCAGCGGCCCAACCTGCTCTAGCCAGGGCCGTCGCCACCCGGACTTGCCGAAAGCCCTCCACGACCGGGAAGCTCTCCCTCCATGAGCAACTCCTCGCCGGGCAACTCCTCGCCCCACTGGTGGCGCACCGCCGTCATCTACCAGATCTACATCCGCAGCTTCGCCGACGGTAACGGCGACGGCATCGGCGACATCGCCGGCATCCGGTCCCGGCTGCCCTACCTCGCCGAGCTGGGGGTGGACGCGATCTGGATCACCCCGTGGTACGTCTCCCCGATGGCCGACGGCGGGTACGACGTGGCCGACTTCCGGGCGATCGCGCCGGAGTTCGGCACCCTCGCCGAGGGCGAGGCGATGATCGCCGAGGCGCACGAGCTCGGCCTGCGGGTGATTCTGGACATCGTGCCCAACCACACCTCCGACCAGCACGCGTGGTTCAAGGAGGCGCTGGCCGCCGACCCCGGATCGCCGGAGCGGGCGCGGTACTGGTTCCGCCCCGGTCACGGACCCGACGGCGCGTTCCCGCCCAACGACTGGCGTTCGGTCTTCGGCGGTCCGGCGTGGAACCGACTGCTGGACGAGGAGGGCGTGCCCGAGGAGTGGTACCTCCACCTGTTCGCGCCGGAGCAGCCCGACCTGAACTGGTCCAACCCGGAGGTTCGCCGGGAGTTCGAGGACATCCTGCGGTTCTGGTTCGACCGTGGCGTGGACGGCTTCCGGATCGACGTCGCGCACGGGATGGACAAGCACCCCGCTCTGCCCGACATCGGCTGGGACGACGAGGAGCTCCTTGCCGAGCCCGAGCTCGCCGACCACCCGCACTGGGACCGCGACGGCGTGCACGACATCTACCGCTCCTGGCGGGCCGTGGCCGAGTCCTACGCCGGCACCCCGGAAGGTGCGCGGGTGTTCGTCGCCGAAGCCTGGGTGGGTACGCGCGCGAACCGGCTGGCGCGCTACCTGCGTCCGGACGAGCTGCACACCGCGTTCAACTTCGACTTCCTCAAGCGCGGCTGGGACGCCGCGCAGATGCGCGCCTCCATCGACCACACGCTGAGCTCGCTCAACGAGGTCGGCGCACCGCCCACCTGGGTGCTGTCCAACCACGACGTCATCCGGCACGTCACCCGCTACGGCCGCGACGCCGACGAGATCGCCAAGCCGGCCGGCACGGTCCCGGTCGACCTGGAGCTGGGGCGCGCGCGGGCCCGGGCCGCCACGCTGCTGATGCTCAGCCTGCCCGGCGGCGCGTACGTCTACCAGGGCGAGGAACTCGGCCTGGCCGAGGTGGAGGACCTCCCGGTCGAGGTGCTGCAGGACCCGATCTGGGAGCGATCCGGGCACAAGCATCGCGGCCGGGACGGCTGCCGGGTGCCGCTGCCCTGGAGCGGTGACGGGCCCGCGCTCGGCTTCGGCGACGCGCAGCCGTGGCTGCCGCAGCCTGCCGAGTGGAAGCAGCTCAGCGTGCAGGCGCAGACCGGCGACCCGGACTCCGTCCTCTCGCTCTACCGCGAGGCGCTGTCGGTACGGCGTTCACTGTCCGAGCTGTCCGGGCTGTCGGAGTCGGCTGGGTCTGGTGGATCTACTGGTCCTCGCGAGGCCGAGCTGGCGTGGCGCGACAGCGACGCCGACGTGCTGGCGTTCGACCGCGGCTCGTCGTTCCGGTGTGTGGTCAACCTCGGCGAAGAGCCGGTGGAGTTGCCCTCCGACGCCGAGGTGCTGCTGGCCAGCGCACCGCTGCCGGACGGCAAGCTGCCCACCGACACCTCGGTCTGGCTGCGCCTGTCCTCCTGAGCTCGCCCGATCTGCCAAGCTCAGGTGATCCGACAGCTGGCGTGACCTGACAGCACCTGCGCGACGTCCGCCGGGCGGTGGTTCCCCACGGAACTCCACCGCCCGGCGGCTTCGTTTCTCCTGTCCTACTTCGCTCATCACGATGCACCTCTCTTTCCTGACACGGCCGAAATCACGGAGGTACGATCAAGGACTAGCTCGAGCCCGTTCCCGACCACTCGTCAGGAGGCTCGCCATCACGTCCTCACGATCGGCTGCCGACCCCTCGATTCCCGATGCCGTCGACGCGGCGACGCTGTGGTACGAAACACCGGCCGACGACTGGGAACGCGAGTCGCTGCCGATCGGCAACGGCGGTCTTGCCGCTTCGGTGTTCGGCGGGATCGCCACCGAACGCCTTGCCCTGAACGAGAAGTCGTTGTGGACCGGCGGACCCGGTGCGGTCGAGGACGGCCGGTCCTACCGTCACGGCCTGTGGGAGCAGCCCCGTCCGGACGCGCTGGCCGCGGTACGCCGCGAGATCGTCGCCGCGGGCGCGGTCGAGCCCGCTCGGCTGGCGGCCGCTCTCGGCCAGCCCGCCACGGCGTTCGGTGCGTTCCAGCCGTTCGGCACTCTCGTTCTCGACCTGCACGATCCCGGTGCGGCTCCCCTCGACTACCGGCGAGGTCTCAGCCTGACCGAGGGAGTTGCCTGGGTCGACTACCACCTGGACGGCGTGCGCTTCACCCGCGAGCACTTCGCCAGCTATCCGGCGGACGTACTCGTCACCAGGCTGCGCGCGAGCGAGCCGCGCAACCTGTCGTTGACAGTGTGCCTGGAGACACCTCATCCCGGCGCGCACGTCCGCGTCCACAACGGCCGGATCACCGTCCGCGGTGCGCTTCCCGACAACCAGCTCGGCTACGAGGCGCAGGTGCTCGTCGTCGCCGAGGACGGAATGCTCTTCGACTGCGAGGATTCGGTGCTCGTCCGGGAGGCGCACGCGGTCACCGTCATCCTCGGTGCGGGCACGTCGTACTCCCCCACCTTTCCCGACTATCGCGGGCGCGACCCGCACCGCCGGCTCACTCGCCGGGTCAACGCCGCCGCCGCGCAGCCGTACGCGAGTCTGCGCGCCGCGCACGTCGCCGACCACGCGAACCTCTTCGGCCGCGTCCACCTCGATCTCGGCCAGCCGGCGCGCTCGCCGATGCCCACCGACGAACTCCTGGCCCGCTACGACGGCACGGGTCCGGACGCCCGCGAGCTGGAGACGTTGTTCTTCCAGTACGGCAGATACCTGCTGATCGCCTCGTCCCGTCCGGGTTCGCTGCCGGCCAACCTGCAGGGCGGCTGGAACACCTCCACCACACCACCGTGGAACAGCGACTACCACGTCAACATCAACCTGCAGATGAACTACTGGCCCGCCCACGTCACCAACCTCGCCGAGACCGTCGGCCCGCTGGTCGACTACATCGACGGCCTGCGTCCGCCGGGCCGGGAGGCCGCCCGCCAGATCTGCGGCGTCGGCGGCTGGGTGGTCCAGAACCAGACGAACGTCTGGGGTTTCGCCGGCGTGCACGACTGGCCGACGGCGTTCTGGTTTCCCGAGGCCGGCGCGTGGCTGTGCCGCCATCTGTGGGAGCACTACGAGTTCGGCGGCGACGTGGAGTTCCTGCGCGAACGCGCCTACCCGGTGATGGCCGAGACGGCGCGGTTCTGGCTCGGCTTCCTGGTCGAGGACACCGACGGGACGCTGGTGGTCTCCCCCAGCTACTCACCCGAGCACGGGCCGGTGACCGCCGGCGCGTCGATGTCTCAGCAGATCGTGTGGGACCTGCTGTCCAACACGCTCGCGGCCGCACAGATGCTGAACGCCGATGGTGAGCTCCGCCAACGCCTGGTTGACACCCTGGCTCGGCTGGACCCCGGCCTGCGGATCGGTTCCTGGGGACATCTGCAGGAGTGGAAGGGTGACCTCGACGTGGCCACCGACGACCACCGGCACGTCTCCCACCTTTACGCCCTGCATCCGGGAAGCCAGATCTCGCCACTCATCACACCCGAGCTCGCCAAGGCGGCACAGGCGTCCCTACGCGCCCGCGGCGACGGTGGCACCGGCTGGAGCAAGGCCTGGAAGGTGAACTTCTGGGCGCGGCTGCTCGACGGCGACCACGCGCACCTGATGCTGCGCGAACTCCTGCGCAACTCCACCTTGCCCAACCTGTGGGACACCCATCCGCCGTTCCAGATCGACGGCAACCTCGGGGGCACGGCCGGCATCGCCGAGATGCTGTTGCAGAGCAGGCTGGAGGGCAGAACGGCGTTCGTGCACGTGCTGCCGGCACTGCCCGCGGCGTGGTCCAGGGGCCGGGTGTGCGGGCTGCGGGCCCGTGGCGACATCACCGTGGACGCCGGCTGGGTGGACTGCCGGGCGGACCGGATCGACCTGCTGCCCGGACAGACCCGTGACCTGCGCCTGTCCACGAACCTCGTCGGATCGGCGTACTCACTGACTGACCGCACCACCGGCGAGTCGGTGCCGCACAGCCGCGACGACGTCGACCACGTGATCGGGTTCACCGCACACGCCGGCCACCGTTACCGGCTGCGGGCCGGAGGTTGAGCCGGCCCGCAGCGCGCGAGGTGTCCGTCGTGCTCGTTACCTGGACTCTGCTCCGCCGCCGGGGAACGCCACCAGGTCGGCGATCTCGACCGGACCTCCGGTGGCGAACGAACGGTTGGCGGCCGCGCCGACGAGCATCGCGTACGCACCGTCGACGTGCGTCGCCGCTCGGCCCAGCGGGTCGGCCTCTGCGTCGCCGAGCAGGTCGTTCAGCAGCCGCCGGTCGCCGCCGCCGTGACCGCCGCTGCCCTCCTCGACCTCGACCCGGCGGGGCACGTCCCACAACGGACGCAGCGTCAGCCGAGCGGCGTCGATCGGCGTGGCCGGCGGCCTGTCGGCACTCTGCTCGGGGTTCGTGGGGTCGGTGTCGTCGGCGCCGCCGCCCGGCTTGTTCGGGTCCTGCGCGGCGCCGCTGACGTAGGAGCGTTCCTCCACGTCGAGTTCGAGTCGGCCCTTGGTGCCGTTGAACATGACGCGGTAGCCCTCCCAGGGCGAGTACGCCGTGAGGTGGTAGCTGAGGGTCGCGCCGGAGCGGTACTTCACCAGCACCGCCATGTCATCCTCGATGCTGATGCCGTCGGTGAAGACGCTGCGGTCGCGGATGTAGCCGTCCTCGTGCTCGGCGTCGAGGTAGAGCGCACGCAGCGTCGGCTCTCCGGCGAGGTCGATGGCCCACGGGTCCGATTCCAGGTCGGGGCTGCCGTGGCTGCGGTAGGGGCGCGGGGCCTCGCCGCGGCTCTCGGCGTTGTCCCGGCCGTAGAACCGGAGGTCACCGAAGCCGAAGACCGTCTTCGGGGTCTCGCCCAGCCACCAGTTGACCAGGTCGAAGTGGTGGCTGGCCTTGTGGATCATCAGCCCGCCGGAGTTGCGCTTGTCACGGTGCCAGCGGCGGAAGTAGTCCGCTCCGTGCTTGGTGTCCAGCACCCACTCGAAGTGGACGGACAGCACGTCGCCGATGGCACCGGACTGGATGAGCTCCTTGACCGCGGAGTTGCGCGGCGCGTAGCGGTAGTTGAACGAGACGGTCAGCTTGCGGCCGGTGCGCGCCTGGGTGTCAAGGATGCGTTGGCACTTGTCCGCGTCCGTGGTCAGCGGCTTCTCGCTGATGACGTCGCAGCCGTTCTCCATCGCCGTGACGATGTAGTGGTCGTGCGTACGGTCCATCGACGTCACGATCACCACGTCCACCCGCTGTTCGGCGAGCATCGAGACGAACTCGTCCGGACGGTACGTCGGGATCGGCTCGGTGCCGTGGGCGTCGGCGAACGACTTGTTGTGGTAGCTCATCCGCGTCTCGTTCGGGTCGCACAGCGCGACCAGTTCGCCGCGGTCCCGGTACTCGGTGAGCAGTGCGGTGGTGAACATCCGCGAGCGCGACCCCAAGCCGACCACTGCGTATCGGGTCCGTCCGCTGCCGGACCCGGCCAGGGCGGTTCCGGCGTCGACGGCACTCTCCTGGGTGGACGGTTGCTCCGTGGTCATCGAGACTCCCTCTCGGCGATCTGCACCTGCGGCTACTGCTGTGTTCAGGCAACTGCTCCGCGACCTGGATCCAGTGTCGGACGGCGCTCCCGCCAACCTCGGGCAGCCGACCTTCGCGGCGGAGCGGTCGGACAGGCGGGTAAGCGCTTGCTCGGAACGTAGACCAGCGTAACGGCGGGTGGCAAGGCAAGGTCGGCCCCCGGACGCACGGCGTCCGGACTCTGCCGCGCGGTCATTTGTCGCGCATGATCGGCGGAGCAGACCCTAAACTTGCGCCGTGAGCCAGCTTCCCGAACCCACCGGCCCGAGCCACCTGCGGGCCTCGGACGCCGACCGGCAGCGTGTCGCCGACGTCCTCCGCGACGCCGCCGGGGAGGGCCGCCTCACCCTGGAAGAACTCGACGAGCGACTCGAGGGCGTCTACGCGGCCAAGACCTACGCCGAGCTCGAACGTTTCACCACCGACCTGCCCGGCGTGGGGTCGACGGTCCAGCAACCGCCACGGGCGGCCGCGGCGCCGACGGGGCCGGACTCGCGGATCACCGGCGGTGCGGCCGGGCAGTCGTTCTCGATCGCGGTGCTGTCGGGGGCCACCAGGCGCGGTGCGTGGCTGGTGCCGCCCGACTACACCGCGTTCGCCATGATGGGCGGCGTCCAGCTCGACCTACGTGAGGCGCGGTTCACCCAGCGGGAGACGACGATTCGCGCCTTCGCGGTGATGGGCGGTATCGAGATCGTCGTCCCCGATGACGTCACGGTGACCATCGACGGCGTGGGGATCATGGGCGGCTTCGACGGCACCTCCCAGCACTCCGACCCGCAGGACGGCAGGCCGGTCGTCCGCGTCACCGGGTTCGCGTTCTGGGGCGGGGTCGACGTGAAGCAGAAGCGCCGCGGCGGCGACACGGCTCGCGCGGAGGTCGAGCCGGCCTAGGTCAGCCCCGCAGCCGACCTGGCAGGGTTCGCGTGCGGCCGCGGCAAGCTACCCGGGCCTTGCGTACTCTCGCTCCGCGGCGGTACCGGCGGTTCGCCGCCTTCCGCGCGGTCCCGGCTGCGGAGCGACGCGGCCGGTGCAGGGCAGCCCCCTGCGTCTCGGCGTACGCGTTCAGCTGCCGTCCGGGATCACGCCGTCGGCGCGGCGTCGTCGCGGAACTTCTCCAGCCAGGCGCGCTCGGGGTCAGTCAGCCGGCGGGCGTGTCCGGCCTTCGCGTCGTAGGCGGCGAGCACGCTGCGCGCCTCGGCGTACACGACGTCGTTGTTCCTGACCTCGTAGCGCAGCGAGCAGGACGAGTTCCGAATGTCGGTCACCCAGGTCTCGACTTCGATCGGCTCCGGCAGGAACACCAGCGGGCGGCGGTAGTCGATCTCGTGCCGGACGACGACCAGCTCCCCCTCGAACGTGCTCACCCCGGCGGTACGCGCGCCCTCGAAGAACATCGCGACCCGCGCCTCCTCCAGGTAGCGGAGGTAGACCACGTTGTTGACGTGCCCGTAAGCGTCCATGTCGGACCAGCGCAGCGGGCAGCGGAAGACGAAGCGACTCACGGTGGCGATCCTCTCAGGCCGCCTACCGCCCGGCTCGGCCCGGTCCGCGCGCCGAGCTGCTCGCAGCTGCCGAACTCCCCGCGCGGTCACGCAGTACATCGGGGCCCACAGGCAGCGAAGATGCGCAACGGGTGGCTCGAGCGATGCTCGAGCCACCCCGCTGCTGCCGTGGGCGTACGCGTCTTGCTTACTTCTGCAGGATCGCCTGGACCGAGAGCTGGACGGCGATGTCATTGCCGATCAGGAACTTCTCGCCGCCGAGCGGGACGTTGGCGTCGACGCCGAAGTCCTTGCGGTTGATGGTCGTGCTGGCGTCGAACCCGGCGCGGGTGTTGCCGTAGGCGTCGTCCTCGACACCGAGGAACTCACCGACCAGCTCGACCTGCTTGGTCACGTCCTTGATCGTGAGGTCGCCTACCAGGACGAAACCGTCGGCGTGCGGGCGGACGCCGGTGGACACGAAGGTCATCGCCGGGAACTTCTCGATGTCGAAGAAGTCACCGGAGCGGACGTGATCGTCGCGCTGCTGGTTTCCGGTGTCGATCGAGGCCAGCTGGACCTGCACGTTGACCTTGGACGCGGCCGCGTCGTCGGCGATCTCGAGGCTTCCCTCGAAGTCGCGGAACGAGCCACGCACCTTGGTCATGAGGTGACGGACGGTGAAGCCCACCTCGGAGTGAACCGGGTCGATCGTCCAGGTTCCGGCAGTCAGCTCGGGCGGGGTCGTCAGGGTGCTCATGGTGCCTCCACAGCAGTATGTTGAAGGTTAAACCTTCGTACGTACGCCATGGTGCCAGCACTATGGTTGAACTGTCAACCATCGAGTATGCTGAATGCATGGGATCAACGAACTGGCTCAGCGCTGAGCAGCAGCGAGCCTGGCGCGCCTACCTCCTCGGGAGCGCGCAGTTGATGGAGCGCATCGACCGTGATCTACGGGCCCTGGGGCTGTCGATGCCGGAGTACGAGATCTTGGTCCGGCTGTCGGAGTCGCCAGAGCGCACCCTCCGGATGGCCGAGCTGGCGCAGTCGGTGCATCACTCCCGTAGCCGGCTCACGCACACCATCGCCCGGATGGAGGCCGCCGGCCTGGTCGAGCGCGAGGCCTGCCCGTCCGATCGGAGGGGTGTCCTGGCTCGACTCACGGATGCGGGGTACGCCCGGCTGGTGGAGACCGCCCCGCACCATGTGGCAGGTGTGCGCGACGGGCTGATCGACCTGGTGAGCGAGGAAGATCTTGCCGCGCTAGGCCGGGTGTTCGCCGCGGTGAGCGCCCGCAACACGGCGGCACTGACCGGTAGGCGTGACCGCGCAGGCGATCTCGTGGCGGGATGCCCGGGCGAAGAGAACGACAACGGGGTGGCCGATGCCAACGCACCTGCCACCCCAGAGCTGTCGACTGCCGACTGAGCCCGCTCGCGCGGACACTCAGTCGACCAGGCGCCGGTCGCCGCTTACCCCTTCGGCCGCCGCCACCTGCGCGGGGACCGACGCGCCCGTGATCACGCCTGGTCCGCTGCCGGCCCTCCCCGACCAGGCGACGGGCCGCCACCCACCGGGTGACGGGCCGACTCCCTCAATGCTCAGTCGCGGGTGAGCCGGCGGTAGGTGACCCGGTGGGGACGAGCCGCCTCGGGTCCGAGACGCTCGATCTTGTTCGCCTCGTAGTCGGCGAAGTTCCCCTCGAACCAGAACCACTTCCCGGGGTTCTCGTCCGTGCCTTCCCAGGCGAGGATGTGGGTGGCCACCCGGTCGAGGAACCACCGGTCGTGGGAGGTCACGACCGCACAGCCGGGGAACTCCAGCAGCGCGTTCTCCAGCGACTGGAGCGTTTCGACGTCGAGGTCGTTGGTGGGCTCGTCGAGCAGGAGCATGTTGCCGCCCTGCTTCAGCGTCAGCGCGAGGTTGAGCCGGTTGCGCTCGCCGCCGGAGAGGATGCCGGCACGCTTTTGCTGGTCGGGCCCCTTGAAGCCGAACGACGCGACGTAGGCACGGCTCGGCATCTCGAAGCTGGCCACCCGGATCCAGTCCAGGCCGTCGGAGACCGTCTCCCACACGTTCTTCTCCGCGGGGAGCTTGGCGCGAGTCTGGTCGACGTAGGAGATGCTGACCGTCTCCCCCACCCGCAGCTCACCGGCGTCAGCCTTCTCCTCGCCCACGATCATGCGGAACAGCGTCGTCTTGCCGACGCCGTTCGGGCCGATCACACCGACGATGCCGGCCCTGGGGAGGGAGAACGACAGGTCGTCGATGAGTACGCGGTCACCGAACCCCTTCTTGAGGCCGTGCGCGTCGAGGACGACGTTGCCGAGGCGCGGGCCTGGCGGGATCTGGATCTCCTCGAAGTCGATCTTCTTCACCCGCTCGGCTTCGGCCGCCAGCTCCTCGTACCGCTGCAGACGCGCGCGGTTCTTCGCCTGACGGGCCCTGGGGTTGGACCGCACCCACTCCAGTTCCTGTTCCAGGATCCGCCGGCGCTTGGCGTCCTTGCGGCCCTCGATGGACAGTCGCTGCTGCTTGGTCTCGAGGTAGGTGGAGTAGTTGCCCTCGTACGGGTGGGCCTTGCCACGGTCGAGCTCGAGGATCCAGCCGGCAACGTTGTCGAGGAAGTACCGGTCGTGGGTGACGGCCAGCACGGTGCCCGGGTAGGCCGCCAGATGCTGCTCCAGCCACTGGACGCTTTCGGCGTCGAGGTGGTTGGTGGGCTCGTCGAGCAGCAGCAGGTCGGGCTGGGACAGCAGCAGCTTGCAGAGCGCGACCCGACGCCGCTCCCCACCGGACAGGCGGGTGACGTCGGAGTCACCGGGCGGACAGCGCAGCGCGTCCATCGCCATGTCCAGCCGGGAGTCGAGGTCCCAGGCGTCCCGGTGGTCGAGCTGGGTCTGCAGCTCCCCCATCTCCGCGAGGAGCGTGTCGTAGTCGGCGTCGGGGTCCGCGAGCTCCGCGGAGATCTCGTTGAAGCGGTCGAGCATCTGCTTGGTCTCGGCCACCCCTTCCTGGACGTTCTCCAGGACGGTCTTGTCCTCGGTCAGAGGCGGCTCCTGAAGCAGGATGCCCACGGAGGAACCGGGCGCAAGTAGCACGTCACCGTTGGAGACCTGCTCCATGCCGGCCATGATCTTGAGCAGAGTGGACTTACCCGTCCCGTTGGGACCAACCACACCGATCTTCACGCCGGGTAGGAAGGAGAGCGTCACGTCGTTGAGGACGACCTTGTCGCCGAGCGACTTGCGGACGCCCCGCATCGTGTAGATGTACTCCGGCACGCGATTCCACCTCGGGGTCGGGGGCAAACAAGACAACAACCATCCTGCAACATCGACGACGTGGGGGTGCTGCCGGGCGGCGTCCGGGGGCACGTCCGCGGTGGGGGTGGGTTACACCGCAGCCGAGGTCGCCGCCCGGCAGCTGGAGAGGCGGGCACTCAGGGAAGCCCGCGCTCTCTGCTGGCGGGCTTGTCAGGCAGCCCGCCGATCGGCGCCGTCCGAGGCGTCGGCGTTGGCCAGGGGGCTTTGGCCGTTGCCGCGCCGGCGCGTGGGCATCGCGCCGTCCTCGGTGTGATCGACGCCGACGTCTGTACGCCCGTCCGGGCGGTCGGTGTCGCCTGGTGTCGCATCCTCGCCGGCAGCGGCGGAGCCGTCGGCGGCCTCGCCGATGTCCCAGCTCCTGGCCAGCTCCTCGGCCAGCGAGGTGTCGGAGGTGACCTCCCGCTGCTGCTCACGGCGGGTCCGCCGGAAAGCCGAGGTTCCCCGTGACAGATCGTGACCGAGCGACTGGGCCTCGACCTCGACGGTCGTGCCCGTCTTCCCCTCGCGCTCCCAGTTCTCCACTCGGAGGCGGCCGAAGACGACCACCGGGTCCCCCTTGTGGAGGCTGCCGGCGACGTTCTCGGCGAGGGTGCGCCAGCAGACGACCGTGACATACGTCGTATGGCCATCGACCCAGCCGCCCTGGTTGCGGTCGTACCGCCGCGGCGTCGATGCGAGCCGGAAGGACACGAGCGACGTGCCGCGATCTGAGCGGACGAAGCGCAGCTCGGTGGCGACGTTGCCGGCGATGGTGATCATCGTCTCGTTCATGGGGCGACCCTTCTTCGTGATCTGTGGTCACCACCTTGGCCCGGATCGCCGGCGGATCAGCCCGCCGAAATCCCGCCTGTGGACAAAGTCGCCGAACCCCGACCTGTGGACAGAAAACCGGCACGCCCGAGGCGGGTACTAGTCTGTCCGCGTCCGGCACGACAACTACGCTCTTGCCGCGACGAAGCAGAACGCGGTCACTCCTGACGTGGACCGGCGCCCGTAGCTCAGCGGATAGAGCACCGGACTTCTAATCCGATGGTCGGAGGTTCGAATCCTCCCGGGCGCACCCACTCTGACCTGCGAATATGCAGGCGCGGGCGCTACAACCCGTCCGCCCGCTGCAGCCCGCCGCAACCACCACGGAAGACGACCGACGTACTCACTAGGTCCGAGCACGACCCCAGGGCGCAGCACCGGTCGTCCGATCTGAGCCGAACACGTCTATGACGGCGGCCTCGGTGCCCGCCTTCCGATAGCCATACTGCGTGGGTCCGGTCCTCGGTGTCCTCACCGAAGTCTGGCCCGGCGTCCGGTGGCGCTGCGAGCAGTGGCGAGTTCTCGGACAAGGGCACCACAGGGGACAACGCCGCGATGGAATCGTTCTTCGCCCTGCTGCAAACAACGTCCTGGACCCCGCTACTGGGACACCCGCGACCAGCTCAGAATCGCGATCGTGACCTGGATCGAACGGACCTACCACCGACGACGACGCCAACACGCCCTCAACCGGCTGACCCCCATCGAGTACGAGACAATCACAGCCCCACGAGCCACTCAGGCTGCCTAACCCCACCTGTCACCGGATCGTGCAGCGGTCCCCTTCGACGGTGTTGCGGTGACGGTGACCTTGCTCTTGCCGCCACTCTCGATGTGAGCCTTCAGCGGACTGCAGCCGGCTAGAGCGAGTGTGGCGGCCACGGCGAGGACGGCACGCGATCGCGCATACCGCCGTACCCGAGCGCTTCAACCACTTCGTCCGCCAGCAGGCCCGGTGGGGCAGGTCCTTCTTCCGGGAGTCACTGTGGGTCCTCGGCAACCTGTCCCCCACCAGGCCGGCGTGGTGGCTCACCCTGCTCGAGCTCGCGCAGTGGGCGGTCTTCTCCTCGATCCTGCT
>NZ_JBEXMJ010000014.1 GCF_040610475.1 Actinopolymorpha sp. NPDC004070 | reverse complement strand
CTCACCCACGGCACCAGCTACAACGAAGCCACCGCCTGGCCAACCCAAGAAGCCATCGCCGCTTGACAGCTTAGAGCCGTGGGATGTCTAGGCCACGTGTCGCACATCAGTTGATTGGACATGTGTCGCGGATCAATTCTTGGGCGCCCTCTGGCGAGTATCCGTTCTCCGTACCTGGCTTGGCCTGCCGTTTGGGTGGTGATCTATGGAGCTTGGGATGCGCGTGCTCGTGACGAGACGGCGTACGACCTCTGGATCACCGGTGATGACGGCGCCGGTTGCTATGGGCCCGGCCAGGTCACAACTTCGTCAGGGCCGCCGCCCTGCTCGTGACGTCCGAGAAGATGGGTGCCTGTTCATTTCGGGACCCCGATCGGGCCCTCACCCACCCCTGCGATCCGGTTTTGGCGGACGGGGCAGGGAGAGGAAGGGGGCATGGATGAGGGAGCGCAGCAGGAACGAGAACCGCTGTCGAACCAATCCGGACGAATCGAGAAGGCGCGCCGCCGACGGCGGACGTTCGGCGCCGCACTTGGTCTCACGGCGGTTGGAACCTTCCTTCCCGGTAGTGGGCTCTTCGCCGCGGGTCGGCGCAAGATCGGATTGACGATCCTCGCGTTGTTCCTCGTCGGGGCGGGGTACGCGGCCTATCTTGTGCTGGCGGGGCAGCGAACCATCCTGCACTGGGTGGTGCAGCCCGGCGCGCTTGTCGTGATCAGCGTGGTGCTGGGCGCGGTGGCGCTGGCGTGGATGTGCGTCATCGTGGCGACCTACCGGTCACTGCGTCCCAGGAGTCTCCGCTGGTCCCAACAGGGCCTGGGCTACGGCCTGGTGCTGGTCCTGGCCGCCGTCGCCGTCACCCCGCTCGCGGTCGGCGGGAAGTACGCCATGGTACAGAAGAGTCTGGTCGAGAAGGTCTTCGCCAGTCCGCAGAGCAAGAGCGCCACCCGGCCGGTCCGGGCGAGCGCGGCGGACCCGTGGGCCGGCCAGGATCGCGTCAACGTCTTGTTGCTCGGTGGCGACGGAGGCCCGGACCGGATGGGCATCCGCACCGATACGGTCATCGTGGCGAGCATCGACACCAAGACCGGCAACACCGTCATGTTCAGCCTTCCACGCAACCTGGAGAACATCCCCTTCCCGGCGGGCTCGCCGCTCGCCGACGTCTACCCGAACGGCAGGTTCGCCGGCGGGCCGGACTCCGATCCGCTGGAGTGGATGCTGAACGCCGTCTACCTGAACGTCCCGCGCCAGCATCCGGGCGTCCTGGACAGTGACAACCCCGGTGCCGACGCCACCAAACTCGCCGCCAGCGGAGCAGTCGGGCTCAAGCTCGACTACTACGTCCTGGTCAACCTCAAGGGCTTCCGGCAGCTCGTCGACGCGCTCGGAGGGATCACGGTCAACGTCAACACCCGGGTCTCGATCGGGGGCGAGACCGACCGCAACCTGCCGCCGGCCGGTTGGATCGAGCCGGGGCCGAACCAGCACCTGAACGGCGCCATGGCGTTGTGGTTCGCGCGCGGTCGCTACGGCTCCGACGACTGGCAGCGGATGTTGCGCCAGCGCTGCGCGATCGACGCGATCGTCCGGCAGGCCGACCCGGTGAAGCTCCTGACCCGCTACGAGGCCCTCGCCCGGGTCACCAAGGACATCGTGATGACGGACATCCCGCAGGGCGTGTTGCCGGCCTTCGTCGACCTGTCGCTGAAGGTGAAGGACGCGAACATCACCAGCATCGCGTTCACCAACGAGATCATCAAGTCGGCCGACCCCGACTACGACCTGATCCACTCGCGGGTCCAGGCGGCCCTGAAGGCGAGCGAGGAGGGCAGGACGAGCGCGAACGTCGCCGACTCGCTGGAGGACGCCTGCGCCTGGAAGGGCGGCCCGACCGGCACACCCGCGCCGGTCCCCACCATCAAGCCAGCGCCGGTCAACGATCCAGCCAGCAAGCCGGCCCCGGCCAACCAGTCCGCAACCCGCTGACCTGAACCGCCCTGGGTCCGATGGAGGCTCTGGCTACTTGATTTCGGCCAGGGCCTTCTCGCCCTGCTGGATAGCGTAGAACCTCCCTTCGAACTCAGTCGGTGGTAGGTCGTCGAGGTAGCCGTGCAGCCGGCTGGTGTTGTGCTAGTGGACCCAGCCGAGGGTGGCCAGCTCAACGTCGTTGACCGTGTGCCAGGGCCCCGGCGTGCCGGGCCGCGGATGAGTTCGGTCTTGTAGTAGCCGTTGACAGTCTCACAGTCGTAGCTGTCGCCGACGGTGCCGATCGAGGGCACCGCCCCGATCTCGGCGCGCCGCTCACCGTAACGCACGCTGGTGAACTGATGTGGCCGGCCACTCGCCACCCGACGATCATCTGGAGAACGCGTCGATGATGATGCACACGTAGGCGATCCCGGCGAACGTGGGCACGTACGTCGGGTCGGTCATCCACAACTGGTTCGGTGCGGTGGCGGTGAAGTCCCGCTTGACCAGGTCCGGATGACGTGGCACGCCCGCGGCCGGCCTTGTGGTGCGGACCCGCCTGGCGCGTCGCGCCCCCTCGATCTGCTCGGCGCGCATCAGTCGGGCGACCTGATCGCGGCCAATGTCATGCCCGCTCCGGCGCGCGGCCTTCCACAACTTGCGAGCCCCGTAGACGCAGTAGTTGTCGGCCCACAGCTTCCGCAGTACCGGCCGCAACTCAGCATCGCGGAGCCGCGTGGTGTCCCGGGATCGGCCAGGATGGCGGAGACCGCCGGGATCCGGGTTGCACCGAGCGGGATCCGCGTGGCGACCAGGAACGCCATCGTGAACCACGGGCGGACGACCTGCGCGTCCTGCTTCAACAAGTTCGTTGCAGCCAGCACCCAGGTGATCGCCAGCCACGCTACCCACCAGACCGCCGCGATCACGGCGACTCTTGTTGCCGGCCTGCCGACGGCGAGTGCACCGCGGTACAGCGCAACGCAGGCCACCGCCGGGATTCTGACGGCTCCGGCCAGCACTAGCGCCCAGATGTAGAACGGCATTCGAACCCCTCTGATGATGGACAACCTGTTCGTTGCTGAATGGCCCGCCGGCTTGCGGCTCGTCCCAGCCTGAAGAGGCGTACTCCTCGAGACATCCGCCGGAGGACCTCGAGCAGGGGTTCTCGCGGCGGAGGTAACGGCCTGTGCGGTGGCGCGGATGCGGGTGACGTCAGCGGCCCAGCTGGTGATGTAGCCGATCGGTGCGTCGGTGGTGATGCCGTGGGTGGCAAGCAGGACGTAGGCGACGGATTCGGCATCAACTTCCGCGTGGCCGCGGTGGGTGTGGTACCCGTAACCGGGTGCGCAGTGCCCGAGGGCGATGTGGGCGAGCTCGTGGGCGAGGTGGCGGCCACAGCCTCGACGAGACCCGGGGCGCATCAGTCCGACCTGCGCGAACTCCCCAGGCGGTTCTACGCAGGGCCTGAAGTTGGGCGGTCAACTCGGATCCGCTTTGTCCCTCATTGGGGTTAGCTTTATAGGTCTGGCTCGACGGACGGACGGGGGAGCCGATCACCTCGAACTACGGAGCGGCCATAGTGTCACCGCTTACTCTGAGGGAGTGATTGGCGACCCTGCGCAGCGGGTAGAGCTTCTACTCCGCCGTGCTGGACGGGGCTCCGGGCGGACGTTGGCCGTCCTGATCTGCAGCGTCGCGCTGCTCACTGTGCTCGCCGTCGTAGCGGCGGCGCTTACCGACGCTCACGATCATGTCGCTGGGGTTGGAAGCAGGCCATGGGTTGCGTCAGCTTTTGAGGTAGGTCGCCCCAGCGTCGAACGGGTCGCCGCTGCCGAGGACGTCCTGCGCCGGCAGACCGTGGCTGTACGGGAGCAGGACCGGAGCGGGTACCTGGCGTCTGTCGACCCGCAGGCGCGTTCATCCCTCAGGTCCGCGGCCCTCACCTATGACAACCTGCGGCGGATGGGCGTGCGCGAGGTCCAATTCGGGACGCCCGTCGTCGATCCGAGCGGGCTGACCCCGGCACGGCGGGCCGCTTTGGGGCCGTCTGCCTGGGCGGCCAGGATCGACATGACGTTCCGGCTCCCCACGGGAGACACCGACCCGTGGAGGACCACCCTGCGCCTGGTCTTCGTCGATCGCGAGGGGACTACCTACGTGGCGAACGACAGCGAGGGTGGCGTGGCCAGCCCGCTGCCGCTGTGGCTGATCGATCGGGTGAACGTCGTCCGCGGGCGGCACAGCCTGGTCGTCGGTACGGGCGACGACGGGGAGCTTCGCGGCTTCGCGGACACCGCCGACCGCGCTGTTTCAAGGGTCAGCGCAGTGTGGGGAAGCGGGTGGGAGCAGTACGTTGTGGTGTTGTTGCCCTCGACCCAGGCGCAGATGGAGCGCCTCATCGGCGGCGGCGCGCAGACCCAGGCAACTGTCGCGGCGGTAACGACGTCGGTCGGACGGACGCGTCCCGAACGAGCTTCGCATATCGTCGCCAACCCGCGTACTTTTGACCAGCTCGGTAGCCTTGGCCGGCTCGTCGTCCTCACTCACGAGGCCACTCACGTGGCGGCGCACGCGACCGTCAGTGGTATGCCGGTGTGGCTATTGGAAGGCTTTGCCGATTTCGTAGCGTTCCACGGGTCCGGGCTTTCGTCCTCCGTAGTCGCTTGGGGGTTCTTGCGGGACGTTCGCCGCCGGGGCCCGCCGCGAGCGTTGCCGAGCGGCGCGCAGTTTGATCCCCGCGCCAAGGCCCTTGACGAGGCGTACGAGTCGGCGTGGATGGCCTGCCGCTACATCGCGCACCGGTGGGGCCAGCTGACCTTGCTGCGCTTGTACGTCGAGATGGACCACGCCGCGACGGAGGGCGACCAGTACCGCGTCTACCAGCGGGTGCTGGGCGTCTCGGCGGAGCGGTTCGTGCAGGGGTGGCGTTCCTACGTCGAGGAAAGCAGCGACGACGACTGAGGCGACCACGCCATCGACAAATTCACCGGCGCGTGCCCACAACTGTCGCCAGCTATCGAGAACAGCACAGATGGGCTCCACTCCGAGGTCCTGGCCCGCATACACCGCGTGACGGTTCGCGTCGATGAACGCGGCTACTAATCGCCCGGCGCAGCTCACGGTTCTCCTGCTCAAGCTCAGCGATCCGCACCGCCTCAGCCGAAGTCGCCCCAGGCTTCGCGCCGTCGTCGATGTCGACCTGACGTACCCACGAGCAATCTCCGTAGCGCCCAGCTGGTCCGCGACCCGCTGACCGTCCCATGCTCTCCGCCCAGCTCAGTCCGCAACGTGAGCACCATCCGCACTGCCGCGGCCCTCTCCGCTGGGCTGTACCGCCGCGTCTGTGTCGGGTAGCCGGGAACACCGTTAGATCCACAGTCCCGAGTGAGGGGCACCTGGCGGCCGTTGATCGATCTTGACCGTTACGGTCGGCGGCTGGTGCGTGCGATGAGGTTTGCCGCGTAGTCGCGGACGCTTTGGTGGGCGGTCTGGGCGTCATCCCGGAGGGCTGTCAGTGCGGTGTCGAGGTCGCATCCTCGTTGTTGCATGAGTATTCCGATGGCTCGCTCGATGAGGTCGCGGTCGGATACAGCGGTGGTCAGTTGTCCAGTGAGGTCGGTTATTCCCCGATCCGGAGCGGCTCAGCGGACCTCTGTTCCGTTGAGCGGGCCGGTTCAAATGAGGCAGCTGGTTCGCCTGAGCCAGCCGGTTCGCCCGAGGTCGCCGTGTATGTCATGCAGGCTTGGGCTCGCCGGCTTTGAGCTGGTCGGTGATGCCGCGGGCTTCGTCTTCGGACTTTCCGAGTCCGACCCAGCCGGTCATGAGCTGCCCGCCGTTGCTCAGCCCGACCCAGCGCCCTCGGGCGCTGTCGCCGTGGGCGTGCAGGACGATATATACGGTTCCCTTCGAGCGCACAGATCCGTCGGCGGCGGTGTACCAGCCCATCAGGATCTCGTTGTCCCACAGGCGTAGCTCGCCGCTCCACATGTAGCCGCCTTCGGCGGAGGTGCGGTGGGTCGTCGTGACGACGTGGATGAGTTCGACCTGCTGGTCGATCCTGATCTGTTGGGCGGTGACGTGCTGCTGGTGGTCCTTCGGCGTCTGCCAGGACGCCCACCAGTCACCGGTGAGGTTGATCCGACGGGTGGACATGCCGGCGAGTTCGGCGAGGGAGATGTTCAGTGCCTTCGCGATGGCGACGGCGACGGGAAACACCGGGTGTTGTTCGCCGGTTTCGTATCGCCGCCTGTGACTCATGCGACGCCGAGTTCGAAACCAGCCACAACGAGCTGCCGTGCGACCGCGACGACCTCGCCGACTTTGGCTGGGCCATCGACGGTGACAACGCCCTGTGCCCGGGCTGCGTAGCCCGGGAGGGCACCAGGCCCGAAGACCGCAAGATCACTGGGCTCGCCGACCGACGCGACGCTGGACGGCGCGGGTGACCGACTCGACGGTGACCATCACCCCCGACACCACACCGGTGGCGGGGGCGGTGGCCGTGGTCGAGACGATCCGGATCGTCGATGAGACCGGCGCGGTGTGGCTGCACACTCCGCCCCGGCCCAGGCCGGACGGCATGGACCTCACGGACCTGCGCGGTGCGGACAAACACGTCGCCGTGACGACGGCGATGGCCCGCGGGGCCTCACCGGACTACGGGCAGTGGCTCTCACGCGTCCGCTCGGCCGCCGGCTGCACCAACCCGGTCCGCCTGGCCGGGAAGTTCCGCACCGCCACTGTCAACACCACCAGAGGCGAGGTCACCAACGACGGCCCGGAACGCTCGACGGCCGACATGCCGGACGGGGTGATCTACAAGGCCTGCGGCAACCGCAGAGCGTCGGTCTGTCCGTCGTGTTCGGAGATCTACCGGGCCGACGCCTACCAGCTCGTCCTCGCCGGGATGCGCGGCGGCAAAGGAGTCCCAGAAACAGTCAGCGGGCATCCGGCGGTGTTCGCCACCGTCACCGCCCCCGGGTTCGGCATCGTGCACACCCCCCGCACCAACAAGAAGGGCCAGCCCGCACTCTGCCGGGCCCGCCGCACACCGGAGATCTGCCCGCACGGGATCGACATGCGCTGCATGACCCGCCACTGCGAGGGTGATGAGCGGCTCGGTCGGCCCCTGTGCCCGGACTGCTACGACTACGACCACCACGCCGTGTGGAATGGCCTGGTCGGCGAACTGTTGCGGCGCACCACCATGAAGGCCAACCGCGAGCTCGGCAAGTGGGCCCGCCGCCACGGCCTGACTCAGCAGGTCGTGAACCCGAACACAGGCAAGGTCGAGTCGAAGGTTCCGGTACGCATCTCGTTCGGGAAGGTCGCGGAGTTCCAGCGCCGCGGCCTGGTCCACTTTCACATCCTCGCCCGTTTCGACGGGATCCACCCCCTCGACCCCGACGTCGTAGTACCTCCGCCGGAGTGGGCGACCGTGTTCCTGCTCAAATGGATTCTCGAACGCGCCGTCGCCGACACGACTTGGCGCACTCCGCCCCTGGTTGTGCACGGCCGCCGCGGACGCCTCCTCGTCGACCGCCCCGACGGGTGGCTACTCCGCTGGGGTAACCAGGTGGACGTCCGCCCCGTCCGGCTGCGCGGTGAGGACAAGCTCACCGGTGAACGGGTAGTCGACGAGCTCGACCACACCGACCAGGCCAACCAGACTGACAAGCACGGGCGCCGGCGGCTCCTGTCCGGGCCAGCGGTGGCCGGCTACCTCGCCAAGTACGCCACCAAGGCGACCGAGGCGGCCGGGCACACCTCCCGCAAGATCACCGAAGAGTCCATCGACTTCTACGCCAACAACACCCACCCCGGCCGCATCATCGAAGCCTGCTGGCGGCTCAGCCAGAAAGGCCGGCAACCCGCGGACGAGTGGCGCGGCGGCTGGTACTACGCCCTACGCAGGTGGGCGCACATGCTCGGCTACGGCGGCCACTTCTTCTCCAAATCCCGCCGCTACTCCACCACCTTCAAACGCCTCCGCCAAGCGCGTGTCGACTACCGCCGCGCCCACCACGAGTCATCGGAGCACCTCGAGGAGAACGAGGTCCTGGAAGTCATCGGCGAACTCGTGTTCGCCGGTTCGGGCTGGCACACCACCGGCGACGCCATGCTCGCCAACACCGCCGCCGCCATGGCACGCGAACAACGCCAGACCGGACGGCTGGAGATCGCAACATCAGGTTGACACGCACGACCACAAGCAGGGAAGGAGTAACGCCGCATGGAACAGCTACTACTGACGACGGCGGAGGCCGCGGACCGTCTTCGCATCGGCAAGAGCACCTTGTACGACCTGATCAGGTCCCGGCGCCTGCGGACGGTGAAGATCGGCAAGCGCCGGCTCGTGCCCGTCGACGCGCTGCCCGAGGTGATCGCCCTCCTGGTCGAGGAGGAGTCGGCGGCATGACGGAGCGGCAGCGGGAGAATCGCAAGCGCCGCGCGAACGGCAACGGCACCGTCTACCAGCGCAGCGACGGGCGCTGGGTGGCGCGGGCGTACGTCCTCATGCCAGACGGCACGACTGCCCGGCGTGACTACTACGCCACCAGCGAGAAAGCCGCGAACCGCAAACTCGTCGAGGCGATGTCCAGGTCCCATCAGGGGATTCCAGCCGAGGCCACAGGCTGGACTGTCGAGCGGTTCCTGCTCTACTGGCTCGAACACGTCGTCCGGCCAGCGCGTAAGCCCAAGACGCATCAGGGCTATGGCGTGGTGGTGCGCGTGCATCTGATCCCACAGCTGGGGCGGAAGAAGCTGCACCGGCTGACCGGTGTCGACGTCCGGCAGTTCCTGGCCAGGCTCCGCAGCACCTGCCTGTGCTGCCTGCATGGTGTCGACGCTCGGCGGCCTGTGGGTGAGCGGAGGTGCTGCGCGGTCGGGCGGTGTTGTGAGCGGGTCCCGTCGGCTCGTCTGGTCCAGCAGGTGCACTCGGTGTTGCGGAACGCGCTGCAGGCGGCCGTCAGGGAAGAACTGCTGGCGCGGAACGTCGCGAAGCTCGTTCAGGTGTCAGCGCCCACGTACGAGGTGAACCGCGGCGTCGGGGTCGCCGAGGCTAGGAAGTTGCGGGCCGTCGCCGAACATGACCGGTTCTATGCGCTGTACGTTCTGGCGCTCTACGTCGGGCTGCGCCGCGGTGAGCTGCTCGGGCTCCGCTGGGAGGACGTCGACCTCGACGCGGGTCTGCTCGAAGTGCGTCGGAGCCTGCAACGGGTCGACGGTCAGCTCCAGTCGGTGACACCCAAGACCAGAACCTCGCGGCGGACGGTGCCGCTGGTCGGAGTCTGCATCGACGCGCTGAAGGAGCACCGGGAACGGCAGGCCAGGGAGCGGCAGCTGGTCGGCGACACGTGGGTGGAATCCGGGCACGTGTTCACAAGCGGGACCGGGACGCCGGTGGAGCCGGACAACCTGCGGCGCAGCTGGTACCCGATCCGGGAGGCAGCCGGGCTGGAAGGGGTGCGCTTCCACGACCTGCGGCACAGCTGCGTCACTCTGCTCCTCGAACTCGGCACGCCCCCGCACATCGTCCGGGACATCGTGGGGCACTCCGACATCGACGTCACGATGACCATCTACGCGCACGCCTCGCTGGAGGAAAAGCGGGTAGCGCTGAGGAGGCTCGATGAGCGACTCCAGTAACGCCGGCGGACGCTGTTGGCGTCAGCGCTGGCGTCATTCCGGCCAGCACGGATTCGCGTTAAAGGTGAACCCGCTGGTCAGTGGTGGTGGGCAGGGGCGGGGTCGAACCGCCGACCTTCCGCTTTTCAGGCGGACGCTCGTACCAACTGAGCTACCTGCCCATACAACAAGGTGATCGGCTGTGCCGATCACCCAGCGACCCCGACGGGACTCGAACCCGCGGCCTCCGCCGTGACAGGGCGGCGCGCTAACCAACTGCGCTACGGGGCCATCGTCATGCCTTGTTGCCTTGCGACGTTGAATGCTATCGCACTCATCTCGCGTGCCCCCAACGGGATTCGAACCCGTGCTACCGCCTTGAAAGGGCGGCGTCCTAGGCCTCTAGACGATGAGGGCAAGTCCAGCCGGATCTCTCCGCCGTCAGGGACCGCACAAGTGTATGGGTAGGCCGTCGGGCGGGCCAAACCGGGCACCCGCGAGCGTCCACGCTACCTGCACCAATGCCGCTGACCTGCGGATTCGTCCGATCAGGGACGATACGGGCCCGGCGGGAGCCCCAGGGCGGCCGGCCGGATCACCCAGGGTTCGGCTGCCCCTGCCTGGCCGGCGCACCAGCCGGGGACGAGGTGTCGGACGGAGTGCCCGGCGGCGACCCGCCCGGTGTCTCGCCCGGGGTCTCGGTGGGTTCGTCGGTCGGCCACCGGGTGATCGTCGGGGTCGGCAGCGGCGAGTCGGGGTACGGCCCGGTCGGGGTGGGCACCGGGCTCGGCGTGGTCGCCTTCTCCGGCTTGACCTGGTGGCGTTCGATCTGGGCGGACGTCAGCCCCAGTCCGCCGAGGGTGATCTCGTCCCAGGCCTCGAGTTCCTGCGTCGACTTGTCGAGGTACAGCACCGACATCTCGATCGGCGCGGGCTTGGACTTCTCCAGCGCCCGCAGCCCGGCCCCGCCCGTCGTACCCTCCTGCATCAGCAGGCTCCCCTTGGGCAGCGTGAGGTTCAGCCGCTTGTGGGCGTGCCCGGTGAGGATCAGGGACGCCTTGCCGTCGATGATCGAGGCGCCGGCGCTGTCGTGGTAGACGATCGCGTCGATCGCCGGCCGCGGGTTGAGGATCGGCTCGCCGTTCGGCCCGACCGTCTGGCCGGGCGAGGGGGTCGCGGCGGGCGTCTCCCCAGGCGTGGCAGTGGCGTCCGGAACCGCCCCGGTCCGCGACGGCGGCTCGTCCTTGTGGGACACGTCGTATTTGTCCGCGACCCTCCCCAGACCGATCGCCTGGCGTACGACGGCCTCGGTCTCGGCCGGGATGTTCCGATTGCTCCGGTCGGGGGTGAAGCGGGGATCACCCGCGCCCAGGAACGTGATCCCCTTCACCGTGCGCACCGACCCGTCCAGCACCACGACGTTCGGTAGCGCCTTCATCGCGCCCTCGGTGACCGTCGAGTCGTGGTTGCCGCGCACCCAGACGTAGGGCACCTTCAGCGACGGGATGCGGTTGAGGAAGACGTTCTCGGCGGCCGTCCCGTGGTCGGTGATGTCGCCGGAGTCCACGATCACGTCGACACGGTACTGCTTGACCACGGACGCGATCACGTCCCAGGCGTGCTCGCCGAGGTGCAGGTCCGAGACGTGCAGGACGCGGGTGACGTCGGAGTCCGGCTGGTACGCCGGCAGCGTGGCGGTGACGTCGTACAGCTTGGTGACGTTGGTGACCAGCCGTACGAGCTCCTTGGAGTACGCGTCGAAGTTGTGCGCCAGGTCCGCCGCGTCACCGATCAGCGACGGGGCACCGGTCAGCAGCCCGGTGTAGCGGGGCTCGGCGATCGCCCGGGGATGCAGGGTGAGCCCGGCGAAGGAGTAGATCCCGGCGATCGCCACCGCGGCCGCCCCGCCGGCCACCAGCGTCGGGCGCGGACGCCGGACCGCGATCAGCGTCACCAGCATCGCGCAGGCGATCCCGGCGACCAGGCCACGCCCGGCCGTCGCGTACACACCCCTGCGAACGTCGTTGATCACCTCACCCTCCAGCCCGGCGAGGAGGGTCGGGTCCTCGAAGATCTGCCTGGCCGCGTCCTGGTTGATCCGGTCTACGGTGACGTCGAACTGCAGCGGCCCGTCGTGGCTGTTGATCGCCAGCGTCCCGAGCGGCGGGAGCGACAGGACCGACTCGCCGTGCAGCGACGGCACCAGCCGCATGGACGTCTCCACCGGCCCGATCGGCCGGCTGGTCGTACCCAGCACCGCCATCCCGAACCACGCGCCGGCGCCCGCGAGTAGCACCACCCCGGCGACCATGGCGGGCTTTCGGAGGTACGTCCCGAGAAGGACGAGGAGTCGCGCCACTGCCCGTACGGCGGTGGTCACCGTGCGCCTGAGCGCGTCCGTACGGGCAGCGAGATCGGGTCCGTTGGGCTGCTGGGGCTCGTCGGGCATCCCCACCGTTGTACCCCACGATGCCGACAACGTCGTCCGGTGCGGCGGGGGAGCCGGGCCCGTACGGCCTGCCACGGCGCCGGATCCGGTTTCGCCGAGCATGATCAAGCGCCCAGTCTGGAGCGGTTTGTTGTGCTCGAATGAGTACGTGCTGGAGATCTCCCGCGAGCAGTTCGAGGAACTCGTCGGTATCGCCCTGGACGAGGTGCCGCCCGAGCTTGCCGCGCTGATGGACAACGTCGCGGTGTTCGTGGAGAACGAACCGCCCGCGGGGGAGCCGGACGACCTGCTCGGGCTGTACGACGGGACGCCGCTCACCGACCGGGACCACTCCTACGGCGGGGTGCTGCCGGACCGGATCACGATCTTCATGTGCCCGACGCTGCGGATCTGCGAGACGTACGACGACGTCGTGGACGAGGTGCACGTCACCGTCGTGCACGAGATCGCGCACCACTTCGGGATCGACGACGCCCGGCTGCACGAACTGGGCTACGACTGAGGACCGAGCGAGTCCGGCGCCACCACCTGAGCCCGAACATGACGGCACCCGCCGGTCAGGACCTCACGGTCTCGACCGGCGGGTGCCGGTGATGCCTCTCAGGCGGCGCCTCAGCTGCCGGCCACCTGCACGATCTCCACACTGAGCTCGCCGACGGGCGCTGCGTAGGTGACCTTGTCACCCATCTTGTGGCCCATCAACGCGCGGCCGAGCGGGCTGGACGGGGTGAGCGCGACCACGTCGTCGGCCTGTTCCTCGATCAGACCCACCTGGTAGGCCTCGGTGCTCCCGTCGTCGAAGCGGAGAGTGACGACGGATCCGACCGCAACCGTGTCTTCGGGTGCGTCGCTGGCCACGGTCGTCGCCGACAGCAGCTCGCGAATGCGGTTGAGCCGGCGGTCGATGGACTCGATCTCGATCTGCTGCGTCGCGAAGGACGCCTGGTCGACGAGATCGCCACCGGTCTCGCTGCCCTGCTCGGCGACGAGCTCGGCCCGCCGGGCGGTGAGGTCGATTTCGTCCTGCTGCAGCCTCTTGCGCGCAGATGCGGAGAGCTGGTGTATTTGATGGTCGAGGACACTCACGGCGACCACACTCCCTT
Organism: Actinopolymorpha sp. NPDC004070; assembly: GCF_040610475.1. Classification (NCBI taxonomy): domain Bacteria; kingdom Bacillati; phylum Actinomycetota; class Actinomycetes; order Propionibacteriales; family Actinopolymorphaceae; genus Actinopolymorpha; species Actinopolymorpha sp. NPDC004070. Next base: position 164,366 of record NZ_JBEXMJ010000014.1, on the reverse strand, counting down.
TTACCCCCAGACGTGCCCGGGGGCAGGCGTGCACACACCTGTTCAGACCCCGGTACCCCGTCGTCGATGAAGGCACCTATCTTCTCACGGCGAACGCGTTCGCGCTGCTACGTATCAATGCCTGGACGCCGTACGTGAGTACCCGGTTACGCACCGCTGGAACCGAAATGAGTCGCAGTGCAACCCGGTCGAACGCGGCCCGGAGTGAAATGTCGCGGCCGGACCGGGCAGAGTGAGGGGCGTGTCCGAGACCGGAGGCGAGATCCACGCCGAGCACCCGTTCCTGCCGCCCCCGCACGAACGCAACCCGATCCGCAGACTCCGCGGCCGGCTGGCCGCACCGGTCACGTTGTGGACGGCCGCGCTGGGTTCGCGGCGCGCGGGGCTGCCGGTGTCCGGGCTGGTCGTCGCGGACGGCGAACCCGGCAAGGTGCTCGGCCTGGTCGACGAGGACTCCGACCTGTGGCCGGTGGCCGAGGCGTCGGGGAGGTTCGCGTTGTCGGTGCTGCGCTGGGAGCACCGGTCGCTGGCGGACGCGTTCGCGGGGCTGATGCCCGCGCCGGGCGGGGCGTTCCGGCTCACCGACTGGCGCGACACCGACTGGGGCCCGGTGCCGGCCTCGGCGCAGACCTGGGCCGGCTGCCGCATCCTGGACGCCCGGCCGATCGGCTGGGCGCTCGCCGTCGAGGCCGAGCTGGAGCACATCGAACTCGGCGAGGAGAACGACCCGCTCCTGCACCGGCGCGGTCGCTACTTCACCGCGCCGGGCGAGTAGTCGGCGCCCGGAGCATCCTGGGCAGAAGCCCGCCGGACTACATGCCGTACGTCTCGAGCAGTCGCAGCCAGACCTCGCTGACCGTGGGGTACGCCGGAACCGCGTGCCACAGCCGGTCCAGCGGCACCTCGCCGACGATCGCGATCGTCGCCGCGTGCAGCACGTCGCCCACGCCCGGGCCGACGGCGGTGAACCCGACCGGGACCAGCCGCTCCTGGTCGACGACCAGCTTCGCGTGCCCGGAGTAGCCGTCGACATAGAGCGAGGCGCCGGCGACGTTGCCGATGTCGTACTCCGCGACTCCTACGGTGATCCCCTGGTCGATCGCGGCCTGCTCGGTCAGCCCGACCGTCGCCACCTCCGGGTCGGTGAACACGACCGCGGGCACGGCACCGTGGTCGGCGGTGGCGGCGTACGGCGACCAGGCGACAGGTGCGGCGTGCTCGCCCTTCGCCCGGGCCGCGATGGCGTCGCCGGCGATCCTCGCTTGGTACTTGCCCTGGTGGGTGAACAGCGCGCGGTGGTTGGTGTCGCCGGCGGAGTACAGCCAGCCGCCCTCGACACCAATGACCCGGCAGCTGTCGTCGACGTCGAGCCACTTCCCCGACTCCAGCCCGACCGTCTCCAGGCCGAGCTCGCCGGTGGAGGGTGCGCGGCCGGTGGCGGCGAGGACCTGGTCGACGACGATCTCGCCCTGGTCGGTCTGGATGCTCAGCGGACCCTCGTCGCCCTCACCGCCACCGGTCCCGGCGAGCCGGGTGACCGACTGCACGGTGATGTTGGTGCGTACGTCGATGCCGGCCTTGGCATGCGCCTTCTGGACGTACTCACCGGCGAACGGCTCCAGCGAGGGAAGCATCCGGTCGCCGGAGACCAGGAGCGTGACCTGGGAGCCGAGGTCGTTCCAGGCCTGGGCCAACTCGCTGCCGACCGGGCCGGCGCCGATGACGGCGAGCCGGCGCGGCGCCTCGTGGGCGCTGGTCGCCTCCCGGCTGGTCCAGGGACGGACCTCGCGCAGGCCGGGAATGTCGGGGATGCGGGGGAGCGAGCCCACGCAGGCGGCCACGGCGTGCCGGGCCTCGAGCGTGAGTTCCTGCCCGCCGCCGTCGGCACCCTCGGCGCCGCCGTCTTTCGTACGTACGACCACCCGCTTGGGGCCGTCGATCCGGGCGCGGCCCTTGACGACGGTGATCCCGACGCTGTCGGCCCACTCCAGCTGACTGGAGTCGTCCCAGTTCTTGGTGAACGAGTCACGGCGTTCGAACACCCCCTGCGCGTCCAGCTCACCGGTCACCGCCGACGCCGCGCCCTTGACGTTCTTCGCCGCGCGGAGCGCCTCGCCGCTGCGCAGCAGCGCCTTGCTCGGCATGCACGCCCAGTAGGAGCACTCCCCGCCGAGAAGCTCGGCCTCGACGATCGCGGCCGACAGACCTCGTTTGACCACGCGTTCGGCGAGAACCTCGCCCACCGCGCCGCCGCCGATGACGATCACGTCGTAGGTGTTGTCTGTCATCGGTCCGCGACCTGCCTTCCGAGAGAGATCAAGGTTATGAGAGTAGTTACCGTTTCCTCCTGCGACCAACCACTCCGGCGGCGGGGGCGTCGGGTAGGGGTCAGGACCTGAAAGGCTTGGTGCGTGCACGTTCGGATGTTGGGCCCGCTGGAGCTGCGGGACGACGACGGGCGACCGGTCGAGATCGGCGGGTCGCGGCTGCGTGCACTCCTGATCCGGCTCGCGCTGCACCCGGGCGCGATCGTCACCGTCGAGGCGCTGATCGACGGGCTGTGGGGTGAGGAGCCGCCGTCCGGAGCGCTGAACGCGCTGCAGTCGCTGGTGTCGCGGCTCCGGCGCGCGCTCCCGTCCGGTGGCCCGGACGCGGCGCTGATCCAGTCGCACCCCGCGGGCTACCGGCTGGCGGTGGAGCCGGACAAGGTGGACGCGTACCGGTTCGAACGCCTCGCCGCGCGGGGGCGGGCGGCGCTGGCGGCGGGGGAGTACGCCGAGGCGGCCGCGGTCCTGCGTACCGCCGAGGATCTGTGGCGCGGGCCCGCGCTCGCCGACGCGGTGGACGCGCCGTTCGCCGAGGCGGCCGCGACCCGGCTGGCCGCCCTGCGGCTGTCCGCCACCGAGGACCGGCTGGAGGCTGACCTCGCCTGCGGCCGGCACGCCGAGGCGCTCGCCGTTCTCGAACGCCTCGCCGCCGCTCACCCACTGCGCGAGCGGCTGCAGGGGCAGGTGATGCGCGCGTTGTACGCGGTGGGCCGGCAGGCGGACGCGTTGGCGACGTACGAACGGGTCCGGGCCGCGCTGGCCGACGAGCTGGGGGTCGACCCCGGCGCCGAACTCGCCGACCTCCACCTCGCGATGCTGCGGCAGGACCCGAAGCTGCTGCCTTCGAGTGCGGCGGCCGGGTCGGCGGAGATCTCCGGCTCGGCCTCCGAGCCTGACGACCCGGCCAGCGATCAGGGCGAGCAGTTGCGGACCAACCTGCGCGTACCCCTCACCAGCTTCGTCGGCCGCGACGCGGAGCTGCGCAGCCTGGGCAAGCTGCTCACCGAGGAACGCCTGGTCACTGTGGTCGGCTCCGGTGGTGCCGGCAAGACCCGGCTTGCCCTCGAACTCGCCGCCCGCGCCACGCCCCGCCCGGCCGAGGAGACGTGGTTCGTCGAGCTCGCAGCGATCGCCGAGCCGGGCGAGGTGCCGCAGGCGGTCCTGTCCACGCTGGGCGTACGCGACCTGGGTTTGCTGGCGTCGTCGCAGCTGACCGGCGCCCAACTGGAGTCGGTGCCGGTACGCGACCCGGTGACCGTGCTGGTGGAGGCGTTCCGTACCAAACAGATCCTGTTGATCCTGGACAACTGCGAGCACCTGGTGGACGCGGCCGCAGCACTTGCCGACCGGCTGCTGGGCGCGTGCCCGGGGCTGCGGGTGCTCGCCACCAGCCGCGAACAGCTCGGCGTACCCGGCGAACGCCTCTATCCGATCCCGCCGCTCGGCCTGCCGCCCGAGCCCGAGGTGGCCGAGACGAACCCGGACGGCCCCGCGCACGGCCGGCCGCACGGCCTGGCGCACCCGGCGAGCTCGGATCTGGCGAGCTCGGATCTGGCGAGCTCGGATCTGGCGAGCTCGGACCCGGTGGCGGCGGCGCTGGCGTACCCCGCGATCCGGCTGTTCGCCGACCGTGCGGTCGCCGTGCGCCCGGAGTTCGAGGTCACGACGGACACGCTGAGGTCGGTGGTGGAGATCTGCAGGCGGCTGGACGGCATCCCGCTGGCGATCGAGCTGGCCGCCGCCCGGCTGAGGTCACTGTCGGTGGGCCAGATCGCCGCCCGGCTGGACGACAGGTTCCGGCTGCTGACGGCCGGCCGACGTACCGTCCTGGCACGGCACCAGACGCTGCGCGCGGTGGTGGAATGGAGCTGGGACCTGCTGGAGGAGCCGGAGCGGATCCTGCTGCGGAGACTCGCGGTGTTCCACGGCGGCGCGACGCTGGAGTTCGCCGAGCTGATCTGCGCCGACGACGTCGACTGTGCCGCCGACGGCTCGGGTAGCGCCGGGACTCCTACGGGGGACCTGCCGCGGGAGGCGGTACTCGACGTACTCGCCGCGCTGGTGGACAAGTCGCTGGTCGACGCCGTGCTCGATCGGCGGCGCGGTGGCGGCGGCGCGGACTCCGCGGAAGCGGGCGCCGGTGAGGTGCGCTACCGGTTGCTGGAGACGGTTCGGGCGTACGGGCTGGAACGCCTCACCGAGGCCGGCGAGTCCCAGGCGATGCACGCGGCGCACGCGCAGTGCTTCGCCCGCCTGGTCGAGGAGGGCGTCCCCTACCTGCGCGGCGGCCGGCAGGTGGAGTGGATGGCCCGGCTGCGCGCCGAGCACGACAACGTGCTCGCGGCGATGCGTACCGCCGTGGACTCCGGCAACGCCGATCTCGCGGTACGCCTGGTCGCGGGGTTCTCGTGGTTCTGGTTCCTGGAGGGACACCGGGCGGCGGCCACGAACTGGACCCGCGCCGCACTCGCGGTGCCGGGCGACGCCCCGCCCGGACCGCGTGCCCTGCTGCTGATGCTCGCCGGGTTGGGCTACCTCACGACCGGGGACGCCGACGCCTGCAAGCGGTCGCTGCGGGAGGCGCTCGCGCTCGTCGACGCGCCCGGGTCGCGGATTCGGGACGAGTTCCCCGAGCTCGGCTTGCTGGAGTCGGTGGCGCTGACGTTCGAGGGCGACGACGTGGCCGGGCGGCGCCGGTTGGAGGCGGTGTTCCCCGCGCTGCGGCCGTGGGGGCAGGGGATGGCGAAACTGTTCCTCGGCAACATCGAGGACAACGCCGGCGACACCGAGGCCGCCGAGGCGCACCTGCTCAGCGCCCTGGACCGGTTCACCGAACTCGGCGACCGGTGGGGCCGGGCGTCCGCGCTGCGCAGCCTGGCCGGGTTGTGGGGGAGGGCCGGGGAGTACGCCCGGTCGATCAGCGCCCGGGAGGAGGCGCTCGCACTGCTGCGGGAGCTCGGCAGCGACGCCGACCTGCCGGTTGCGCTGACCCAGATCGCCGGCGACCGGGCGCGCACCGGTGACCTCGCGGGTGCCCGGGCCGACCTCGACAGGGCCTATGCGCTGGTCGACGCGGGGCAGGCGCCCGAGCTCGCCGCGTGGGTACGCCTGGGCGGGGCGGAGCTCGCGGTCCGTACCGGTGATCTTCCCGAGGCCCGGCGGCAGGCCGACCGGGTGCGTACGGAGCTGGCCGGACGCCGGCCGATGCCGCTGCCGATGCGGATCGTCGTCGTCGCCGGGCTGGGCCTGGTCCTGGCCGCGGCGGGTGAGGTCGACGCGGCGGCGGAGGTCCTGCGCGACGCGCGGAACTTCGCCGCCCACGGGCACGACCGGCCGATGCGGGCGATGGTCGTCCACGGCATGGCGGCGGTGGCGTATCGGTCGGGTGACCCCTCCCAGGCGGCGTTGCTGCTGGGGGTGGCCGAGGCGGTGCGCGGCAGGCCGGACCGCAGCGGTGGCGACCCGGGTCGTACGGCGGAGGAGGTCCGGGCGGTGCTCGGGCCGGAGGCGTACGACAAGGCGTACGCGCGCGGTGCGGGGATGTCGGAGGAGGAGATCGTCGCGTTGATCGGGCCGGAGGAACCGGGGTACTGAGCCTGGGAGTGCCGAGCCTGGGTCAGCCGGCGCGGAGCACGGCCCGGAGCTTCTCGGCGAACGCGCGGGGCCTGCCGAGGTATCCCGCGTGGTCGCCGGGGAAGTCCACGAACTCCGCGTACTCCCGCCCGATGCGTTCGGCCAGCACCGCGCCCGCGCGGTAGGGGTAGTGGGCGCTGCTGCGCTCGCCGCCGGCCAGGACCAGCCGGGTGCCGGCGCTCGCCGCGGCCCGCAGCGCAGTGACGTCCGGCTCGTAGCGTACGAACGGCAGCATCTCCATGCTCAGGAACGTGTCGAAGTTGCCGGCGAACCGCCGCTGGATGTCGCGGTCGGGCGGAAGCTCGGGGTCGATCTCGAAGTCCTGCTCGTCGCCACCCGCGTAGTCGGCGCCGAACGCGGCCATCGCCTTCTCCGTGCCTTCGGTGCGATACAGGGTGCGGATGTTCTCGAAGCGGGCCAGATGCTTCTCTGCCTCGGGGAGCACGGTCACGACCGGCGGCTCGTGCGCGACGAGCGCGCGTACGCGGTGAGGGTGCCGGGCGGCGAGGTCGAGGCCGATGATCGCGCCGCCGCTGCCGCCGAAGACGTACGCCGGGGCGGGCCCGGGCTCGTCGTCCGAGCCGGTGTCGTCGGTGTCGTCGGTGTCGCCGAGTGCGTCGAGAAGGGCCAGCGCGTCGGCTGTCTGCTCCTCGATCCGGGCCTCCCCGTGCGGGCTGGCGACCGTGCTGCGGGAGTTGCCGCGCCGGTCGTACGTCAGGACGCGGTAGTCGTCGGCGAGCGCCGGACCGAGCGAAGAGTAGAAGCCGGCGTCGCCGAGGCCGCCCGGGATCAGCAGCAGGAGCGGGGCGTCGGCTCGTTCGAAGCCCCAGGTCTCGTAGTACAGGTGTGCCCCTGACACTTCGAGCGTGCCGGCCGTCTTGGCTGGGCTGGTGTTGGCTGGGCTGGTGTTGGCTGTGCTGGTCGTGGCGGGGCCGGCATTCTGGCTGGTCATCCGGATTCCTCTCGGCGGGGGCGGCGACGTCCGACCCCACGGTGGCCGGAGGCGCTGAGAGATCCCGTACAACCGGCTGACATCCGCTGACGAGCGTGTGCCCAGGCGGCATCCGAGCCGTCGCGCCCGGTAGGCTGCCGGATCACCGGGCCGTTAGCTCAACTGGCAGAGCAGCGGACTTTTAATCCGCGGGTTCTGGGTTCGATCCCCAGGCGGCCCACCAAACCCCCAGGTCACGGGGACCCCCGATGATCGCGTCAAGATCATCACCACACTTAACCCACACCTTTGCCTCCTCCACCCGGCAGGAGCACGATCTGCTCCAGCACTGCCGCCGCACCCATGCTCGCCACCCGGCGACCCATGTAGATGTCCTGGGTCATCGACACCTTCGCGTGCCCCAGCTGGTCCGCCGCGGCCCGCGCCGAGAGCCCTGCCTCGTCCATCAGCGTCGCCACCGTCTTGCGATAGACATGCGAGCTCACCCACGGGTAGCCGGCGGCGTCGATCACCTTCCGCAGATGCCCCGCCGTGTTGGACGGGTCCCGCAAGGTGCCGAGGGTAGCCGGGAACGCTGCCTCGTCCGGTCCGAAGTCCACAGGTCGGCGACGCCGCAGCATCGCGACCGCCCAGGATGGAAGCACCAGAGTCCGCCAGCCGTGCTTGCTCTTCGGCCGGGCTTGATGACCAGACCCCGCCCCCGCCGACACACGACCGTGGCACGAACCTCGACCGTGCCCGCGTCCAGGTCGACCGCATCCCAGACAAGCGCTGCCGCTTCCCCGATCCGCAGCCCCGTCGCCGTCAACGACCGGCTCTGGGCCTGCGGTCACCTCATCACCCCGATCCGCTCCATCTACCGATGGGCCGGCCAGGTCCACGACCAAGGCGAGGGTTGCCGGAGTACCTGCAGTGGATCCGCGACGAGACACTGAGCCCCGAGGAGCTTGCATGACCGGCCACCGCAGCTGCCTGTGCTACTTCGTCATCGACGTCAACGACCTGGATCAGGGCCTTGCCTTCTGGTCAGCTGCCTTGGGGCGCCACCGAGGTGCCGGTCGGCGAAGCCAGCCACCACGTGTACCGGCAACGTGCCGGGCCGGAGACTTTAGCCACCTCGCTTGGTCCGGGACCCCAAGAGCGGCGGCCCACGGTGGGCGGTTACGGGCGGGCAGCCAAGCTGCCCACCGCGCCGGGCAAGGCTACGGGCCGCCACTCTCCCGGACCAAACGAGCACACCGGCCAAACCCTCCGACCCTCCGGCGGTATGCCGAGCCCCTGTGACGGCCCTCGACTACGCGGGCTCATCGTCGGCGTGTGCTCTGCGAAGTCAGGTGGTGCTCAGGACGCACGTGTGGCCTCGCCATAAGCTTGCGTTCTCGCCCACCGCCGGTGGTTCCGCCGGCTTGCTTCCGTGGTGCCTCCCCACACTCCGTAGGGTTCCGGCAGGTTGATCGCGTGCGCTTCACACTGGCAGCGGACTGGACACTGGGCACACACCGCGGTGGCCGCTGCCTCTCTGTCAGCACGTTCTGCTGCGCTTTCCGACTCGCTTCCGTAGAACAGTTGGGACGGCAGGTCCGCGCAGGCTGCATGTTCGTGCCAACGGGTCCACGACTTTTCTGGTCGGGGAGCGTTGCTCCGTCCACCAAGGATCGCTCTTCGGCGCTTGGGCATCGTGGTGGCTTGTCCAGTCATAGCTACCCTCACAGAGGACGATCGGCGACGACCCCCGTGGCTGTCGAGCGGGCCCTACCCCTACTGGTTAAGGCCAACCAGTTGTGACCGGATCCGGACTGCAAATCGACGGTTTACCACCGGGGCTCCGGTGGCGGAGGTGAGTGGCTACGGAGTCCCAGCGATCGCACTGGTCAATTGCGCTGACCTCTGGCCGCTTAATCACTGGGCTCGTCCGAGCCCTTCCGGGAGAGCGCTGTGGGCCGCCACAGCTGCGGCCACGACGAACCTGGCACCAGCGCTGCAACACCGAGCTCCCGCAACTGGTTGAGGGTGTTGCGTACGTTGCCGTCGTCGGTACGGCCAAGACCGGCCAAACCCTCCGACCCTTCGAGCGCACGGTGACTGTCCGCGGAGGTGCCTGTAAGCACGACCCGCTGGTCCACCCGGGCGACCAGCGCCGGTGACTGGGAGGGGCGGCGCAAGAGGCTACGAACCAGCGGGTCGGCTGATCGAATGGTAAGCCGAGATGGTCATACCAGACTCGCGAATGGTGATCTTGGTGGCCGTGAATCCTGGCCATGCTCGCATGACCGGCAAGCCCCAAAACGAGTAGCGCGGTCGGGGTCCCCCCGGGCCCCGACCGCGCCATCCCCCAACAACCGGTCCCCCCGAGCCCCCGCTCAAGCGCCCCGACCCCCGGATGTCTGGGGCGTAGCAAACAGAACCAACATCAACAAATTGTGAAAACACGACAGGTAGCGCAGCAGTCACTGACCACATCTGCCGGCCTCGACCGGCGAGCGGGCCACGGCCGACGACAAACAGCACACCCGCTAGACCCATCAGCCCTGCCGTCAGGCGCTCCTTCAGGTGTCGGCCCTGTCCGTGCCCTTCCTGTAGAGCGCAGTGGGACGCCACAGCTGCGGCCACGACGAGCCTGGCACACATCCAGCAGTGCAGCCACCTGCCGCTGCATCGAACCGACCAGCCGATTTCTGAAGTCCGGCTGTTCCGTCGGCCTGGCCGTAAAGGCTGCAGCCAGCTCGGCCGCCGCGGTGGACAGCGTCATGAGGAACTGAGCGATAGCCCGGTCCCGGGGGTCCGGCGGGTCTCGGTCATGGAGAGGAATGATACTTCTGCACCGATTCCATAACCCGTTGGTGGGCGGGGAGGGCCATACGGCCGATCCCCTGCCCAGTATCGGTGCCGGCCCCCCGCCCGAGCAGCAGCATACGCCCTGGATCGCACACTTGTTCGACGAATGGATTGGCGAGGAGGTTGCGGCGGCACCACACCTAACCCACACCTTTGGACGCAACGAGTCCACCACTGAAGGCAACAGATGATCACGGCCAGGGCGACGACGGCCCAGGTCACGGCCACGTTCGCGAGATAACGCACACTTGGGGGCAGCCGTCTTGATCAAATCCGCGGGTTCTGGCTTCGATCCCCAGGCGGCCCATCATCTCCCCAAGCCGGAGCAGGGCTCCTGCTCTGCTCCCTCGTCCCGGTGAGAAGTGGTGGGCAGTAGCCAACCGGGCGGAAGGGCGCCGGTGCTTTCGGTAGATGAACTCGCCGCAGCTGTTGATGCGGATCTTCGCGCACTGAGCGATCGTTGGTCGGTCGAGGTCGTGGTGACTGAGGGCGTGCCCGAGCAAGTACGCGAGACCGCGGCCAGGCACGGACTGAGCATGCCGGAGCTTTTCCCACACGCGGTGCAAGTGCGGCACGACGGATTTCCTTACATCCAGCTGGCTTTGAGCTGCCGGCTCGCCGATCAGGGTGCACAGCTCGAGGAGTCGATCGAGCAACTGAAAACCGTCGTCGCCGAGGTGACTACCGAGGAATGGCCACGATGTCCGCACCATCGCCATGCATTGGTGCCGAAGTACGAACGGGGCTCGCTCGGCTGGGCATGCCCCTCAATGCGCGAGGTCCTCGTGCCGCTCGGTGGTCTGTCCCGGCTCCGTCGATAAGCGCCGCAGACATGCTGAGCCGTCCCCGGGGGCACCCCACATCGCCGGGCATGGCGTTCTTCTCCACGAGTAGGGTCCGCGCCCCCCAGCCGGGCTGCCTGGATCGCCGCGGTCGCACCCGCCGGGCCGCCCCCGATCACGACGACGTCGTAGCTCGTGCGGCACACCATCTCATGCGGGTCGGTCGTCACCGGGAGTGCTGCGAGCCGGTCCGCAGCTTGCACAGAAGCAGTGCACGAGGTGTCTGAAAGGATCGACGCCGTGCGATGGGTACGCCGGACACCACCGTGGGTCGTCGTACTCGTCGGCGTGTATGCGGCCGGGCTTCTCGTCGGCACGGTCACGCACGTGAGCGACCTCGTACGCCATGGCTTGCATCCGTACGCCTGGGCGCCGGACTGGCTGAACCTCTACTGGACCGCGCTGGCCTTCCTCGACCCGCTCGCCGCCGTCCTCCTGGTCGCCGGCCGGCCCCGAGGGCTCGACCTCGCCTGTCTCATCGTCGCCACCGACCTCGCCGCCAACTTCTACGCGACGTACGCCATCCAGCATCTCGACGTCGGGTCGGCGCCCGGCCTCCAGCGGCTCACCGTCTTCACACTGCTTCTGCTCGCGACGGCACCCCTCGTCCGCAGGCACCTTGCAGGCACGTCGCAAGCGCCTCGGCGAGCAGGGCGCAGGCAGGCCCCGCCCGCGCCGGAGGACGGGTGAGCTCAGTACCACGCAAGGTCACGTAAAAAGTTCTTTTGCCTAATTGTGCGCCACTTCACAAGTAGTTGTGTTGTCTAAGGCAACGGCCGCTCCGCATAGTTGTCTGGGCATCACTTGCATGACGCAAGCAAAGAGATGGAAAAGACGAGCCGCGACGGGGTGAGCAGGTAGAGCGCGGCAAAGGCGGGGTGGAGAGGTCAGATGAGTAACGCGGTGGAGAGTACGGCGACCCGGACAGCGGGCGCGGAGCCCAAGCAGCAGACAGCAGACCAGTCCCATGGCCAGGCCCAGGACCGGCCCCATGGACAGCTGAGTCACCGCCAGATCGTCACCATCATCTCGGGTCTGATGCTCGGGATGTTCCTTGCCGCGCTGGACCAGACGATCGTCTCCACCGCGATCCGTACCATCGCCGACGATCTCAAGGGCCTGGACATGCTGGCCTGGGCGACCACCGCCTACCTGATCACGTCGACGGTGAGTACGCCGCTCTACGGCAAGCTGTCCGACCTGTGGGGCAGGCGGCCGCTGTTCCTGACCGCGATCACGATCTTCGTGATCGGATCGCTCGCCTGCACCTTCTCCCAGTCGATGTGGCAACTCGCCGGTTTCCGCGCGTTCCAGGGACTCGGCGCCGGCGGCCTGATGTCGCTGGCGTTCGCGATCGTCGGCGACATCGTTCCGCCGCGCGAGCGGTCGCGGTACCAGGGCTACTTCATGGCCGTGTTCGCGAGCTCCAGCGTTCTCGGGCCGGTGATCGGCGGGTTCCTCGCCGGTCAGTCCGAGCTGATCAGCCTGGCCGGCTGGCGGTGGGTGTTCCTGGTCAACGTGCCCATCGGCGTCATCGCGCTGATCGTGGTCGGCAAGGTGCTGCACGTGCCGCACACCCGCCGCGACCACCGCATCGACTGGCTCGGTGCGATCGCGATCGCAGTCTGCGTCGTACCACTCCTGATCGTGGCGCAGCAGGGCCGCGACTGGGGCTGGGGATCTCGCGACGCGCTGATCTGTTACGTGCTCGGCGTGGTCGGCCTGGTCGCGTTCGTCCTCGCCGAGAAGCGGATGGGGGACGACGCGCTGATCCCGTTGCGGCTGTTCCGGTCAGGGGTCTTCTCGCTGATCTCCTCGGGCGGCTTCTTCATCGGTATGGCGATGTTCGGGGCGATCGCGATCGTGCCGCAGTACCTCCAGATCGTGAAGGGCGCCTCACCCACGCACTCGGGGCTGCTGATGCTGCCGCTGATGGCCGGCATCATGACCGGCTCACTGTCGTCGGGGCAGATCACCGCCAAGACCGGCCGCTACAAGATCTTCCCGCTCATCGGCACCCTGCTCATGACCGGCGGCCTGGTGCTCTTCCACCAGGTGGCGTGGGACACCCCGCTGTGGCAGACCGACATCTACATGGCGGTGGTCGGCCTCGGTCTCGGTCTGTCCATGCAGACCCTCACCCTCGCCATCCAGAACGCCGTCCCGCCCCGCGACATGGGCGTCGCCACGTCCTCGTCGATCTTCTTCCGGCAGATGGGCGGCACACTCGGGACCGCCGTCTTCCTCTCGCTGCTGTTCAGCACGGTGGGTGACAAGATCGCGAACGCCTTCCGTACGGTCAGCCAGACGCCGGCCTTCCAGGCGGCGCTGCACGACCCGAAGGTGCTGGCCGACAAGGCGAACCAGCCGGTGCTGGCGATGCTGCACGGCTCCGGTGGCGGTGGCACTGGCGGCGTGCTGCAGGACTCGTCCTTCATCCAGCGGCTCGACCCGAGGCTCGCCGTGCCGTTCCGGATGGGCTTCTCGGAGTCGATGGACCTGGTGTTCCTGACGGCAGCCGTCGCTCCGGTCGTGGCGTTCGTACTGCTGGCGTTCATGAAGGAGATTCCGCTGCGGACCCAGTCCGGCATGGCGGCGCGGGCCGCGGAGGAGGCGGGCCCGAGCGCGGCGCAGGCCCAAACCCCGGAGCTTTTGGGTACGACCGCGGTGCAGGCGGAGACCCCGGAGGCGGACGCCCCGGAGGTCGGTGACACGCCGCAGGAGGAATCGGCGTACGGCAACAGTCACGCGAACGGCAACGGTCACGCGAGTGCCAACGGTCACACGACCGCCAACGGGTACGCGGTGAGCAACGGTCACGGCGGCGCCAACGGCCGGCACGCGCTGGCGGACGGGGAGGACTTCGGCCAGCTCCTTCGGGTGCGCCGCCCCCGGCAGGGAGCCGCGCCGGCGGCCAACGGATCACCCGCAGCGCCCCGCGATGACGAGCACCAGCTCGACGGCCACCGGATCGGTGGCAAGGTCCTCCGGCCGGACGGCAGCCCCATCTCGGGCGCTGCGCTGACCCTGATCAACCTCGACGGCCACCAGGTGGCTCGTACTCTCACCGACCAGTCCGGTGCGTACGCGGTGCCGGTTCTGGCGGCCGGTACGTACGTCCTGATCGCCTCGGCCGGCGTCTACCAGCCGCGGGCGTCCACGATCACCACGACCGGGGGACCGGTGACGGCCGACCTGGTGCTCTCCGGCAGCACCCGGCTTTACGGCACGGTCTCCGTCGGTGGGACCGGCGCCCCGGTGCCCGACGCCACGGTGACCCTGACCGACGAGAGCGGTGAGGTCGTCACCTCCCGGCTCACTGGCGCGGACGGCGGCTACGCGCTGGAGGGTCTGGGCGGCGGCCACTTCACCCTGGTCGTCAGCGCGGCGAACTACCGTCCGATCGCGACGGGTGTCACGGTGCCGCAGGGTGGCGAGGAGCGACTGGACCTGCAGTTGGAGGGTGGCGGCCGGCTGACCGGCGTCGCTCGGTCCGGGCGGTACGGCCATCCGGTGCGCGAGGCGCTGATCACCTTCGTCGACGCCTCGGGTGCGGTGCTCACGACCACGGTGACCGACGCCGACGGCGTTTACACCCTCGAGGACCTTCCCGCCGGTGACTACACCGTCATCGCCAGCGGCTATCCGCCGGTGGCCAGCTCGGTCCGGGTGGATCCCGGGGCCGACGGTACGCACGACGTCGAACTCAGCTACCCGGACGCCTGACCCGGTTCGCTCACGGACGGGCTGCGGGGGCCAGGTAGCCTCGACGGGCGACGGCGACGGGGCCGTCGTTTCGCGACATCCGCACTCGGCCGGCGTCCACCCGGCCGGGACGACGTGTGCCTGGGGGATGCGCCGTGAGCGACCTTGACGAGAAGCTGCACGACATCTACGCCGAAGTGCTTCGCCGCAACCCGGGCGAGGAGGAGTTTCACCAGGCGGTCCGGGAGGTCCTGAGCAGTCTCGGGCCGGTGGTCGCCAAGCATCCGGAGTACACCGACGCGGCGGTCATCCGCAGGCTGTGCGAGCCGGAGCGGCAGGTCATCTTCCGCGTGCCGTGGGTCGACGACGCCGGCCGGGTGCAGCTCAACCGCGGGTTCCGCGTGCAGTTCAACTCCGCGCTCGGTCCGTTCAAGGGAGGCCTGCGCTTTCACCGGAGCGTCTACCTCGGCATCGTGAAGTTCCTCGGCTTCGAGCAGATCTTCAAGAACGCGCTCACGGGTATGCCGATCGGCGGCGGCAAGGGCGGCTCCGACTTCGACCCGAAGGGCCGGTCGGATGCGGAGGTCATGCGTTTCTGCCAGTCGTTCATGACCGAACTGCACCGGCACATCGGCGAGTACGTCGACGTACCGGCCGGAGACATCGGTGTCGGCAGACGCGAGATCGGCTACCTGTTCGGCCAGTACAAGCGGCTGACCAACCGCTATGAATCCGGCGTACTCACCGGGAAGGGCCTGGCCTGGGGTGGTTCGCAGGTACGCCAGGAGGCGACCGGTTACGGCGCGGTCTTCTTTGTCAACGAGATGTTGAAAGCGCGCGGTGAGACGTACGACGGGCGGCGCGTCGTCGTCTCCGGCTCCGGCAACGTCGCCATCTACGCGATCGAGAAGGTGCACCAGCTCGGCGGCGTCGTGGTCGCCTGCTCGGACTCCGACGGCTACGTCGTCGACGAGAAGGGCATCGACACCGAGCTGCTCAAGGAGATCAAGGACGTACGGCGGGGCCGCGTCCGCGACTACGCCGAGGCGCGCGGCAGCGGGGTCGACCACGTGGCGGGCGGGTCGATCTGGGACGTCCCCTGCGACATCGCCTTGCCGTCGGCCACGCAGAACGAGCTCGACGAGGCCGGCGCGCTCACGCTCGTCAAGAACGGCTGCCGGGTCGTGGGCGAGGGCGCGAACATGCCCGCCACGCCGGAGGCGATCAGGGTGTTCGACGACGCGGGGGTGGGGTTCGCTCCCGGAAAGGCCGCCAACGCGGGCGGGGTCGCCACCAGCGCGCTGGAGATGCAGCAGAACGCGTCCCGCGACAGCTGGACCTTCGAGCACACCGAGGAGCGGCTCGAGGAGATCATGCGAGCCATCCACGATCGGTGTGCGGAGACCGCCGAGGAGTACGGCAGTCCCGGCAACTACATCGCCGGCGCGAACATCGCGGGGTTCATCCGGGTCGCGGACGCCATGCTCGCCCTCGGCATCATCTGATCCGCGTACGAAAGAGCACCCTGGGAGGCATGCCCGCGGTCTGTGGACCGCGGGCATGCCCGGTGTCACCGTGTGGGCATGAGTGCGGTGGTGGTCTGGATCCTGATCGTCGTGGACTCGCCGTGCTGCTGCTGGTGGTGGGGTACCTGAAGCAACGACGCGAGGTCGACGGCCGGTGGGCCGACAAGTCCGAGCGAAGCGAGTATCAGAAACCGGGGCCTGAGAGCGAGCGGTGGTTTCCGCCCGGTTCCTAGGGTCGGCGGCACTCGGCTTCGCGGTCGTCGCGCATGACGGACGCGGGACGCCGGGCAGGGGCAAGGCGTTTCACGACGCAGCGTACGGCGACGCCGACGAGGCCTGGCACGTGGAGGACCACGTGATGGCGATTCGCCAGCTCGCCGAGCGTCATCCCTGTACGGATGCCGGGCAAGTGGAGGTGTACGGCCTATTCGGCGGCGGGTTCGCGTCGGCTCGCGCGATGTTCACCCGTCCGGACCTCCTACCGCGTCGGCGTGTCCATCTCCGGCAACCACAACTGGCGGCACTACATCCCGGCTTGGTCGCACCTCTATCTGGGCACAGTCGCGAGATGGGCTGATGTCGACAACACGCAGGTGGCCGCGGGTCTGCGCGGCAGGCTGTTACTCGTCCACGGCGAACTGGACGACAACGCGCTGCCGTCCCAGATGCTTCGAGTGGTGGACGCGCTGATCCCCGAGCTCGACTCGGACCTCGCCGAGTCTGAACAGTGGCCCGAGAAGAACCGTCTACCCCCGTTTAGCGCACTACCTGAGACGTTCGGCTCGACATCGCCGCTGTAAGCGACGGGCGAGTACTCAGGCTCACCGGTGTGCTCACCCTCGTCAGGACGGCTGCTGGATCGACCTGACCCGCCGTCGGAGCAGAGCACGCGCTGGTCGCCGAACCCTCAGGCGGCCCAGTTCTAGCGCATGCCTCTCCACATATGGCCGGGGCTGGCCAGAGTAAGCGGGGTCCCGCTAGCTACAGCTAGCTAGCATCTCGCAGGCACGGGTCCCTGCAAGGGCCTCCCTATTCCCGCAGGTCAGCCACCATCCTGTACACCTCCGTGTACCCGACGCAACTGCCCCGTACGCGCACCGTAACCAAAGATTCGGTTGACCCGTTGACAAGGCGACCCGAAAAAATGCGCGATGAGGCGCAACCAGGGCAAGGGGGACGGAATTATGACCTCGGGGGGCGCGAGACCGATGTAGTTGCCAGACGCACCGCCTTGGGAGCAAAGACAGCGCGAGGGCGAGGAGTTCGTAGTGGTGACTGTGGCCAACTTGTGGTCAGCTGACCCAGGTCTCGAGCGGGAGGTCGGAGATCAGTTCGATCGCGCGATCAGGTCGTATGAGATCCATCCCGACCTCATCGAGGAGCATGCGAACCATGAGGAGTCGATCCGAACCGGCGGTTATGCGAACCGTACGCTTCTCGAGCTCGTACAGAACTCTGCTGACGCGTTGGCCGGAGCGGAAGACGGTCAAGGGCCGACTGCTGGCAGGGTCGAGATCACACTCGATGTCGACAAAAAGACTCTGTACTGTGCGAATGCTGGCCGACCATTCTCGGAGAGCGGTCTAAGAGCCATCACGATGGCATACCTGAGCGCCAAACGAGGGGACGAGATCGGTCGGTTCGGTCTCGGCTTCAAGTCCGTCCTCGCGGTATCCGATTCTCCCCAGGTATTCAGCCGATCCATCTCCTTCGAGTTTAACTCCGTCAAGGCGAGGAAGGCCCTGACAAAGGTTGGGCCCGGCGCGAAGCGCTACCCGATTCTACGTACGGCGACAGTTGCCGATCCGCTCGCGGAGTTTGCCGCGGACCCAATCCTCGCTGACTTGGCCGAGTGGGCAACCACTATCGTCAAGCTTCCGAATGCGACGAATCTCAAGCGCCTGACGGAGGAGATGAGGGGCTTCTCCCCTGAATTCTTGCTCTTCGTAAACGCCGTGCGTGAGGTGAAGCTCCGAATCATTGGCCCAGAGGCGTTCGAGACTAGTCATATCTCGCGCGACCTCGGTGACGGAGTCCTCAAGATTGAGCGGCCAGACGGGGAGGGTGAGGAGTGGTTCGTCCAGGATCGGATGCACTCACCGAGCGAGGCCGCTCGCGAGCAGGTCGGACAGGCGGTCTCGCGAAAGCGGGTCAAGGTAACGGTCGCACTGCCAGCCCGGCAATCCCGGCAGCGCATAGGACGGTTCTGGGCCTACTTCCCGCTTCAGGATGAGACTTCGGCATCCGCTCTCTTCAACGCTCCTTGGAGTGTGAACGATGACCGGACGACGCTTCTGCACAACGACTACAATCGCGAAATCTTGCGGACACTATCGAAGATGTTCGTCGATCTGCTCCCACGTACACGGACGACTGAAGATCCGGCAGCGCACCTCGACTACATGCCTGCTCGGGGGCGTGAACTGCTTAGCTTTGGAGATGAGCTCCTGATCGCCCATATCCCAGTATTCGCGGCGGAGCAGGGGATAATTCCTGACGCTAACGGTGTCTTGAAGCATGCGACTGACCTGCGCCCACTGGACTTCTCTTTCGCTCTCGAACCGTCGATTCACCAGGCATGGATCGAGTCACCGAACACTGGCGAGGACGTCCCGTCCTGGCGTTGCTATGCCACGTCGACACGCACCACGCGCCTGCGGGATCTCTTCACGGCAGGGTTGGACCGCGGGGATCGTGGCAGTGCTAGGGACACAAGGCGGGCACTAGAGCTCATGCCAAAGCGCGGACTTCTTTCGTGGTTACGCGAGTGGGCCGACGGCGTCGACCCGATCTCCTCGGAGAACGCTTTCAAGACTGTCTGCGCCCTCCACCGGAAGATCGAAGGTGTTGACCAAGCCAAGGTCATCCCAACCACCGAGGGGCTGCGAGCACTCGTTGACAAGGATGTAGTCTTCCTGAGCCAGGATGCCGATATCGAGATCGAGGGTGCGACCTTCGTCGACCCCATCTTTCTAGCACGGCCGGGTGTCGATGATCTTCTACGGAAATCGGGGTTCCGAGACCTCGATCCACTAGCTGTTCTGAACGCCCGACTCGCGAAGCTTCCGCTAGTGGGAAGCGACCAGGAGCTGACCAAGTTGTGGGACGCGGTCATGGGCGTCCCGGTCCTAGCCGCTTCCAAAGCGCTCGCTGCACATGCGATGAAGGTGAGAGTGCCGACGGTCGATGGAGGATGGAGCCTTCCGCGCCAAGTATTCGACGTCTCGGAGTCGCTTGGCCCGTCCTTCGCATCGAGGACCCTTGACAGATCGAGATGCCTCCCGGAGGTCGCGTACCAACTCGGTGTCATCCGTGGGCCGGTTAGGAAATTTCCCGCTGACGACGAGCCGGCATTCGACCGCTACAAAGAATGGGTGCTTACAACTCTCAACCAGTGCCGCGGGCCCGGCGAGCGTCCCACAGAGCGTATCGATCTGACCCCGTACGAAGGACCTGGGCCGTTCTCGATGCTCTTCATGCTTCGCGATGCGGACGCCTCGGATGAACTACGGGCACGATGGACGGCCGGGCTCCTTGCAGAGGGGGACGGCGACTGGATCTGTGAGGATCTCGATACCTCGCGAACTTATCCGGTGAAATCACCGGTTCGTTGGGCAGTTGAGCGCGCAGGCCTACTCAGGACCAATCGCGGATTCCGCGCGCCCGCCGACGTTGTCGCCCCGTCGCTCGTGAAGTACGAGGGCTTGCTCCCTCTCTTCAAAGGGCCAGGCCACGTGTCGGACGCGCTTGAGCTACCTGACGAGTTGGCGGTGGTCCCTGTGAAAGTGCTTCGCGATGCACTCGGCGCCGAAATCTTTCCGCCAGCGATCAGCGACTCCACGCTCGTTGACTTCATCTTGACTGCGGACCGGATCGCGTATCCAGAGTCCCATCCTCCCAGCATTCCTGCACGGGTCCGAAAGGCAGTCGAGGCCCGTCCCCCCAACGCCGTCTATCTCGCGACTACCGACGAGCAGCAGGAGTATCTTTCACACCGGCACCGCCCTTATCTGCGCGTAAGCGAAGAGGAAGCCGCGGACCTAGCCGAAGCTGTAGGGTGTCGCCGCTTCGAGGAGAGCTTTGCCTTTTCCGTGCTTGTAGAAGGACGGCAAGATAGCGAACGGATCGTTGACGTTTACCCCGGCCTGCGAAGCACGCTCTGGGCCGAGAAGGTGGCTCACGCCACCGTGGCGCGCGCCTTGCTCCTAGCGAAGCGGGTTACCACCGAAGAAGGGGTAGAGGATCAAGCTATCGACTGGCATCTCGAAGGTGGCAGGCTCATTGTCGCGAACGAAGCAGACGAAAGAAAAGTCCTCAGCTTCATAAATGATGCGTTCGAAATGCGCCTTAACAATGCCGAGCTCGCCACGGTCATCAAGGCAGGTGTTGATCACCGCCTTGAGACTATGCGTCAGGAAGCTATTGCGGCGCCCGACGACGAGTCGCGATTGGAAGTCTACATTGGGCCTGATGATCTGCGTGAGGCACTGCCCTCCGGCTTATGGCAAGCACTTCAAGTCCAGGGATTGGTCGGCGACGATACATCAGTCGCCCGGTTATTCCTGACGGTCTATGGCTCGGAGGCTGTCAAACAATTGCAGGAAAATTTCCGGCAATTAGGTTTCCCTGACGTTCCCACTACCTGGGGAGGTGGCGCGTCGACGATCTCGTGGCTTCGGAAGATGGGCTTCGGAGCCGAGTACGCTGGACGTCGCAGCGAGCCGCAGGTCAACGAATTCATCGTGCCCGGGGCGGTTAAGCTGAATCCGCTACATGAGTTCCAACAGAGAATCAGTGAGGAGCTGCAGCAGGTTATCACCCAAAGTGGCGCTGGCCGATCTAAAAAGGCAATGCTTGAATTGCCGACGGGTTCGGGTAAAACGCGCGTTGCTTCTGAGACCGTGCTCCGCCTGTTCATTGAGGGAAAGTTGCGTGGACCGGTCTTGTGGATCGCCCAGTCCCAAGAGCTCTGTGAGCAGGCCGTCCAAACCTGGGGCCTAGTGTGGCGGGGCCTGGGCGACGAGCGTCCGCTGACGATCGGCAGGCTCTGGGAAAGCAATATCGTGCATGAGCCAGACACCGAGTTCAGCGTGATAGTCGCAACTGATGCCAAGCTCAACGTGGTTCGTGGCACTGCGGAATATGAATGGCTAAGTGAGGCGACACTCGTCATCGTCGATGAAGGCCACCGCGCAGGAAACTCGTCGATGTACACCAGCATCCTTCAATGGCTGGGCGTTGCAGGCACCGGATGGGCAAGGCCGTTAGTTGGCTTGTCGGCCACGCCATTCAAGGGAACCTCAGAGTCCGCCACCAAACAGCTCGCCAACAGGTTCGGAAACAAGATTATCAAGGCCTTTGAGGGAGATGCATATCATGAGCTTGCCGAGCTCGGTGTTCTGGCGCGTGTGAAACACGATGTGCTGCCGGGTATCAAGGTAAGGCTGTACCCCAGCGAGGTCGCCGAAGCCAGTCGACTTCGACGTATTAACCCTGCGGTACTCGACCGTATCGGCCGCGACCAAGCGCGTATGGCGATCCTCATAGATCACATCATGAGCCAGGATGATGATTGGCCGATTTTGGTCTTCACTCCGAATGTTCTCTCAGCGCAGGTCCTCGCCGCGTCGCTGCGCTACCGGGACGTTCGGGCTGAGTCGGTGAGTGGGCAGACCAGTCGACAGGTACGCCGTGATGTGATCCAAAAGTTCAAGGACGGCGCCGTCCGGGTGCTGGCTAACTGCGATCTGCTTATCCAAGGCTTCGATGCGCCTGGTGTCCGGGCACTCTATATTGCGCGTCCAACGTTCAGCCCGAGCGCCTATATTCAGATGGCGGGACGCGGGCTGCGTGGCCCAGCCAACGGCGGTAAAGAAGAGTGCCTCATCGTCGACATGGCGGACGACTTTGGCAATATGAGTAACCTTCTTGGCTATCGTGAGTACGAGCCGCTATGGAAGGAGCACCCCGCGTGATACTTTCGCCGGACCTCAAGTCGATCCTCCAGGTGGCCGAGAGCGACGCTGAGAAAACCGTTGCACGCCTGCTGCTCGAAGTGACTGGCGACCCGAATGCGGTTGCCTTTCACTCGGTAAAGCTCCGATCTCATCGACACAAGCAGCAGGCGGAAGCCGATTTCATCGTCCTCTGGAAGGGCGTGGTGGTCGTATTCGAGGTCAAGGGCGGAGGGATTCGATGCCTCGAAGGCAGGTGGTGGACTAAAAACCGACGTCAGGAATGGTTCCAACTGAAGGAACCGCCCATGGATCAGGCAAATGGTGCAAAGATGGCGCTCCGCGATATCTTAAAGGCGGACGGTCTCGGTTGGTATCCAGACCAGCATGCGGTTATCACCCCGGATACCGATGATCTGAACCGCGCCATCGGTTGGTATCCGTCGCACTGGTTGGCAAGCTCGGACATGACAGTTGAGGGTGTCGCGGGCGCGCTCGACGAGATAGTGAGAAGGGCGCCAACACCCAGCCACGGTACCAAGGTCGCGCGGCTCGCCGACATCCGTACAAGGCTGTACGGCGAGTTCACGCGCCTTCCTGCCATCGATGCACAGCGTGGCGCTGTGCTGGAAGAGCAGAATCGCGCCACGGCTGGCCAGGCTAAGTACCTCGAAGGTCTGGCTCGCAGCCCGCGCGTGTTGGTTCTCGGCGGTGCCGGCACGGGGAAGTCGCTGGCATTGGCTGAGGGCGCGAAGCAGGAGGCAGATCAGGGCCGTTCGGTGCTGATCACCTTCGGCTCCCCGGGCCTCATTCGCTTCTTCAAGACGTTGGTTGCTGGCAGAGCTATTGATGTCATTCCTTTCGCTGAGCTGTCGGGGGAACGGACCTACGAGGCCGTCTTCGTGGACGAGGCACAGGACCTGATGACGGCAGAGGACATGGACAAGCTCGATACGGTCATCGACGGCGGGCGCGCAAACGGTCGTTGGCGCATGTTTCTGGATCCGAACAATCAAGCGCGCGTCGACGGGGCGTTCGACGAGGATATCTTCGCGTTGATCCTTGAGGATGCCGTCGAGTTCGAGCTTCCGATGAACGTCCGCAACACCAAGCCCATCGTCCACGTTGTCCAGAGCTATCTAGGTGCGGACGTCGGGGACCCGGGAATCGTTCATGGCGAACCCCTCCACTGGGCCGACGCTACCGGCGTCGCTGATGTCGCCACCGCCGTGAAGATCGCTGATCAGCTCGTAGCGGATGGTTCGAGGCCTAGCTCTATTTGGATCATCGATGCTTCTTCGTCGGCTGCACCAGTTTCAACGAAGCGTGGCGTTATGATCACAAGCCCCAAGCACGCCAAGGGGCTCGAGGCGGACCGAGTCGTCGTGTGTAACTTGCCGGAAGTCTTTGATCATGGTGGGTCGGCGGCTTTCTATGTGGCGGCGACGAGGGCACGTGTGGGTCTACACATCTTGGTGTCGGCAGCCGACAGGAAGCGGCTACAAGAGCTGTTGCAGAACAACATGGGGGCGCTTTGACACTCACCGGCGAGCAGCAAGAGGTCCTTGCACACCTTAGATCGGCCTACGTCGGCCCAGAGGGTGGTCCCGACGAGATCATTGTCAATGGGCGCCCGAATTTGCAATACAGCGTCGGGATGCTATATCCACCCGAATCCTATTCGGAGGCGGCTCCTGAGGGGCTGACCGACGTTGACTCCGACGCTATGCCCGAGGTTGAAGCCGACGTCGTCGAAGGTGAGGTGGATGACCGAAACGCAGGTATTCCTCTTGCCGAGGACTGGCGCCCGTCGTCAGCAGCAGTATCGTTTGTGACCGATGGGGCCACGGTGCAGTGCAGCATAGCGGGAGGCACATATGCAGCGCTAGACCTCGATGGGCCACCGCAGTGGCAGAGGACGCCCTTCTCCTATCCAGATCTCGAGCTTTCGGCTGAAGATCCGCCACGCGAGCTGACCGCTGGCGACGTCACGCTCCAAGTCGGGTCCCGCTGGCGTTCTTTTGGCAATGCGTACCTCGTCACTGTTCACGTCAGAGTGGTCACGGCCGCTAGCGGCGATATGAAAGTGGATGCCGCCCGGATCTTGTATCAGTTGGAGTTGTCCGTCCTACCCAAATCTGGAGGACGAATCCTCGAATACGATCCAACGTCTAGCCTAGATGTCGACCACGAGGCGGCTGAGCTTCGTCTGCGATACCGCAATCGGAAGACCTACGCTGTCGGGCACGGCATGGCGGCCGACTGGGACATGGTCGACGGGATATGCACGAGAGTCTTCATCGATCCTGTCCCATCGTACGTCGTCCCTGCCGTCGAGACCGTTGCCTTCGCCTCCGGAAGCGCCGAAGGTACTGCTCTTCGACTCGACTTCCTGTCGCGTATCGACAGTGAGCCCGAGCTGGTGATCGCCGCACTCGAAACATTCGTGGCCGCGTTCGAGAGATGGGTCGCAGAGCAGGAGGGACGGGTTTCGAGTTTCGGTCGAGACTCGTCCGTCGCCGCCACCATTGTGGCGCGGTCGCGGAGGGCCTCCAGTCGGATGCAGGCGACCGTGGATCTCCTCCGAGGAGAGGATCAGGGCAAGCTTCGCACGGCATTCGCGTTGGGGATGGCGGCGATGCGCTTGCAGATGCGACAAGCGCGGATCAACCAAGGCACGGAACTCGAGGCCGTAGCCGAGCCGGCCTGGCGACCGTTCCAGCTTGGATTCATTCTCGTAGCTTTGGCCTCGACCGTGGATGATCGGCACCCGGAGCGCGAGCTTGTCGATCTCATTTGGTTCCCCACGGGTGGCGGGAAGACGGAGGCATACCTGGGCCTGGCTGCAATCGAGATCTTTCGGCGGAGACTCCGCCACGGTACGTGCGGCGGTGGCACGGCGGTGATCACCCGCTACACGTTGCGCCTTCTGACGGCCCAGCAGTTCCACCGGGCATCATCTCTGATCTGTGCGATGGAGATCCTGCGGCGACCCGGCCGTGATTCCGATACAAGGGCGGAGGGGATGGCTCCGTTCTCGATCGGACTTTGGGTGGGCAACGAGGTGACGCCCGGCACGCGCGGCGAAGCCCGCATGGCGCTGAAGCGCCTACTAAAGGCAGCTCGACCGCAGGAGGCGAACCAATTTCAGGTCGAGAGCTGCCCATGGTGCGCTGCTTCGCTTGTGCCTAAGAGGCACTCGACAAAACCTTCTGATTACGGTATACGCCAGGTTGGTAATGACATCATTATCCGGTGCACGAACATTCATTGCGAATTTAATGGCGAGCTGCCGGTCGCTGTCGTCGACCAGGTCTTATATGACAATCCGCCGACGTACCTGCTAGCGACCGTGGACAAGTTCGCAAGGCTCCAATTCAATCCAGACGCCGGGCGCCTATTGGGGCTAAACGTCCCGTTCTGTCAACCGTCTATGATCATCCAAGATGAACTTCACCTGTTGTCGGGTCCGCTGGGGACCACCGTGGCGGTGTTTGACGCGGTGATCCAGCAGTTACTGAGCCGCGGAGGCACTCCGCCTAAGATCATTGCCTCGACGGCGACGATCCGGGCTTCGCATGAGCAAGTGCGCGGTCTATATGGACGCGAAGTGGCACTCTACCCGCCGTCAGGCCTCGACGATGACCGAACCTTCTTTTCCCAGCCTGAGGCATCAGGAAAGGGACGGCTGTATGTCGGACTCATGCCGCAATCCTTGTCTCAAGCCTCGGCGGTAATCGCAGCAGCCTCTCCGCTACTCGAGATTCCCGCAATCTCTATCCAGCGCGAGGGAACAGCGAGGGACGCATACTGGACGGCTGTCATGTACCACAACAGTCTGCGCGAGCTGGGTCGCACCGGGACTCTGGTAGTCGACGACGTGAACGCGCGGCTTGAGGCGCGCGCGGATCGATTGCGATTGCCATACCGCCGGGTCCGCCCCGATCGCGTCCTAGAACTCACCAGTCGACGTGGCCCGGAGGAGCTTCCCAACGATTTGCGCGAGCTCGGTTGGCGCATCGATAAGACTGACCAGGCGGTCGACGTTGTCCTTTCATCCAACATGCTGTCGGTGGGCATCGACGTACCCCGACTCGCGTTGATGTTGATGGTCGGGCAACCTAAGACGACGGCCGAGTACATTCAGGCTACGAGCCGTGTCGGCCGTGGTGACGTGAGGGGAATCGTTACGACACTGTTCCGGTCGAACCGTGCCCGTGACCGATCGCATTTTGAGACCTTCCGCAGCTATCACGAATCTCTTTATCGGACGGTCGAGCCGACCAGCGTGACACCGTGGTCGAGAGCCTCCCGCGAGCGGTCGCTCGCTGGCGCACTCGTGATGCTCGTGCGGCACACCTTCAGCGGTCTTGCTCAAAACGACGACGCCGGGCGTATGGATCTTGACGACGGGCAGCTATCGGCCTCGATCGAGAAAGTCATCGATGATCTCAAGGGGTTACTGAGCCGTTCTGATGAAATCGAGGCGGTGCCTACAGTCGATCGGCTCCGATCATTGCTGAACGATTGGGATCGAAGGGCCAAGGCGATGCGCTCCGCCGGGACCAAAATGAGCTACGACCGGGGAAGTGGCGACGCGGCGCTACTGAAGCGATTCGGGCAATCGGGCGAGGGGTGGCTGGTTGCAGATTCGATGCGATCGGTCGAACCTAACGTTGCAGTGCAGGTCCGTGAGCCTATGGAAGGGAACGACTGATGGAACCAATCAGACACGACTTGCGCCTCTCAGAGACGTTGTCGCCCTTCGGTGTCGGAGCAATCGTCGATATCCGTGGAGAGTCAATTATCGCCCCGGACACTTCGTGGTGGGACAAGAAGTTCTCCCCCGAGATTAGCTGCGATCGACTCTTGGCGCGCATCGGCGCGGGCGTGCTTCGCCAGGCGCCGTCCCACGCCGGGAAAGCAGCTAAGAATACGCCGGGCCTAACATACTGGCGGTTTCCGGCCTGGCGTTTCTGCGAACGTTGCTCAAAGGTCTCGAAATTGACCGGCAGGGACAAGGGTAAGTGGGTCAACAAGTGTGAGTGTGGCGGCATGCTCGTTCCGATGCGTTACGTCGCGGTCTGCGAGAAGGGGAGTCACATTCAAGACATCCCATGGTTCAAGTGGGCCCACCGAGGGCATGACGGGCTAATCGCGGACGAGGTGCGCTTCTGTAAGGCTTACGCAGAGCTGAGGTTTCTTCGATCGGCGGGGCTCGGCGAGGGGCTAAAGGCTCTAAGTATCCAATGTAACGCCTGCAGGCGAAGGCGTTCGCTGGCGGACCTAGTTGTCGAGGATTCACTGAAGCGCGATGGAATTAAATGCAACGGGACCCAGCCGTGGATGGAGCATACGTCAGCGCACGCCTGCGAGCACAGGCTCATAGCCGTACAGCGCGGAGCCACCGCAAACTATATCGCCGAAGGACTTGTGGCGCTTGACATACCCGAGGAGAGGCCGAGGTCTCGGGAGCTTGCCGACAAGATCCGGAGCCATATCTATTTCAGCAAAGTGGTCGATGACAACGGCGGGCCCCAAGCCCAGATGGTTGCCGAGTGGATCGCTACAGAACTTAGTGCGACGGCAGCTGAGGTGCTTGCCATCGCGGCGGACGGTGGGGCGTCCGAGTCGACACCGCTGCTGGACCTGAAGGACGGCGAGTGGGCCGCGTTCCTCAAGAAGCTCGAGGCCGGTCGTGACAGGAGCGGTAGCGACTTTGTTGTCGACGGATGGACGATCGACTCCAAACCGAATTGGCCAGCGACGCTCACCGGTAGTCTCATCGGACTCGGGCAGGTGCAGCGTGTGCGCGAGGTGCGCGCACTGCGAGGGTTCCGTCGATATAGCGCTGACGCTGAGTTCATCAAGGCCGATCTGGGCCCGGATCAAAGGCGCATGCCGGTGTATCCGGCAATTGAAATGTTCGGTGAAGGTATTTTTTTACGTTTTAACGAGGCTCGCCTACGGGAGTGGGAACAGCTACCAGAGGTTCGGGCTCGGGCGGAGATTCTCGTCAAGCGTAGGAGTGAGACGTTGTGGGCGCACAGGCTTGATGTGCCCGAACCGCGTTTCATTGCGTTGCACACCTTCTCTCACCTCCTCATGCGCAGGCTGGCGTTTGATAGCGGGTATTCGTCGGCGTCCCTGCAAGAGCGCATCTACGCCAATTCCGAGCGCCCGGATCGCACGGCGGGGGTCCTGATCTACACCGCGGCAGGAGACGCACAAGGAACACTGGGGGGACTTGTGCGTCTGGGTTCTCCGGACAAGTTGATTCCGTTGTTGGTCGCCGCGCTAGATGAGGCCGACGTCTGTTCGAACGATCCGGTGTGTATTGAGAGCGATCGCCAGGGATCGTCGAGTCTGAACTTGTCCGCCTGTCACGGCTGTGCGCTCGTCAGCGAAACTTCGTGCGAATCCGGTAATCGTATGCTTGACCGACAGTTGGTCCTCGGGGGGAGCAACGTTCCCGGGCTGTTCGGTCAGGTACTCCCCGAGATGCGGGAGTCGATCGCTTCCCGTGACCGCTAGCCGAGGCGTTGCGCAAGGTGACTTGCGATTGCGCTAGCTAGAGGAGGAGGTACAGCGTTCCCGATCTGTCGAGCGATCGACGACTTGTTGCCGCACCACCTGAACCCCTCCTGTGGGAAGCCCTGGATAAAGGCCGCCTCGGCGTGGGTGATGGGGCGATCCTCGTCAGGATGTAGGTAACGCCCCTTCTCCGGCTTGAAAAATTCAGTCCGGATCGTAACCGACGGCTTGCTCCACACGAGTCGTCCCATGACGTCACCGCTGCCCGACTTATGTTTCCGCCAACAGGGCGTCAGTAGATGATCGGGAAGGTTGTTCCGGTTGCCACCGGGAGGAATAGCCCGAAATCTGGCTTTCGAGATATCGGTCGGTCTACGCGTGATGTGCAGATCACGGATTTCGAAGACGCCTGGGATCTGTCGGCCCCGAAACTCGACGGTGCTCTTCGGGAGATCGGTGTCTGTGACGCGTCTATGGAGCCACTCTGGGAAGGCATCGGAGAGGGTCGCAGTGCTAGTCTCGGGCGGTTGGCCTAGAGCGTCGAGCTCCCGCAGTCGACCGATTACCACAGCTCTGCGCCTGCTTTGCGGTACGCCGTAGTTCGCTGAGTTCAGGACGAACGGCTCGAGCGCGTATCGGTCCAGGAGGCCGCCACGCTGCGTCTCAGCGTCGAATTGGGCGAACTCTGATGACCGGAGGAACTGGGGTACATTCTCCAGCACGAAGAGTGCAGGTTGCACTCGCCGCAGGGTCTCCACGTAGTGCCGCCACATAGCGTTTCGGGGGTCTGCAGGGTTCCGTCTTCCGAGGGCCGAGAATCCCTGGCACGGCGGTCCGCCCACGACGACTTCAGCCTTAGGTAACGACGCCTGCACCCAATCGGCGATGTCGCCAACGTGGACGTGGTCACCGAAGTTTTGCGCGTACGTTGCGGCCGCATGGACGTCGAGCTCCACAGCCGCTACAGGACGGAACAAGCCGGTAGCAGTGAAGCCCTGGGTCAGCCCACCGCATCCCGCGAAGAGGTCGATCAAGCGGAGGACACCTGCCACAGATGCATGGTAACGGGGCGGCTCCTACGGCCCCGCAGTGGCTCGCTGGCACTTGAGGTCTGCTGTTCGTGGAAGCAGCGATGAGAGCGTCGTGCGACGAGCGGTCGCTAGCCTCCTGGTGGACCTGCGACGAGGCCATGTCGGTTGAGGTAAGCGGCAGGAGGAGGAGTTGTGCCGAGCGGATCCGAAGGGCCTCCGCTGCCGGGCCTGGTCCGCGACGAGGCTCTATGGGTGGTTAACGTAGAGCCATGGCCAGCAAGCCGGGGCGCGGTTCCCTGCCTACGACGCCCGCGACTTCCAGTCGAATGAGCCGGCAGGCTAGCCGTAATACTGCGGTCGAACGGTCTTTGCGGTCCGTTCTCCATCGCGCGGGTTACCGCTTCCGGGTCCACCAGAGGCCCTTGCGGGACCTGCGTCGCGAGGCAGACATCGTCTTTCGTAAGGCCAGGGTCGCGGTCTTCGTCGACGGATGCTTCTGGCATGCCTGTCCGATACACGGTACGTGGCCGGCTACTAATGTGGAGTTCTGGCGGGCGAAGATCGAAGGAAACGCCGCGCGGGACCGTGAGACGGATACAAGGCTGAGGGCTGCAGGGTGGGAGCCCGTCCGGGTGTGGGAGCACGAGGCGATCGAGGAGGCCGCGCAGCGCGTCATGGCTGTAGTTCGCAGTCGTCTGTAGAAGACTTGAGTGTGTTTTGCCCTGATCAAATCCCGCCACTCAACTCCCGACGGCATGTACTGCTCGGGACAGGCCATCACCTCGGCGTTCGCGACCAGGATGTGCAGCGGCCCGTCCCAGGCGGCGGTGAATGCCGCTACGGAAGCCGGGTCGGCCAGGTCCAGCGGGGCGACGTGCAGTGCGGTGTTGCCAGTGGTGGCGCGGCTCTCCCTCAGGAACGTCGTACCACACCGCGCCCTGGGCGTTGCCCCGCTTGGCGACCAGCTGCTCCAGGTCGGAGCGGAACGCGTGTCTCGCGGGGGAGTAGTCGCCGTGGGCGACGGTGACCTGCCGCGTGGAGTTCGTGGCGGCGAGGTGATCGAGCATGCTCATGATGGGAGTGCAGCCGATGCCCGCGGAGGCGAGTACGACCGGGCCATCCGCGTCGTCCACGCTCACGTCGCCGAACGGCGCGCTCACCCGTACCACGGCGCCCTCGCTCACGCGGTCGTGCAGGAAGTTCGAAACCTCTCCGTCCGGGGCACCGACGATCCGCTTCACCGCGAACCGCAGCGCGTCCGGAGCGGTCCCGGACAGGCTGTACTGCCGGATCTGGTGCGCGCCGTCGGGCAGCTCCACCTGCACCGAGACGTGTACTGCCACGGCCGGGCCGGCGGCAGCGCGCCGTCGTCCACCGGGCGTACGAGGAACGTCGCCCCGTCCGCGGTCTCCTCGTACCGTCCGACGACGCGGTACTCCCGCCAGGTGTCACCATCGGCGGCGCCGGCCTCGGCGTAGAGGCGGGACTCGATGGCGATCAGCGCGTTCGCCATCAGCCAGTACACCTCGTTCCATGCCTGCGCGACCTTGGGCGTGATCGCCTCGCCGAGCACCTCCACCATCGCCTCGAAGAGATACTTGTGCACGATCGCGTACTGGTTGCCCCGGTTGAACAGGTCACGGAGCAGTTTCGGGGTGGGCGGCGAACATCCTCTCGTAGAAGAGACCAGTGATGTCGCCGATCGCCGCGCCGACGGCGGAAAGGGTGACACGATCGTGGCGGCCGACTTCTCCGACAGCATGGCCTACCTCCAAGGTGGTTTCGTGGTGGGACGGTGACGGATCGCGATGGCACGTTGTGCATCGCGTACATGCGCACCTCAGCACGTTCCGGGGCGCCGGGGGGGAAGCTCGTCCTGTGGGCAGGCCTCGCCGATCCCACGATTCCGCCGCAGGGCGTGATTCGTTACTACGACGCCGTATGCCAGTTCGGCGGGACGCACGCCACGCAGACCGCCTCTTCCTCGCGCCAGGCGTGGGTCACTGCGGCGACATACCGGGGGAACAGATCGGGCCCGCTCGCCGATCCGCCTGCTGCGTTGACGTCCTGGGTGGAGCACGGTCACGCGCCGCGGACCATCGAGGCAGTCGGAAAGGGAGACGACGGCAAGGCCGTCCGGACCAGACCGCTGTGCCCCTACCCGCAGGTCGCCCGCTACGACGGTCACGGCAGCACCGACGTCGCGGAGGACTTCACCTGTGCCCGAAGCTACGGGAGGAGTGACAACAGCAGCTTGGCGCGTTCGATGGCGTCGTCGAGGAGTTCGACGTGCTGGCTGGCCCAGTCGAGGCCGGCGAGGATCCGGTGGCACAGGCACGCTGCCACGACGTCCGCGCTGGTGAGCTCGACTGCACGCTCGACGACGACGCGCCGATGGTCCGGATCGGACAGGGACGGCAGCAGGGCCAGCAGGTCCACCGCGACGGTGCCCGTCCCGAAGCCCTCCAGATCCACCACCGCGCTCAGGGCGTCACGCTCGAAGAGCATGTTGCGGAACGTGAAATCGCCGTGAGTCAGGTCGCCGGAAGGCAATGCAGGCACCGGCTTGGGCAGGACGGCCAGCGCCTGCCGGGCGTACGCACTGGTCGCCGGATGGAACTCGTGCTCGCCGATCCCGCCGTTGAGGAACGCCGTGATCATCGCGGACCAGTCGCGGTCGGCCGGCGGCCGGAC
Organism: Actinopolymorpha sp. NPDC004070; assembly: GCF_040610475.1. Taxonomy (NCBI): domain Bacteria; kingdom Bacillati; phylum Actinomycetota; class Actinomycetes; order Propionibacteriales; family Actinopolymorphaceae; genus Actinopolymorpha; species Actinopolymorpha sp. NPDC004070. The sequence goes on along the minus strand of NZ_JBEXMJ010000014.1, from coordinate 132,333 downwards.
CGAGCGGTGAAGTTCGGCCGCACCAAGAGCGGCGTCGAGCTGACGGCGGTTCGGCACAGTGGGGGACGTGCCGCGGGCCCAGGAGGTCAGCAGGTACGAGCGGTCCTCGTCCAGCGAACCGCAGCCGATGACCTCCGGCGTCGGGTAACCGAGCACCCGGAGCTCCTGAGCAAGAGGTACGAGACGGTTCAGCTGCGACCGCCACCACGCGCCCTCCTTGACCTTGAGGACCGCGCGCAAAGCGCCTCGCCCCAGCAGCACAACGGTGTCGGAGTACCCGCCGGTCAACCGGCCCAGCACGGTCCACGAGCCGCCGGTGTGCGCGGCGATCGTGGCGAGGTCCTCCCGCGCCAAGAGCGGCGGAGGAGGACCGGGCGTATCCACCCGCAGGATCCGATAGCCCTGCTTCGACGCGGCCCGGCTGGTCGCAAACCCACCGTCGTTCAACCAGCGCTGCAGGGAGTCGGCTCCCATTGCCTGCTTGACGACGAGCCAGGCCGGGGCGCCCGGGTCCAGCCGCGTCAGCCAGTCGGTGAGCAGCTGGTGGAGCGCGTCCTTGCCGATCTTGATCGGCGGGTTGCTGTAGAGGCCGCCGAACCGCAACGACGCGGGAACCTGTTCGGGTTCGGCGACCACGACGTTGGGGAGGTCGCGAGTGTTGGCGCGGGTGAGGTCGAGCGCCCGCCGGTTGACGTCGACCGCCCAGACGCCGGCCAGCGGCTGACGGAGCGCCGTGGCGACCGCGATCGGACCGTAGCCCGTACCCAGGTCGACGACGCCGGTGTACGGGTTCGGCGCGGCGACGTCACGCAGCAGTACCCGCGTTCCCCGATCGACACCGGAGGCGGCGAACACGCCCCGATCGGCACGAAGGTCGACCTGCACGTCGGGCAGGCTGAGCCGCACCGTCGTCGGCTCCGAACGACCGGACGGCTCCACGTCCCAGTAGCCGGTCACCCTGCCGAGAGTACTCCGAGCGCGCCCTCACCCACCCGTCTCGAGGATGGCTCGGAGGGCGGCGATATGACGCGCGTACGCCGAACGGCCGGCACTGGTCAGCTTGAGCCACACGTGATGGCGGGAGTCGACGAGCACCCGCCGCTGCTCGACGTAGCGGCGACCAGCGCGGCCATCACCGGGAAGAACCACGTCGGCAACGGCGGGGCATTGACCTGTGGACGCACCGATGAGTTCCGCGGGGACGGGTAGTTGTAGGGGCATGCAGACTCACACGCTGGAGACTCCCGAGGTCGACCTCGTCTACGACGTGGCCGGCCCGCTGCCGACCGCCGACGGTCGCCCGCCGCTGCTCATGATCGGGCAGCCGATGGACGCGAGCGGGTTCCGCGCGCTGGCCGCGTACTTCCCGGACCGCACCGTGGTCACCTACGACCCGCGCGGCGGCCCTCGCAGCGTCCGCAAGGACGGACGAGGCGAGCAGACCCCGCAGGACTCGGCCCGCGACGTGCGCGCGGTGATCGAGGCGGTCGGAGGCGGACCGGTTCACCTGTTCGCCAGCAGCGGCGGAGCGGTGGTCTCGCTCGCGCTCGTCGCCGCGTTCCCGAACGACGTCGCCGTCCTCGTCGCGCACGAGCCGCCGATGAACCCGGTGCTGCCCGATGGTGCGGCCGCACACCGCGCCCGCGCGCACTACCTGGAGACCTACCAGGCGAAGGGGTACGGCGCGGCGATGGCAGCGTTCCAGGCGATGTATGCCTGGGAGGGCGAGTTCACCGAGGCCTACTTCGCACAACCGGACCCGGACCCCGCGCAGTTCGGACTGCCGGTCGAGGACGACGGCTCGCGGGACAATCCACTGCTGTCCGGGCTGGCCGTGGCCATCACCGACTACCACCCCGACGTGGCCGCCCTGGCCGCGGCGCCGACCCGCGTGGTGATCGCGGTGGGCGAGGAAACCGGCGACGTCTACACGGCCCGCACCGCCCGCGCGACCGCACGGGTGCTCGGCCAGGAAGCGATCGTCTTCCCCAGCCACCACCTCGGCTTCGTCGACGGGCTCGGCCGGCCGGAAGAGTTCGCGGCACGTCTGCGCGAGGTGCTCGACGCGGGGTGAGCCCGTCGCCGGATGCCTGGTCCGGGAAGTACCTCCAGCGCACCCTGATGTCCATCCCCGTCGGGGTGGACATCGGCCTGGAGGCACACCCGGTGACCGCGTCTACGCACCCGTCCACCACGCGGCCGGCAAGATCCACGCCACGGCCGCAGACGCTGAACGCGACGAGGAGTCCGGCACCGACGAGCCGCCGAACTGGTCGGTCCAGCCGGGTTCGCAGCCGGAGGACAAGCACGCCTGACCCGGGTCAGCGATCTAGCCTGCGTCGTCCCCGAACCAGCGCCGGGCCCGCTCGCAGAACGCCTCCACCTCTTCGCGCGGTGCCTCGTAGTCGGTCAGCATCATCGCCGCCTGCAGTTGCTCGGACCGCTTTCCGTCGAAGGCACGTACGACGTCAGCCGTGACGGGCTGGACGACGAAGTGCAGGTGCTTGCGCGCGGACTCACCGTGCGACCACTGGCACACGTACACCTGTTCGGGTTCGCACAGCGCCTCGAGCATCCGGGACGCGTCCCGCAGCAACTGCCCCAACTCCGCCGCCGCGCCGGGGTCGAGGTCCGCGACCGAGACGACATGCAGGCGTGGCGCGACGATCAGCGTGCCGAGGTTCAGCGGTCCGATGACGTGCTGGACGACCCAGTGATCGGTCTGCCGGATGACCCCGCCGGGGAGTTCGCGCCTGCCTGCCCGCAGGTCGCACCCCAGACACCCTCGTACGTCCTGTGCGGGATTCGCACTCACCCGGTCGTCCATGCGGGCAAGGCTCCCACGTCGCAGCTGCTAGGCGTCAGCCCTTTTCGGTGTGGACGCCGCGACCGGGCCCAGGTCCGCCGAGCGTGCCGCCCGGTCCGGCAACGGAGGGAACGGCCGGGCCGGCAGGGTCTGGTACCAGTACGCCACGCTGCTGTAGTCGTCGCTCAGGTCGAACATCCCCTGCTCCGAGCCGGGACCCGCACCGGCGGCGTGGTAGCCCACGTAGTTCGAACCGAAGAAGGCCCGCGCCTTCGCGATGTCGCCGTAGCCGATCTGCTGGATCGTCAGCCTGAGCCGTTCGGCGAAGTGGATCGGGTCCCGCACGTGCAGCCGGTAGATCGAGTAGAAGCCGTTGTCGCCGTCGACGACCGGCGCGCCCTGGTACGGCGTCAGCACCCAGCCGAGTCCCCACGCCGAACCCATGTAGTCCTCCGCGCCGGTTCCGCAGATGGTCGGGTGGTCGGTGTCCCCGTCGATGAAGAACTTCGGCTCGCCCTCGCCCCACCAGCAGTCGCGATAACGAGCGCGTACGCCGAGAACCGTTCCGACGTACACGCCGCGGCCCTCCACCCCGTCGAGGATCGTGTAGTCCTCGTGCAGCGGGCACGGGTTGCTCCGCCGGAACTGCGCGTGGAAGTAGCCGGTCGACTCATCCAGCGTGTCGCCGACGGTGAAGTCCACCTGGTAGAAGAGCATCGACACGTCGGACTCGGAGTCGTTGTGCACGGTGATGACCGCGCGCTCCCGGAACGGCATCGGGATCCAGCAGTTGAAGCCCTTGCCCTCCTGCATCGAGACCAGCTCCGACGCCATCTCGGTCTGCCGGCCGTGCGCGACGCCGAAGAAGTCACCGAGCGGCACCTCGACGCTGGGATGGTCCTGCCCGTCCCAGTACATCCGGACGATCAGGTTGCGCAGGTGGTCGGGATTGCCGGGCGGAACGGTGCACCAGATGTGGCGTACGACGCCGGGACCCTCGTGGTCCAGCAGCGTCGCGGTTTCGCCCTTCGCCAGCGGTGACAGGCACGGCGCGCCCTTCCTGCCGTTGCCTGCACGGCCGCCTTCACCCGGCGCGGCGGTCGGGTTCTCCGCGGTGGCCGCTCTGCTCGAGACGTTCCTCAGTTCGTACAGCACCGGTCGGCTCACACCTTCCTGGAGTTCTCTGCGGATCACGTCACCGTACTTTGACGTCCGGTCGGCAGGTCCGCGGGAGGGAGCGGGTTCCCTCCCGCGAGGGAGCCACCCGGATCGCCGCTGGGAGAGGTTCGTGTGGTTGCCCCGGGCGGAGCGGCGGCGAAGAACGCGACGTCGGTGCAGGCGCCGGCCTCGACGTCGACCGGCATCCCGCCGGGAAGCGTGGTGGGAACGGTGACCGGCACGCTTCCGGACTGGTTCCCACCCGGTTGGGCCGGCGACCGCGTGCGGTTCGACATCGACGCGCACGGCAACCCGATGGACACCGCCGGGACGTTCAAGGTTTTCCACGGCGTGGGTACGACGGACGAGGCCAGGGCCGAGTTCGAGGGCGACATCACCTGCCTGACCGTCGCCGGTCCGGTGGCCGTCGCCACCGGCGTCATCACTGATGGCTACGCGCACTTTCCCGGCCGGGACAACCCCGACGTGACGGGGACGAAGGTCTCCTTCACGGTGCTCGACCAGGGCGGCCACGACCGGATGTACTGGGCGTGGGAGTTCGCCAACGCGCCGATCAACGAGTGCACGGGCCTTGCTCCGATGTTCCGCCCCAGCCACAGCAACTTCCGGGTACGCAGCCATGACTGACCGCCAGCCACACCGCCACCCACACCACCACCCACACCACCACCCACATCGCCAAGAGGACACGCCGAGGCCGGCCGAGCGAATCGGTCCGGCCTCGGCCATGCTCGCCTTGCCCCGGTGAAAGCGCCCGTACCTGTGGTAGCTTCAATCCCGGTTGGGCAGCTAGCCATGCGGCACCATCGCGGCAACTTCGAGTTGTTCGAGGCCACCATGAGCGAGCACCCAGTTCTCCTCAGCCGTTCCTCCAGGCACGGCTACGTCCCTGAGCAGGGCGATCCTTCCGACAGCTCGCTTCTCTCGTTCGGCAACTCACCCGAAACCGCCGGTCTGGTCACCGGACCGTGGCCCGAGCCGCCTCGGCATCTCGAGGTGACCTGGAGCACGGACGAGCAAGGCCACCTTGACGCCGCGATCGTCGGTCACACCTGAACGTTCCATGAGACACACCCAGACGTGCACCTGGACCCTGTGCTGACCCGGCGGAGACCCGAGCGGCGATGACGCCGCCCGGATGCGACCCGCCCACAGGGCAGCCGACCCGGACCCCGTCGACTGCCCAGCCACTGCAATCGGGGTGCCCGAGGAGGCGTCATGACCGACCTCGACGAACCCCGACAGGTGCACGCGGAACCACGTTCCGCCATCGCCACGAAGAGAGTCACCGGCCATCGCGTTCTGCTGATCACCATCGACGAGGACCTCGGAACCGCCACGTACGCGTACGGCTACCGAGCCGTCTCCGATGTCATCACGGGCGTGGACGGACAGCGAACCGTGCAGGTAACCCGGGACTCGGGACCTCCCAGACACGCGGACAGCGTTGCCTGGCCGGCCGAACTCGTGCTGATTACCTGCGCACCAGGATGCGCCTGCCAGTCCTGACCCTGGCCTCGCCGATCCCGGCCATCAGTCGTCGTGACCCTCAGTCGGAGTCCACGTCGTCGAGCGGGACACGCCGGGCCACGACGTCTCGGGCAAGGGCGAGCAGCGGCCTGTCCTCGGCGTAGGCACGCGCCCGCAGGCGGGTGAACGCCTCGTCGAGTTCGACGTTCAGGTGCGCGGCCAGCATGCCGGTGGCCACATGCACCTCGTGGTACGACAACGGCAGATCGCCGCTGCTCGGCGCGGGGTCCGGTTCCGGAGGGTCGTCCGCCGGCGGGTCACCAAGCTGCCGGAGCAGTGCGTACACCGCGAGGTCGGCGAGAACGGCGGCATCGGTCAGCGCGTCCGGCGTCATCCGGCCGGCCGTACGGCAGAAGAGATCGAGGGTTCCCAGCCGGATCGCACCGACCTGCAGGGGAAACGCGACGACGGCGACGAGACCCAGACTTCCCACCGCCTGGACGAACCCCGGCCAGCGGGCGTGCTCAGCGCTCAGATACGGCGCGAGTACGAAGTTCCCCGTCTTGAAAGCGTCCAGCCCGGGGCCCTCACCGAGGGTGTACTGCAACTCCTCGAGGCTCGCCGCCCACTCGTCGCTGGCGCCCCACGTCTCCTGCACCCAAGAGTTTGCGCGTACGGTCAGGGTTGCCGCGTCCACGCCGTCGACCAGCGACACGACGGCAGCGCACACCGCCCCTACCCACCGGGTCGAGCCGGAGTCCTCTACCCGTGCGGTGATGCTGTGCCACAGGCGTTGGTAGCGCTCCTCGTCCACAGATCTGCTCCTGACTGATCTGATGCGCGCGTTCCCTGTCACGTAAGGCGTTCTCTCCTCCTGGTGCTTCCCGGAACCAGACCGGGCAAAAGTCACCGGTGTGCCTGTGTCGGCCGTGTTGCTCTCTCCGTGACGTCGCGTGGGGTCGCGGGAGGTCAGTCCAGCCCGGCGGAGCGGTCCAGGTCGGCTGGACTCAACGATCCGCCGCTGAGGGCATGCGCCACTCCCCGGGTTCAGCGTAGAGGAGGTTCAGCCCACCGACCGCTCTGCCGTCCAGTCGCAGGCCACCTCGCGCAACTTGATGTTGCGGTTCTGCGAGATCTGGCGCAGGACCTGGAATGCTTCCTCGCTGTTCAGGCGGTGGCGCTCCACTCCGGCGGACTACCCGGCCACGATCCACCAAAACGACATCGAGGCCTGCGGGCGGCCGCTTTCGCTATGCGTACAGGCGGTGTTGCCGGGTAGCCCAGTACTGATGTCCCGCTGGCCCGGAAGGAGCGCCAGATGATCGACGCCACCGCTGCACTCGGCCGCCCGGCGGACGAGCAGCACAAGTACGAACACGGGCACGACCAGCCACTGCGCGGTTATCTCGCGGCGATGGCGGTGTACGCCGGTGGCACCGGAGCCGTCTCCGCACTGGCCCGGGTGACCGGCCGGCGACTGCCCGAACGCGTCGCGCTCACCGACGTGATCCTCGGCGGCATCGCCACCCACAAGTTCGCGCGCATTCTCGCCAAGGACGCCGTGACCAGCCCGGCCCGGGTGCCGTTCACGCAGTTCGAGGGAGCGGCCGGCTCAGCCGAGCTGAACGAGAGCGTGCGAGACGACAGCGAGGTACGCCACGGGATCGGGGAGCTCGTCACCTGTCCGTTCTGCCTCGCGCCGTGGATCGCGACCGGATACGTCGCGGCGCTGACGTTCGCACCGAGAGTGGCCCGGGCCTGGTCCTCGGCCATGACCATGGTGGCGATCTCGGACGTCCTCCAGCACGTGTACGCGCGGATCCGCACCGAGTGACGTCTGCGCGGCGCTGCCGCCTGCCGCTGTCCGCGGATACGGGCCTCCTGCTCGGGTACGACGGTAGTGCAGGCCGCAACCAGTGAGGAGCAGCTGGCAGTCTGACGGAGGTGCTGCCACTGCGGTGGTCACGGGGGGCGCGGGGGTCATGAAGTGTGGAGACCTACGGTGGTTGTAGCCCCGTAGGTCTCCACACTTGTATGCCAATGCCGAGCTGGGAAGACTTATGGGGGCTATGACACCCAAAAGTCTTCCCAGCTTGCCAAACTGTCGTCAGGTCGGCGTCGTCCGGCCAGGTCGGCGGCTACTCCCAGACCGTCGCCTGCTCGGCGAAGTCGTCCGTGTGCGGCGTGATGACGCCCGTTCGATCCACCAGATCCTCTACCTGTAAGCGATTCTGCGCCGTGCTGATGGTCGACGGATCGCCGGTGGTGGTGCGGGCAGCCGACGGGGGCTTGAGCCGACTGCCCGGTCTTGGGGGTGGTTGGCGATCTCGTGAGCGAGACACCCGGCGTGGCCAGGGTGCCGTCGGAACACCGATCAGGTGGAACGGAGAGACTGCTCCGGTCGCGGACATGGACAAACAATGCGTGGAGCTTGGTCAGGTAAAGAAAGAAGATGTCGAGTCGTGGTCGGCTTCGCGGGCACGTCATGCGGTGACGCCGCATCGGCTGACTGTTCAACCACCACCGCACCTACCCCTGTTGATCGCCAACAACCGTAGAGCGCAGGAAAAGATCGCGGCGGTTTCGGCTCACCCGGCTGCCGGGTTGCGCCGGCTGTGGTCGGCGTCGCGGATCCGGGTGGTCGTCTCGTCGAGGGAGCTGATGCGTTCGGCGAGCACCCGGTGCTTTCGCCGCAGCGCGGGTTCGCTGGCCCGCAGCGGGGCGAGGAGCGCGGCGGCGTCGTCGTGCCCCAACGCGGCGTGGATGGCCTCGCGAGCCGCTCGCCCGCCCTGGTCGCGCACGGGAAGCGCACTGATCTGGCCGGCCAGCTCACGAAGCTGGGCGGCGTGGGCACGAGCCCACGCCGCCACGGCCCGGTCGCCGGAACGCCGGTCGCGGGTGGTCTGGACGCGTTGTTCGCGGGTGGTGGCGGCCTGGTCGCCGGCCTGGGGGTTGAGCCGCAGGAAGCGGCGCTCGGCGGCCTGGCGGCTGGCCAGTCCCAGCGCCGGGGCGATCTCGGTCCAGGTGAGCCCCTGCGTACGCGCGGCGTCGATCAGGGACGGCTCCCAGGCCGCGAGCTGGTCGCGGAGCCGACGAAGCGTCCCGAGAGCCTCCAGGACGACCTGCCCGTCAGCACCCCGGTCGAGCCGGGCCATCAGGTCAGACAGCTCGGCCATCGCCTCAGCCGCGGTCGACGCGTTGCCCGTCGGGGCGGGCCCGGGCGCGGGCCGCCGGGTCCGCTGCCCGGAGGTGTCGTGCGTTCGGGCCATCGGTCGGCGCTCCCGGGAGGTCGGACGAAATGTCAGCGCGATGCTGACGGAATTACTTGTCATCGGTTCGATGACATGCTACAAGGTACTCGTGCATTGACGAACTCCCGTCCAAGTCGACGATCAGGAGGTGCAGGGGACGATGTTGATGCGCACGGACCCCTTCCGGCAGTTGGACCGACTCGCCCAGCAGACTCTCGGCGGAGGCAACTCTCCTGGCACGTGGTCCCGGCCGAACCCGATGCCGATGGACGCTTACCGCTCCGGTGACCACTTCGTGGTCGCGTTCGATCTTCCCGGTACCACCGCGGACGCGATCGAACTCGACGTCGAGCGCAACGTGCTCACCGTCCGCGCCGAACGCCGCCCGCCCGAGGTGGGCGAGGGCGTGGAGATGCAGGTCTGCGAACGCCCGCTCGGTGTCTTCTCCCGGCAGCTCTTCCTCGGTGACACGTTGGACACCGAGCATCTCGAGGCGACGTACGAAGCCGGCGTACTGACACTGCGGATTCCCGTCGCCGAGAAGGCCAAGCCCCGCAGGATCTCCATCTCCAGTACCGATTCGGAGAAGAAGCAGATCAACGCCTGAGCGGCGCCTCGGCGCCGACCGACCAGGAGACGACCCGCAGCGGACATCGTGGGAAGGCTGGTGGCGACAGTGGCTGGTACGCACATCGCCGACGAAGCGGCGGCGTTCCTCGATCTGGTCTGCGGCGATCCGGGCCTGCTCCGCGCGGAGTTCGACGAGCTGGTGGCGGCGTGCTGGGAGGAGCCACCCCCTCCGCCCGTACGCCGCCTGGGCCCTCCGCGGCGACCGCCACGGCGGCCTCGGCGGTTCCGCGGAAGGCAGCGTCACACCCGCACCGGAAGGCTCGAGTCCTCGGCGGTTTCCCGTAGCGCGGGTGGCCGGCAGCGAGGCCCGCCCAGCCCGGTTCGGATGCCGGAGCACAGCTGAAAGCACGACTCGTAAGGCTGAAGACGACCAGGAGGTGAGGTCCAGCTCCTCGACGAATCTGCTCGAACGACGGCGGTGCGATGCCTGCCGAGTCCCTCGCAACCCCGAGCGCAGCGGCATCTTCGGCTCCCACTCACGTCCGGTTCAGGACTCGACGGCACCCGGCAGGCATCGCACCGCCCACAGCAGTCAATGACAGTTCCACCCGCGGACTGCGCTCATGGCAGTCACGCCCCGTCTGGTCCACGGAGGAAACCTCGACATGGCCGTCACCGTCCTTGCCCCAGCCCCGAAGTCGTCGCGGATCGCGAACACCGAGCCCCTCGCGCGTCACCTGCGCTGGCTCGAGGACGTTCTGGACACCCTCGCGACCTGGGAGGACGCTGACGACTTCCTGATCCTCCCCGTGCCACTGGCCGGGCAGCAGTCCCTTCATGCCGTACGCCGCGTCCAGGACGGTCTGGTCACCGGCGGGCCGGTTCGCCATGACGACGTACGCCTCCTCCGCCGCGCTCTGCACGTCCTGCGAGACGGTGCCGCCGACGGTGACGACGACCTCGCCGAGGCGTTGCGGGCACACGCGCCGTTCGGCCGGCCACCGGTCCACCTGCTCGGCGAACTTCTCACCGATCTCGTTCACGTCCAGCCCGAGTACGCCGACGAGGCGGCGTGACCCGGCTCTACCGCGGGTGCAGCAGCGAGTCCACCGGCGACGCGGTGATCTCCTCGGCCACCTCCTGAAGCACCGCGGAGGTGACCTCTCCCCCGTGCCGCATCGTGCCGAATCGTGCCGGAGCGGGCAAAGTGTCGATCGGCGGACACCTCGTTCGTCACCGACCCGAACGGGCCGACCGAGCCCCCGCACGAAACGGACATCAGCCATGGCGAAGTACCTGGTGCTCATCTACGGCGACGAGCAGAAGTGGGACGCGTTGACGGCCGAGGAGGTGCAGGACTACATGAAGGCGCACGGCGAGTTCGCAGCCGCGGCCGGGTCCGGCTTGCTCGGCGGCAACGAACTGGAGTCGACGAGCGCGGCGACCAGCCTGCGCAACGACGCTTCCGGGCGGCTGATGGTCACCGACGGGCCGTTCGTGGAGACCAAGGAGGTGCTCGGCGGCTACTACCTGCTGGAGGCCTCGGACCTCGATGAGGCGATCAAGCTGGCGTCCCGGCTGCCGGAAGTGCAGACCCGGCACGGCGGGGTGGAGATCCGGCCGGTCCGCGTCCGGGACTGAGCCCCCACGCCGGCCGGCGTCCGAGCCCACCGGCCGGCGTCAGCGGTTCAGGCCGGCGACCAGGTTGATGAGCAGGGCGAGGATGACCGCGCCGAAGAGGTACGACATCAGCGCCTGCCGCAGCACGTGGGCGCGAAAGGCGGAGTTGCGCAGCTCGGTGTCGGAGACCTGGTAGGTCATCCCGACGGTGAAGGCGATGTAGGCGAAGTCGACGAAGCGCGGTTGGGCATCGGGGTCGCTGTCGTGGAAGTCCACGCCACCGCGGGCGTCCGAGTAGTACAGCCGGGCGTACCGAAGCGTGAAGATCGTGTGCACCACCACCCACGAGACGATCACGCTGGCGACCCCGAGCCCGACGTGCAGGACGACATCGAGCGGTTGCCGGTCGTTCGCTCGTACGATCATCCAGCCGATCGCGAGCAGGCTGGCCAGCGCGGCCACGAGCAGCACCAGATCGGCGACGGCGCGGGTGGGGTCCTCCCGGCTCGCGTCGGCGGCGGTCGCCGGGCCGTCGAGCGGGCCGACACGTCGCCAGATGACGAACAGGAAGGCCAGCGCGCCCACGTCCCAGCCGATCAGGGGAAGGTACGGCGCCGGCAGTGCGAGCGCGGCGACGGCCGCCGCGACCAGCCCGCAGGCGGTCGCGACCAGCACGGCCCGGCGCGCTGATGCGCCGGCCGCGTTCGACACCCGTCTGGACCGCGTCACCTGCACACGTACCTTCCCGACGTACTCCGCGCACCCTTCCGGCGAAGACCTGTGGCATGCACTACCTACCGATCAGGCCGCCACGTAAAACCGCCCCGCGTCCACGATCGGCCGCCGGCGGACGGCGACGGCGGTGGTCACGACGTACGTGCGTAGCTACTTTGAGTCATGCGAATAACCGACGTGAAGGTCGATGTGGTCGACGCACCACCAGGACCGACCTACCGCTGGCGCAGAGGAATTCCCGGTTCGTCGCCGGGCAACCTGGCGGTCGTCCGCGTTCTCACCGACTCGGGCGTCGAAGGTGTGGCCTACGCCCGAAGGGGATCCATCGTGGCCGAGGTCGTCGCCCGGCGGCTGCGGGACGAACTCGTCGGCCAGAACCCCTTGCTGCGCGAGTACCTCTGGCACCGGGTCTGGGAGGTCGACCGGATCGAAGAACTCCCGATCTACGCCCTCGGCGTCCTCGACGTCGCCCTGTGGGACCTTGCGGGCAAGGCCGCGGGAGTGCCGGTCCACCAACTGCTCGGCGGCTTCCGCACGTCGATTCCCGCCTACGCGAGCACCGTCACCTTCGCCTCGGTGGAGGAGTACCTCGACGTCGCCGACCAGTGCCTCGCGCTCGGCTACCCGGCGATCAAGCTGCACGCCTGGGGCGATGCCCGTGAGGACGCCAGGCTCTGCGTGGCCCTGCGCGAGCACGTGGGCGACGAGGTGCCGCTGATGTACGACGGGTCGGCGGGCTTCGACCTTCCCGACGCGCTCTACCTCGGTCACGCCCTCTCCGACGCGGGATACCTCTGGTACGAGGAGCCGATGCGTGAGTTCAGCATCACCGCCTACCGCATCCTTTCGGAGAAGGTGAGAATCCCGCTGCTGGTGGCGGAAACCTCCGACGGCGCACACATGAACACCGCGGACTTCATCACCGCGGTGTCACCGGCATTCGTCCGCACCAGTGCCGCGTTCAAGGGCGGGATCACCGGCGCGATGCGGATCGCCCACCTGGCCGACGCGTTCCGGATCCGGGCGGAGGTGCACGGCGGCGGAGTCGTCAATCGGAACCTGTGCATGGCGATCCCCAACACGACGTACTACGAGTCCCTGATCTACACCAACCCGGTACAGCGCGAAGCCGCAGTCGGGCCCGACGGGCACGTCCAGGCCCCGACTGCTCCCGGCATCGGACACGACATGTGACCCACGGGCCGGCCGTCAACCTCGGCCTGCACCCACACCATCGACTCGGTGGAGGGCAGACGCGATGGATGATCCGAAGGCAGCAGGAGGGTTGAGCCGCAAGGCTTTCGTCCGGACCGCCGTGGCGGCGGGGGCGGCGTTCTCCCTGCCGGGCTGTCAGTTCTTCGCCACCGACCCGCAGAAACCGCGGTCGCGAGACGGCGGCGCGGCGGACGGGTCCGGCCGGGCCGGTGGGCGTACCGAGAAGGAAGCACCTGTGCTGGCCGCGCTGGTGAGGCAGGGGAAGCTGCCGCCGCTGAAGGACCGGCTGCCGTCCAACCCCCTCGTCGTCACGCCGGTCGACCGAGTAGGCACCTACGGGGGAATCTGGCACTCGTTGCTGGTGAGCGGCGACTATGCCGCGTGGATGGATCGGCAGCAGCGTTACAACGGCCTGCTCCGCTACAACCGCGACTGGAGCGGGATCATCCCGGACCTGGCCGAGTCGTACGACGTCGGCAAGGACGGTAGGGAGTACGTCTTCCGGCTCCGGCAGGGCGTGAGGTGGTCCGACGGTCATCCGTTCACCGCAGACGACATCATGTTCTGGTACGACGACCTCTTCATGAACGACGAGCTGACACCGGTGCGTCCGACGGACATGCTGAGCAGCGGCAAGCCGCCGAAGGTGGAGAAGATCGACGACCACACGGTCGTCTTCCGGTACGACACTCCTCACGGGCTTCTGCCGCGGGTGCTGGCCGGAGGGTACGGCGACGAGATCATCGGCAAGCCCCGCCACTACCTTCAGCGCTTCCACCGGAAGTACAACCCGGACGGAATCGCGAAGCTGGTCAAGAATGCTCGCCTGGACGACTGGGTGCAGCTGTTCCTGAACCAGGCCGACTGGTCGACCAACCCCGACCTGCCCGTGCTCAGCGCCTGGGTGGTCACATCGCCACTGGGCAACGGACTCGACCGCATCATCGCCAAGCGGAATCCGTACTTCTGGAAGGTCGACACCGAGGGACGGCAGCTTCCCTACATCGACGAGATCCACTACTACGTCATGGCCAACCTCGAAGCAGCACTGCTGAAGACGCAGAACGGCGAGTTCGGCGAGGTGGACCGGCACATCAACATCCTGCGGAACAAGCCGGTGCTGGCGCGGAGCAGGAAGCAGGGCAACTACGACTTCTTCGACCTCACCTCAGAACTCGTCAACGACGCCGTGATCACCCTCAACCTCACGCACAAGGATCCGGTGAAGCGGCAGATCTACCGCAACAAGGACTTCCGGATCGGACTGTCGTACGCCCTGAACCGGCAGGAGATCATCAACACCGTCTACCAGCGCCAGGGCGAACCATGGCAGACGTCGCCGCGGCGGGAGTCGAAGTACTACAACGAACGACTCGCCAAGCAGTACACCGCGTACGACGTGGCGAAGGCGAACGCCTACCTCGACCGCGCGGGCTTCAGCCGGCGCGACGGATCAGGCTATCGGCTCGGTCCCGACGGAAACCGCATCTCGATCCTGCTCGAGTGCACCGGACAGTGGGACAGTCCGGCACTTCCCGACGTCGCCGACTTCGTCAGCCGCTACTGGCGCGAGGTCGGGCTCGTGTCGGAACCGCGAGTGTGGAACGCCACCCTGATGGCGACGCGTACCGAGGCCAACCTGCCGGACGCCTCCATCGACGTCGACTTCGGTGGGCTCAACATCCTGATGGACCCTCGTGCGGTCTTCCCGCACCACGGGACCGAGCACTTCGTGCCCTGGGTGCAGTGGTACGAGAGCGGCGGCAAGGCCGGCGAGAAGCCGCCCGCGCCCATCCGTCGCCAGATGACGCTCTACGACGAGATCCGGACGACGGTCGACGAGAAGCGACAGGACGAACTCATGCGTCAGGTTGTGCAGATCGCCGCCGAGGAGTTCACGCTGATCGGGGTCGTCCTGCCCGCCACGGGGTACGGCATCGTGCGCAACGACTTCCACAACGTCCCGAAGTCCATGATCGCCAGCACGGGTGCGTGGTACCCGACCCCGGGACCGACCGACCCGCACCAGTACTTCATCTCCCCGGACTGAAGCGGCGGTTTCGGCCGGCACTCGATCTTCTGGGTCAACGTGCCGATCGTCGTCGCCGCGATCGGATACACCGCGGTGTTCGTGCCCGAGTCCCGCGCCACGGGTGTCGCCGAGGCTCCTACGGGAGCCGGGTCTGGTGCCGTTCGGGGTCAGGCGAGCGGGCTCTCGCGGCCGGGCTGGGTGCCGATGCCGGCGGTGAACCTCGCCGGGTCGGGGACCGCGATCCAGGCTCCGCCCTGGTGGATGGAGGTCTCGGAAACGATCCCGGGGAGGGACATGTTCAGCGCGGCGTAGACGTCGACCGGCACCGAGTCCTGCGGTGGGTGGCCCTCGCGTACGGTCTCGATGAAGTCGAGGATCGGCCAGGCGTCGGCGCCCCAGTGCCCTGCCTCGGTTGGTGCGTGCGCATACCGGGTGGGCAGGAAGTCGGCCGCACAGGACTCAAGCGGATCCCACGTGTTCTCGCCGCTGCGCCCGCGCACGTACACCCGGGGTTCCTGTCCGTTTGCCCGCGCCGCCTTGTAGGCGCCGGTGGTTCCCTGCAACGAGAAGTAGTCCATCAGGTGTGGCCGGTTGGACAGCATGTCGAGGCGGGCGCGCAGCAGGGCGCCGCGCCGGGTGCGGGCGAGCAGGAGCACGGTGTCGTCGATCTCGTGTTCGGGCGCGGTGTGGTTGCCCGTGCCCACACAGCTGACGGCGACGATGCGGTCGTCGAACCACTGCAGCAGCGGGCCGAGACTGTGCGTGGGATAGGTGAAGCCGTTGCGGCCGGTCTGCCAGTACGACCGCCAACTGCGTTGCCCACCGGGGGTGTGCTGCAGGTCGCGGACGTCGTGGAGGTACTCACCCTCGCCGTAGTAGAGCTCCCCGAAGACGCCGGAGCGCGCCATCGTACGAACGATCAGGTTGGGGCGGGTGTAGCAGAGGTTCTCCGCCATGGCGTACGTTGCCGTGCTCGCTCGGACGGCGGCGACGAGCGCCTCGCTCTGGGACAGGCTCACCGCGGCGGGTACCTCCGACAGCACGTGCACGCCGGCACCGAGCGCGGCGATCGCCTGGGGCGTGTGGTGGTGCTGCGGGGAGGAGAGCACCACGGCGTCGACGCGTTCGAGCAACTCCTCGAAGCTCGTGCAGGGCGCCGGCACGTCGTACTCGCGGGAGAAGCGTTCGGCCGCCGGGGGGTCGGGGTCGTAGACCGCCCCCAGGCGAGCGGTCCCCGCCGACTCCGCCACCCGGATCCCGTCGACGAACCCTGCTCCTCGCGCCGCCCCGGCGATTCCGATCCGAAGGATGTCCTGGCCGGTCATCGGACACCTGCCTCGATGGTCAGGGTGCGTGCCTCGGTGTCTATCGTGGCTCGTGGACCGAGCGGCAGAGTAGGAAGGTCGAGTCGTTTCGCGTGGCCGACCGGAATGCCGCCGAGGATCGGAACGCCCAGCCTGGCAAGACGGTCACGGAGTACGTCGATGATGGTCCACCCGTGCACGGTGTCCTGCTCGAAGCCGGGGAACTGACCGACCGCAACGCCCCGCACTCCGTCCAGTGAACCGGACCTCAGCAGCTGGGTGAGCTGCCGGTCGACCTGGCCCAGCCCGGTGCCCTTCTGGTCCTCCACGAACAGGATCGCGCCATCCAGACTGGGCAGGCCCGCGCCGACCTCGGTGCAGATCGCGGTGAGATTGCCACCGAGGAGGAAGCCGGACGCCGTTCCCTTGAGCGTGACCTTCGCGGTGGGTGCGTCCGGGTCCGCGTGCACCGTCACGGTATCCGTGGTCATCAGCGCCCGGCGCAGGCCGTCCGCAGCGTCGGGGCCGGTGTACTCGTCGTACCAGTTGACGAACGGGCCGTGCATGCCCGCAAGCCGGCAGTGCCGCCACAACGCGAGATGCAGATGGGTGACGTCGCTGAACCCGACCAACGGTTTCGGGTCGCGCCTGGCAGCGTCGAAGTCGAGGTCGCCGGCGATGCGATAGGCACCCTTGCCGCCCCTGGTGGCGAAGAGAGCGCGTACGCCCGGGTCGCGCAGGGCCGCGTTGAGGTCGGCCAGCCGATCCTCGTCGGTGCCGGCCAGGTAGCCGACCTGGTCGAAGACGTGCTCGGCGACCTCGACCCGCAGGCCCCAGCCGGTGAGAATCTCGACGCCGCGCTCCACGCCCTCCCGGCTCGGTGGACTGGCGGGGGACACGAACCGCACGCGGTCACCGGGCCGCAACCGTGGGGGAAGCAGAGCCGACGACTCCCCGGAAGTGTTGACGCCTACGGAAGACCGAGCCGATGGGAAGGACGCGCTGCGCGGCACCATGCGGGTCAGTGTGGCAGGGGGAAGCCGATTGAACTCTGGACTGGTCAAAACAGGTTGCCCCGGTGTGCCGAAATGGACATGCTCACCCGGTGACGGGACCCCGGTTGGTGATGATCGAAGGTGTCGCGCCCGGGATCGGGAAGTCGACCCTCGCCGCCTCCCTCGCCCGCGTCCTGCGAGCAGGCGGCTCGCCGGTCGACCTGTTTCCCGAAGAGGACCTGTTCACGCGCCCGGAGTTCGCCGAGGTCGCCCAGGGCTTCCGGACCAAGGACTTCCCGACGCCGGAGCACTTCCTGCCCGCGTACGCCGCGACCTTCGAAGCGCAGCGAGCCGGGAACGCCTGGGGAATCTTCGACTGGAACTGCGCAGGCATGGCGAGCGACCTGCCGTGGGCAGCGTCGGACCCGGCCAGACTCCGAACGCTGGTGCGAGACGTACGTCTGCTCGCCGAGGAGAGGACGCCGCTCGTCGTGTCCCTGAGGGGCGACGTTCGGCAGGCAACTCGTCGGGCCGCGGCGGAACGCGGTCGCGGCTGGGTCGACTACTGGGCTCGCATCGCCGACGAGCACGGCGTGTCCGAGGGGCCGGCGTTCGAACGGATCGTCCACTACCAGGAGAGCGTGCAGGTGCTGAAGCAAGCCGACCTTGACATTCTCCGGACCACCGGCTGGCAAGTCGTCGACCTCGACGCATCGGCGTCCGCGGACGAGGTGCTCGGCCAGGCGCTGACGGCTCTCCGGCTTCCGGTGACGTCATGACCGGACAGCGCAGGCTGGAGCCGACGTCGGCGACGATCCGCTACGTGTGCGAGCAGTTCGCGCTGGACGACGGCGAGCGCGCGGGAGAGGGCAGGCTGGTCCCGATCGTGCGGGGTGCGATGGGCCGGATCTGGCGGCTGTCGATCGGCACCGACGACTACGCGGTCAAGGAACTGTTCTGGGGTCACGACGAGGCCACTGTGGTACGCGAGGCCGCCCTCCGCGACGCCGCCGCGAACGCCGGAGTCGACTCACCCGCCAACCTGCGTACGACCGACGGCCGGTACGTGTGCATCCTTCCGGCCGAACTCGGCGGCGCGGACGTGCGGGTGTTCAGCTGGGTGGAAGGGCGCCCGGTCGACGCGGGCGAACCAGGCATCGTCCGGTGGGTCGGGCACACGCTCGGGGTCCTGCACGGTCTGCGGCATTCCTACGCCGACGTCGCTCCCGACCCGTGGTACGACCAGGTGCCCACTCCGGAGCAGTGGCAAGCGTTGCTTGCCAAGGGGAAGGCAGCCCGGCGGCCCTGGGCATCCCTGCTGGAGCAGCGGATCCCGTTGCTGAACGCCCAGTGCGCACAGGTGAAACCGATCGATCGGACCGAGTTGATCTACAGCCACCTGGACTTCCAGCCGCAGAACGTGCTCGTCGACCGCTCCGGACGTCACGTGTTGCTGGACTGGGAGGACGCCGGACCGGGCATGCCGGACCGGATGCTGGCCGGCGTGCTGGCCAGCTGGTGCGCCGAGGAAGGCGTCGTCCACGCGGACCGGGTACGAGAGTTCCTGGACGCCTACCGGCTCGCCGGTGGTCACGGGCGAGTGACCGGGATGGAGTCGTTCAGCGCGAACCTCGCGGGCTACCTGAACTACGTCTCCGCCCAGGCTGCGTGCAGCCTCGACACGGAGCAGGCAGCCGACATGCGCGAGTACGCCGACCGCGCGGCCGTCGATACGCTCACCAACCCGCCGACCACCGACCTGTTCGACGAGATCCTCCGCCTCGTCGGGTGAGTCATGCCGCACCGCGCCTGAGCACCAGCGCCGACGGACGGTGACCGCGGTGACTCTGCGTGATGCCTGTCGTGAGCGCTCCACCGTTCTCCCACCGTTGATTACAAGTCTGCCAAGCGCATCGGCAAACCCTTGTTGGGTGTCTCGCGGCCGCACTACGCTGCCTGACGCTGCGGCACCGCTTCATCACCGACACGGAAGGTCGCACCACACCATGGACATGAACGACAAGCGGATCAGCCGGCGGCGCATCCTGCAGGGGGCCGTTGGTGCGGCCGCCCTCGCACCCTTCGGCGGGGCACTGGCCGGCTGCGCCGCGGGCACCACCGGCAACTCCGGTTCGAAGAAGGAACAGCCCGCCAAGTCCGGCAAGTCGGCGAGCAATCCCTTCGGCCTGGAGAAGAGCGCCGCCATCGAGGCGGTGATCTTCAACGGTGGCTACGGCTACGACTACGTGACGTTCGCCGCCAAGCAGGTCGACGGCAAGTTCTCGACCAAGACGAAGGTCACCCCGACGACGCAGATCGCCCAGCAGCTGCAGCCCCGCTTCGTCGGCGGCAACCCGCCCGACGTCATCGACAACTCCGGTGCCAACCAGATCGGCTTCAACACCATCGTCGACCAGCTGGAGTCGCTGGACGACCTGTTCGAGGCGAACAACTACGAAGGCGCCAAGATCGCCGACACGGTGTATCCCCACGTGAAGGACCCGGGGACGTTCAGCGGCAAGTTCGCCGCGATGAACTACGCGATGACCGTCTACGCCGTGTGGTACTCCAAGACGCTGTTCGACCAGAACGGCTGGACCGCTCCGAAGACCTGGGACGAGACCATCGCCCTGGGCGCGAAGGCGAAGGCCAAGGGCAAGTACCTCTTCGTGTGGGGCAAGGAGGCGGCGACCTACTACCACACGCTCGCCATGGACTCCGCCATCAAGGAGGGCGGCCCGGAGGTGCGGCTGGCGCTGGAGAACCTCGAGCCCAAGGCCTGGTCGCACCCTGCCCTGCAGCAAGTGTTCAAGGCTCTACAGACCTGCGTGCAGAAGGGCTACTTCGTCCCGGGCGGCGCGGGCACCCAGTTCACCTCCGCGCAGGCGAAGTGGAGCAATGACCAGCAGGCGATCCTCTACCCCTCCGGCGGCTGGATCGAGAACGAGATGAAGAAGGCCACCAAGGCCGACTTCAAGATGACCGGAATCCCGGAGATGACGGTCACCGACAGCCCGGAGATGCCGTACGAGTCGCTGCGCAGTGCCGCGGGTGAGCCCTTCGTCGTCCCGAGCAAGGCGAAGAACTCCGCCGGTGGCAAGGAGATCCTGCGGGCGATGCTGTCCAAGGACGCGGCGACGAACTTCAGCAAGACGCGCCTCGCCCCGACCATCGTCAAGGACACGGTGCCCGCTGACGGTTTCGGCTCGTCCGCGCTGGTGTCGCAGACCTCGATGCTGTCCGCCGCGGGCACCAACGTGTTCAACTACCAGTTCGGCACCTACTACGGCCTGAACTCCGACCAGCTGACGGTGTGGAACTCCTTCCTGTCCGGCAAGATCGATGCCTCGCAGCTGACCAAGGGCCTGCAGCAGATCAGCGACAAGGTCGCCAACGACTCCTCGGTCAAGAAGCTCAAGGTCACTACGTGAGCAGTTCCACCACCCGGCCGGCCGCCACCCGGCGGTCCGGCCGGGGACGCCGGCGTCCGCTCACCTTCGACCGGGTGAGCTTCTTCGCCGTGTTCCTCGGCCTGCCGCTGGTGATCTTCTTCGTCTTCGTCATCTCGCCGTTCGTGCAGGCGCTGTACTACTCGCTGACCGACTGGAGCGGGTTCAGCGACACGATGAACTTCGTCGGGTTCGACAACTACGTGCGCCTGTTCCAGGACGACCAGTTCGTCCAGTCGATCCAGAACAGCATCGTGCTCGGCCTGGTCGTGCCCGCGGTGACCATCGTCATGTCGCTCGTCCTGGCGACGCTGATGACCGTCGGCGGAAGTGGCACCGGCACCGTCCGCGGTCTGGGCCACTCCAACCTCTACCGGGTGGTGTCGTTCTTCCCGTACACCATTCCGGGCATCGTCATCGGCATCATCTGGGCCCAGATCTACGACCCCGCGCGCGGCATCCTCAACGCAGCGCTCACGAGCGTGGGGCTCCACGGGTTCGACAACTTCGCCTGGCTGGGCGACGCCCGCACCGCCATGGCCGCGTCGATGTTCGCCATCATCTGGAGCTTCGTCGGCTTCTACATGGTGTTGTTCATCGCCGCCATCCGCGGCATCGACCCCGACGTCTTCGAGGCCGCCCGGATCGACGGAGCGGGGCGGCTGCGCACCGCGTGGTCGATCATCGTTCCGTTGATCAGGGACAACATCCAGACGGCCTGGGTCTACCTCGGCATCGCCGCGCTCGACTCGTTCGTCTACATGGCGGCGCTGAACCCCGGCGGCGGCCCGCAGAACTCCACCCTGGTGATGGCCCAGGAACTCTTCACGACCGCCTTCACCAAGGGCAGGTTCGGCTACGCCACCGCGATGGGTGTGATGCTCGCCGTCGTCACCCTCGTGTTCGCGGCAGTGGTGTTCACCGTGAACGCCCTCACCGGCGGCCGCGACAGGGAGGCACGCCGATGACGCAGGTCACCCAGACCGCTCGGACGCGAACTCCGCGCCCGACGCGCACCGAGTCCTCCCAGGAGCGCTCGGTGGCCTACAACGTGACCGCCCACGTGCTGCTGACGATCTGGGCACTGGTGGTCCTGCTTCCGCTGCTGTGGGTCCTCGTCTCCTCGTTCAAGACGACCCAGGAGGTCCTCGGAAACCCCCTGACCTGGCCGCACCACTTCGAGTGGCAGAACTACGCCAACGCGTGGACCACGTCCGGTGTCGGACGGTACTTCCTGAACACCGTCATCGTCGTGGGCAGTGCACTGGTCATCGTAATGTTGCTGGGAGCGATGTGCTCCTACGTGCTCGCGAGGTTCAAGTTTCCGGGCAACCGGGTGGTCTACTACCTGATGCTCGGCGGCCTGACGTTCCCGGTCTTCCTGGCGATCGTCCCGCTGTTCTTCGTCCTGCAGAACTTCGGCCTGCTGAACACCCTGCCCGGGCTGATCCTCACCTACGTCGCGTTCGCGCTGCCGTTCACCGTCTTCTTCCTGCACTCGTTCTTCAAGACCCTTCCCTACGACGTGTACGAAGCGGCACGGGTCGACGGTGCGGGGGAGTGGCGGACCTTCTTCCAGGTCATGCTGCCGATGGCGCGGCCGGGCATCGCGTCGGTGGCGATCTTCAACTTCCTGGGCCTGTGGAACCAGTTCCTGTTGCCGGTCGCGCTGAACACCGACACCAGCAACTACGTGCTGACCCAGGGGATGGCGTCGTTCCAGTCCCAGGCCGGCTACTCGGTCGACTTCGGCGCGCTGTTCGCCGCCGTCGTGATCACGGTGACGCCGGTGCTCGTGGTGTACATCATCTTCCAGCGCCAGCTTCGCGGCTCCGTCGTCGCCGGGGCGGTCAAGTAACCACGAGCGTTCCCTCGTAGCGACCGGGGTGTGCTCGCAGCGCGCCCCGGTTGCCGAGGTCGGCCGCAAACGCCGTTCACCCTTTACACGCAGATGTCGTACGGACACGATGGGCGCACGCCAGCGGGGGCCCCGACTCCGACGAGGAGTGTGTGTCATGACGACAGCCGGAACACCGAACCACCGGCCGGGCCGTACGCCGGATCGAGTGGTGGAGCGAGGGCCGAGCAGACGCGACCTGTTCCGGTTCGGGCTCACCTCGGTTGCGGCGCTGTCCGTCGCCGGGTGCTCGGCGCTCTCGCTCAACCCGTCGGACAAGAACGGCGGCAAGGGTTCCGGAGGCGGCGGAAAGGCCGGCACCGGACTCAAGGAAGCACCCGCACTCAGCGACCAGGTGAAGGCCGGCAAGCTTCCGCCGCGGGCCAAGCGGATGCCGGGCAAGCCGATGGTCATCAAGCCCACCGAGCCGGGCGGAGTGTACGGCGGCACCTGGAACACCATCCTCACGTCGGTGGACGCCGACCCGCACCTGGTCGGCTCGTTGTCGTACGAACCACTGGTGCGGTGGGACGTCGACCAGACCAAGATCTCGCCGAACGTCGCCGAGTCCTGGGAGATCGGCCAGGACGGCCGGGTCTACACATTCAAGCTGCGGGCCGGCATGAAGTGGTCGGACGGGAAGCCCTACACGGCTGACGACCTGCTGTTCGGGTACGAGGACGTGCTGAGCAACAAGGACCTCTATCCGGTGATGCCCGCGCAGTTCGCGCCCGACGGTAACCCGGCGAAGCTGGAGAAGATCGACGCCACCACGGTGCGGTTCACCTTTCCCACACCGCAGGGGTTGTTCCTCGACCAGGTCGCGTCCTCGGGCGGCGCGGTCCTGCACTGCCTGCCCAAGCACTACCTCAAGCAGTTCCACAAGAAGTACAACCCGGACGCGGACAAGCTCGCCAAGGACGCGGGCCAGCCGGACTGGACGAAACTGTTCCTGAACAAGGGTGGCAGCGGCCCGACGGAGTTCGGCTCCTGGCAGAACACCGAGCTTCCGGTCATCTATCCGTGGAAGCTGTCCTCGCAGTCGGGCAACCGCCTGGTGGTCAGCCGCAATCCGTACTACTGGAAGGCCGACACCGACGGGCGGCAGCTTCCCTACCTTGACCGGGTCGTGTTCGACATCATCACCGACCCGCAGGTCAGCACGCTCAAGCTCAGCCAGGGCGACTACAGCCTGGTCACGCCCGGGCTGGTCACCCTGCAGAGCAAGCCGGTCTTCGCTCGCGGGCGGGAGAAGGGGAGCTTCCACTTCATCGCGATCGGTTCGTCGCGGATGAACGACGCGACGTTCCTGCTCAACCAGACGCACAAGGACCCGGCGATGCGGGAAGTCATGCGGAACAAGGACTTCCGCATCGGCCTGTCGTACGCCCTGGACCGCCAGGAGATCATCAAGGTCGTCCTTCTCAACCAGGGTGAGCCGTGGCAGACCTCGCCCCGCAAGGAGTCCGGGCTCTACCTCCAGCAACTCGCCAAGCAGTACACCCAGCACGACCCGGCGAAGGCAAACGAGCACCTGGACAAGGCGGGCTACCGGCAGCGCGACAGCGACGGCTTCCGGCTGCGCCCGGACGGCAGGCGGCTGGGCTTCACCGTCGAGGTGCGTACGAACTTCAACCCGCTGTGGGCCGACGTCGCCCAGCTCGCGTCCGGCTACTGGAAGAAGGTCGGCGTCGACGTGCAGGTGAAGGTGGAGGACGCCACCCTGCTGTTCAACCGGGTCGACGCGAACAACCACGACGCGGTGATGGACGACGGCGACGGCGGCGACCTGCCGATGCTCAGCCCGGGCTGGTACTTCCCGGTGGACGCCGGTGCGGCGTACGCGGTGGAGTGGGGCCGGTGGTACGAGTCGAAGGGCGCGCAGGGGCAGAAGCCACCGGCCGGCCCGCTGCGGCAGATGCGGTTGTTCGACCAGATCAAGATCACGCCGGACAAGCAGAAGCGCGACGAGCTCTTCATGCAGATTCTGCGCATCTCCCAGGAGGAGTTCTACGTGATCGGGACGGTGCTGCCGGAGGCGAGGTACAACGTCGTCCAGAACGCCTTGCACGGCGTCGGCGGGGAGATGATCGACGACTGCTGCGAGCCCGGGCCGTCCGCGCCCGAGCAGTACTTCTGGAAGAAGTCGTAGGGCGCTGCCCTCCGGCTCTGCTGTGCGGCGGTGCCCTTTCCGGCCACGCGTTGTCCTGGTTGGGGCATCGCCGGGCATCGCGCGGGCGCCGGTATCCGGGTAGCGTGCAGCACAGTTTCCCGGGGCGTGTTCGACCATGCCCTCAAGGCCCGAGGTGATGCGAGGCAGCTTTGCGAACCGTGTCCGTGAACCGGCTGACCGCCGCCTACGACGTCGGCCGACCGGTCCTGCAGGACGTGACGGTGACCGTGGAGCCGGGCCAGATGCTGGCGGTCACCGGACGCTCCGGCGCGGGCAAGTCCACGTTGCTGTCCACCATCGCGGGCCTGCTGCGCCCCGCCGAGGGAACGGTCACGCTGGACGGCGAGCCGCTGGGCGACCGCGACCGGGCCGTCGCCCAGGGTGTGGTGCTGGTGCCGCAGGACAACGGTCTGGCCACGTTCCTGACCGCCGGTGAGAACGTCGAGGTGGCGCTGCTGGCCAACGGCCGCGGCCCGGCGGAATCCCGCCGGCTCACCGTCGAGTGCCTCACGGCTCTGGGGCTCGCCGGTCAGCGCGACCAACTGGTGGAGGAACTGTCCGGCGGCCAGCAGCAGCGCACCGCGATCGCCCGCGGCCTCGCCCTGCGCGGAGACGTCCTCCTCGCCGACGAGGTGACCAGCGAGCTCGACGCGGTCTCCCGCCAGACCGTGATGGACCTGTTGCGCAAGGAAGCCGACCGGGGAGCGGCCGTGGTGTTCGCGACCCACGACCCGGACGCCGCCGCCGTGTGCGACGCCGAGCTTCACCTCGTCGACGGGCGCGCCGAGATCGTCCGGTCCGAGCCCCTGGTGGACGCTCCGACCGCGGTCCGCCCGAACGCGTCCACGACGGCAAGGGCCTAGGCGACGGCATGTGGGCGGTGCTTCGGGGCGCACTGGCTGCCCGGCGTGGGCCGGCGATCGTGGTCATGCTGGTGGCGTTGCTCGCCGGCGCGGCGGTCACGGCCGCACCCTTCTACGCCGTGAAGGCCCAGCAACAGGTCGGCGTGGCCGCGGTGGGAAGCGCCCCGGTCGAGCAGCGGCTGGTCTCGGTGAGCTGGCTGTCGGCTTGGCGCGGTACGAGCGACACCGCGTCCCAGACCGCCATGGAGGATGCCCGGAAGGCCTTCCGGCCACCGGGGTTCGCCACGATCGACGGCGCGTTCGCACCGGGTGGTGTGCGCCGCGTGGGGGTCAAGAGCCCGGCGGCCGTGGTCAAGGTCGCCTACCGCGACGACGTGTACCGCCATCTCACGGTCACCGGGTCCCGCCCGACCGGCGCCGGTCAGGTCGTACTCCCGGCGGCCTTCGCCAGTCAGCTGTCCCTGAAGGTCGGTGACGATCTCATCCTCACCGGCGGGAAGAAGCCGAGCCGGGCCCGGCTTGTCGGCGTCTACCGTGTGATCGACCCCAGCGAGCCGTACTGGGCCGACGGCTACCTCGTCGGCCTCGGCTCCGACGACCGCAGCAAGCAGGCGACGGCGTTCACCGTCCCGGCCACGATGCGCGGCTGGGAACAGACCACCTACACCTACGACCTGCTCGCCTCACCCGCGGCGTTCGCCACGATGAACACTGACGGGCTCGCGTCACAGATCAACGCCGACCTGTCGACCCTCGGGCAGCAGGGGTTCTCCACCAGCATCACCGGTCTGGACGGCCTGCTCGACCGGATCTCCCAGGATCGGCGCAACGTCCTCGCCGGCGTGGGCGTCGGCGTGGTGGTGCTGTTGCTGCTCACGTGGTTCGCCCTGGCCGTGGTGGTCCGGGAGGCCGCGGTGCAGATCCGCGGGGACGTCGGCTGGTGGCGGCTGCACGGGGCGCCGTCGGGTCGCGGCTGGGTGCTCGTCCTCGGGCAGAGCGTGGTGCCGTTGGTGGGTGGAGCGGTGGTCGGTGCGGCCGCGGGCTTCGCCGTCGGCCGCACCATGGCGGGAACGCTCGACGCCGCCGGCCAGCGCACCGCCCTGCTGTTGGCCTTGTTGCTGCTCGGGCTGACCCTGGTGGGCGGGCTCGTCGCGGTGGTCGCCGCCCAGGTCGGCACGTTGCTGACCCCGGCGCGCGACCTGCTGCGGCGGATCCCCACCCGCCGTCCCGGCTGGCGGCGTTCACTGGTGGACATCGTGCTCGTCGGCCTCTCGGTGTACGGCGTCGTGCAGGCCGTCGTGGTCGGCGGCAGCGTGGAGGGGCTTCCGCTGCTCGCGCCCGGCCTGGTCGCGCTGGCTGTCGCGCTGGTCGCCGCCTGGGGAGTGCCGCCGCTGGCCAACTCGCTCACCCTCCGCGCCCGCCAGGCCGGCCGCCCGGCGATGGCGCTGATCGCGGCCCTGACCGCGCGGCGGCCGGAGACACACCGGCTGTTCGCGCTGGTGGTGGTGGCGATCGCGCTGGTCACCACCGCGTTCGTCGGCTGGGACACCACCAACCGCACCCAGGAGCAGCGGGCCGCGCTCGAGCTCGGCGCCGACCGGGTGCTGACCGTCGACGCCGACGACCCGGCGCAGCTGATGGCCGCGGTGCGCGCCGCCGACCCGAGCGGGAAGTACGCCATGGCCGTCGTCGACCAGCCGGGGGAGAGCAGCGGCGACCCGTCGGTGCTGGCGATGGACACCACCCGGCTGTCCGTGGTCACCGGATGGCGGAAGGAGTACGGCGGGGAGCCTGCGACGGTCGCCGCCGCGCTGCGCCCGTCCGCACCGCACCCGGTCACCCTGCGCACCGGCCGGCTCGTCGTCGACGCGTCCGGCCAGGACCCCGACGGTGAGCCGCTGCACCTGCGGGTCCGGTTGCGTACCGCCGAGGACGGCAAGCCGGTCGACGCCATCGTCGGTCCGCTGACGGACACCCGGAAGGCCTACACCGCCGACGTGGGAAAGTGCACGGCCGGCTGCCGGCTGGTCGGTGTCCAGGTGCTGGGGGACCGGCGGGCCGACGGCGCCACCGGCGACGTCGCCGACCCGACCGGCGTGGGGTACGAGCCCGCGACGGCGGGTGCGCGGGTCGACCTGTATCCGGCGGGCGGTGGGAGTTTGGCCGGCGCTTCGGGCACGGGCGTCCGTGCCACCGGAGCGGCCGCCGAGCGGTCGTCGTTGCCGGCGGCGCTGCTCGCCGCGCCCGCACGCTGGCGGCCCGCGGTCGGCCCCCGCGACCTCGGCCCCACGATCGCCGCCGGGAAGGACAGCCTGCGCCTCACCGTCTCCCAGCCGCCGGAGAACGTCCCGCTCGACCGCAACGACTGGGCGTTCGTCGCGGACACCCCGGTGCTGCTGCCCGCGCTCGTCGCCGGCTGGCGGCCCGACCCGGCCGAGGAGACCCGGCTGATCCCGCTGCCCGGCGCGGCGGTGCCCGCCCAGATCGTCCGGACCGGCTCGCTCGTACCCCGCCACGACAAGGTGGGCACGATCGTCGACCTCACCTACGCCGAGCGGCTGGTGCCGTTCCCGCTCGCGGGCTCGGGGTTCCCGCAGGTGTGGCTGTCCGCCGACGCACCCGCGTCGGTCGTCGGGAGCCTGCGTGACCACGGGCTGACGACCCTGCGGGAGGAGTCGATGTCCACCCGACTGACCCAGTTGCGCGCGGAGGGCAGCGCTGTCGGCGTGCGTTTCCAGGTCGCGGTCGCGCTGGTCGGGCTGCTGCTTGCTGCCGGCGCCGTCCTGATCGACGCCGCCCGTGAACGCCCCGGCCGGGCGGCCGAACTCGCCGCTCTGCGTGCCCAGGGTGTCGGCGCGCGCGCTATCCGCGCCGTCGGCTACGGCTCGCTCGGAACCCTCGTGGGTACGGCAGCGGTGATCGGGCTCGTTGCCGGAGTCGCCGGCGCCGCGGTCGACCGGATCCTGTACCCCGGCTTCGTCGACGGCTGGAACGTCCTGCCCACCGTGGACGCGCGCGGCTACCCGGTCCTGGCCGCCGCGCTGGCCGCCGTCGTCGTCCTGGGCTCGGTCGTCGTCGCGTCCGGTTCCGCTCTCGTACGCCGGGCGCGGCCATGATCGCGGTCGTCCTCGCGCAGCTGGCCACCCGCTGGGGCCAGGCGCTGACCCTGTTCGTCCTGTCGATGGCGGCCACGCTCGCCGCGGTGTGCGTACCCGCGTTCGCGGTGGCCATCGACCGGGCCGCCATCCGCAACGAGGTCGCCGTCGCCGACAACGCCGACCGCACGGTCTCGATGCCACCGCTGTCGGTGGACTCGCCCAACCCGCGTACCGACGTGCTCGAGTCGGCCGACGGCCTGCAGACCTACACCGACGCGCGGTCCCGGCTGAAGGGCTTCACCCCGGTCACCACGGCACAGCTCCACGTGCGGGGGATCGAGCGCGGCCGCCCGAACGCCGAACCACGCAGCCTGCTCGCTCGGGACGGCTTCTGCAGGCACGTGACGTTCAGGCAGGGGCGGTGCCCGGTGGGCAGCCGGGAGGTCGCCCTGCCGGCCTCGCTGGTCCCCGAGGCCAAGGTCCACGCCGGTGACGAGGTGACGCTCACTCCGGTACGCCGCAAGGACCAGACGTGGGAACCGGACGGCCCGGCGGTCGCGCTCACCGTCGTCGGGGTCTTCGAGGCGGACAACCCGAAGTCGGCGTACTGGTCGCTGGAGGACCCGCTCGGCCGGCTCGGCCAGGCCGCGATCATGACCAACCGGGCGACCACCGGCAGCCTGCTGCACCGGCAGGAGACGCTCTACCTCGACTCGATCATGCCGACCGGCCTGCTCACCCCGGAGCGCGTACCGGCGGTGCGTTCGCAGCTCGACGCGGCCGAACGCCGGCTCGTCCAGGACGACCCGTACGGCGGCGGCCTGCTGTCGACCATGCCGTCCCTGCTGGACCGGATCGAGTCCCACGGCAAGCACGCCCGCGCGCTGCTTCCGATCGCCGCGGCGCCGCTGATCGCCCTGTGCTGGTTCGTCATTCACCTCGCCGTCGGTCACGGCATCTGGGGCCGACGGCAGGAGCTCGGCGCGGTCGCACTGCGGGGTGCGCGGTGGCCGACGCGGGCGCTGAGCATGTCGGCAGAGAGCCTGTTGCCGCTGCTGGCCGGCGTACCCGTCGGTCTGCTGGTCACCGGTCTGCTCGTCACCCTCACCGTGTCGGGGGAGACCGGCCTGGTGGGCATCGACCGGGCCCAGCTGCTCGCGGCCGGGGTCGCCGCCACCGGGACGATCGTCGCCGCCCTGCTCGCTCTGCGCCGGGAACTCTCCGCGCCGGTCGGCGCGCTGCTGCGCCAGGTCCCCTCCCGTTCCCGCCGCGTCGTCGTGGCGGCGGTGGAGGTGGTCGTGGTCGCGCTCGGCGTCGTGGTCGTGGCCGAGACGCGCTCCCTCGGCGGATCCCTCGTCGGGGTGATGGTCGCCGCTCCGGTCGTGGTCGTGCTCGCGGTGGCGATGCTGGTGTCGCTGGGAGTCCGGCCGCTGATCGGCATGATCGGCCGGTGGTCGCTGCGCCGTGGGCGGATCGGTCCGTCGGTCGCGGCGTTCTACCTCGCCCGCCGGCCGGGTTCGGTGCAGCTGCTGGTCGTCCTCGCGCTGGCGTTCGGCACGTTCGGGTTCGCCGTGACCACCACGGACGTGGCCGCGCAGGGACGGCAGGCGACTGCCGAGCAACTGCTCGGAGCCGAACGCGTCCTCGAGGTCCAAGACGTCGACCGGACCGAACTCCTGCGCGCGGTGCGGACCGCCGACCCGACCGGCCGGCACGCGATGGCGGTGGTGTCCGCGCCGAGCGGGGACGGATCCCAGCCTCCGGTGCTCGGCGTCGACGCCACCAGGCTGGCAAAGGTCGGCCGGTGGCCCGCTGGTTCGGGCAACGGCGACGGGCCCAGCCCGGCGAAGCTCGCGAGCCTGCTGCGCCCGCCCGCGCCGGCGACGATCTACGTGGGCAACGGCGAGTTGACAGTACGCCTGGAGCCCGACCCCTTCACCGCCGACGGAACGCTCTCGGCCACCGTGTTGCTGCGGACCACGCAGAACGACCAGGTGGCGGTGAAGTTCGGGCCGGTGTCGGGCGGGAAGCCGATCTACCGTGCCCAGGTCAGCGAGTGTCAGGACAGGTGCCGGCTGGCCGGGATCAGCATCAGCACCACCGCGGTGGGGGCCCAGCGGATCGGGGTCAACCTCGCCGCCCTGCGGTTGAACGGCAAGGACGTGCTGACCCGGGCCGAGCTCGCCGACCCCCGCCGCTGGCGTACGTCGCAGAGCGGTCCGGTCACCGACCAGCTGCGCATCATCGGCGACGAGGACGGCCTGCTGCTGACCCAGAGTTCGCCGCGGTCCGGCCACGACTACGTACTCCGCGCGGTCGACGTGCCGTACCCGCTGCCCGCGATCACCGCCGGCACCATGCCCGGCAAGCAGCTGACCAACATCGACGGCGAGCCGGTCGACTTCGTGGCGAAGGCGAAGGTGGCGACCCTTCCCGGCGTCGGCTCCAAGGGCGCGCTGATCGACCTCACCTACGCCGAACGACTGACCGCCGAGCCGGGCTTCGCCACGACACCCCAGGTCTGGCTCGCACCCGGCACCCCCAACCAGATCCTCGACCGGTTGCGCAAGGAGGGGTTGGCGATCGTCTCCGACCGTACGGTCGGTGGGGTGCGCGACTCGCTGGAGAAGTCCGGTGCCGCGATGGCCCTGCACGCCTACCAGCTGGCGGCGGGAGTGACCGTCCTCGTCGGGCTCGGCGCCCTGGCCCTGGTGGTGGCCGTCGACCGGCGGACCTGGAACCCCGGCATGCGCGCGCTCCGCATCCAGGGTGCGACCGAACGCCTGACCACGGGCGCGGCGCTGTGGTCGTACGGCGGCATCGTGGTGACCAGTGCGGTCACCGGCGCGATCGCCGCCGCCGTGGCATGGTTTGCCACCAGCAGAAAGCTTCCGCTCGGGGTCGACGCGTCGCTGCTGGCCAACTGGCCGCGCTGGGCGCACGTCGCAGTGCTGGAGCTGCTGGTGCTGGGAGTGCTCGTCGCGGGCGCGGTCGCCGGCGGCTGGTGGCAGCGCCGCCTGGTCGAGGGACGGCTGGTCGAAGGGCGACTGGCCGAGGGACGGCAGGAGGCGGGTGGCTGATGGGCTTGGCGGTGGCATGCCGAAGAGTCGTGCACATCTACCGGATCGAGGGCTCCGACGTCGTCGCGCTGTCCGGTGTCGACCTGTCGATCAACTCCGGTGAGATGGTGGCGCTGGTCGGCCCGTCCGGGTCGGGCAAGTCGACGCTGATCTCCCTGCTGTCCGGGCTGATGCGGCCGTCGGCCGGCCGGATCGTGGTCGGTGGGTACGACATCGGGAAGCTGAGCGACGCGGAGCTGAACCGCCTGCGCGGCACCGAGATCGGGGTCGTCCTGCAGGGTTCCGCGCGCAACCTGCTGCCGTACGCCAGTCTGGTGCGCAACGTCTGGCTCGCCCAGCGCAGGGCCGCCGCCACCAAGGGCATCGAGCTCGCCGAACCCGAGCAGATCCTCGACCTGGTGGGGCTTTCGGCGATGGCCAGGTCGAAACCGCCCGAGCTCACCCGCGGAGAACAACAGCGTGCCGCCCTGGCCGTCGGTATCGCGGCCGGGCCCGGACTGCTGCTCGTGGACGAGCCGACCAGCCAGCTCGACACCGCCGGGCGCGACGAGGTGGTGGCCGCACTGAAGTCGGTGAACGCCCTGCGCGACACCACGATCGTCGTCGTCACCCACGACCCGGAGGTGGGCACCCAGCTCGGCCGGGTCGTCACCATTCGCGACGGCCGCGTCGGTGCGGAGGGTCGCGACGGGCAGGACTTCGCCGTCGTCGCCGGTGACGGGACGGTCCAGTTGCCGCCGGAGACGCTCGGTGAGTTCCCGCCCGGGACGCTCTTCCTGGTCGACCACGAAGAAGGAGTCGTACGCCTGCACTCCGACGGCGACTGACGACGCGGGCTGGCGACACGGGCGGCCGGGAACGGTTTCGGCCTTGCGTCAACGCGCGGTTGCGTTCTCGGTGGTCGTCTCACCGGAGTTCTCGGTGGCGGCGATGGTCCGGAGGAGGACTTCCCGAGCGGTCGCCAGATCGGCGGCGCGCTGGTCGAGAACGGACAGCTGGTCGCGCAGGCTGTCGAGAACGCCGGGCACGGACGAAGTGTCGCGTCGCCGGAGGCGCACGGCAGTAACTGACGAATGATCCGGGTGGGCGGGCCCGCGTCCAACAGCGCGCGGACCCGGCGTACCGCGTCCTCGTCCTCCACCGCGTAGTGCCTGTACCCATTGGGAAGCCGGTCGGGCCGGATGAGTCCCACGCGCTCGTAGTCACGATCGACCTGGGGAGGTGCGAGACCTCGTGCTCGGCGGGACGATCGCCCGGCTGCTCCGGTTGTGACCTTGGGAGGAGGCCTGCCCGTGTGCTGACGAAGCACCTCGGCAGGAGGTCAGGTTCGCTTTGTACAAAGGGAATCCCGCCATGTGGGTCATAGGTCGTTGTCGGTGGTGGCCGGTAGTATTCGATCATGTCTTCGAGTGAGTGGGGTGCCTGGACCGTGTGGCGGTGCCGCCGACCGGATCCTTGCTGCGCTCGACTCGGTCGACCCGTTCCTGGACGAGGCGTGGGTGACGCCGAAGGGCTCGCTGACCGCGGAGGAGTGCGGGCTGGTGCTCGCCAGGGCGCGGGCGAAGAAGGCCCGCTTCGAGGCACTGGAGCTGGCCCTGGTCCGCCAGGGCGAAGCGTGTGACATCGGGAAGCTGACCGGTTCACCGAACGCCACGGTCTACCTGCGCACCGCGCAGCGGTACGCACAAAGCGAAGCATCCGCCGCCGTGGGGCTGGCCCGGGACCTGGGCAAGGAGGCCCGGCTGACCGGTGAGGCTCTTGCGGCGGGGGTGGTGTCGGCCCGGCAGGCCGGTGTGATCGCCGAAGCGATCAAGAAACTTCCCGAATACGTCGGGGCCGATGAACGTGACCGGGGTGAGGAGTTCCTGATCGAGGCGGCCCGGACCCACAACCCCGACGAGCTGCGCCGGCTGGGCGAGTCCCTGCTGGAACGGATCGCGCCCGAAGAGGCCGAACGGCTGCTGGGAGAGGAACTGGAGCGTAAGGACCGCAAGGCCGAACAGAAACGCTCCCTTCGCTACATCCCCAACGGGATCCCCCAGTCGGAGTCGGTGCGGATCACGCTGCCGGTGTGGGAGATGGAACTGCTCCGCAAGATCATCGAACCCCTCGCCGAACCCAACAAAGGACCAGAACCCGACACACGGCCCATCGAACAGCGCCGCGGGGACGCGTTCGCCGAAGCGCTCGGCCTGCTCGCCGCCGCCTCCACCGCACCCGTCCGCGGCGGCAGACCACCACAGGTCACGGTCACCATCCCCCTCGACACCCTCCTGAACGGCACAGGTGCGGGGACCATCGACGACACCGCCACCCCCATCCGCCCCAGACCCTGCACCTGCCCCAGCACCGACCCCAAATACGGAACCCCCAAGACCGACACCACAAGAACCGCCAAGAGCGCGGCACAGGCCGGTGCCGCGGGCGAACCGACCCCGCGGGAGGCGGCAGGCCAAGACGAGGGCCGGACAGCCCAAGCAGGTAAGCCGAAACGACAGTCATCCGGCACCGGATCCGCGGTCGACGGCGTACCGCCACCTCGAACACCGGGGCAGCGCCCACAACCGAACACCGAACCCCGAGCGGATGCCGGATCGGATGCCGGCTGTGCTCCGAAGACCGACCTGACTCCGGAGCACGACCTCGGGCCCGAAGCTGCCATCGACCCGCACGACGGGTGCCCGAGATGCGGAGGCGGTGGATCGGCCCGCTACCTCGGCAGCGACGGCAAACCCATCTCCGCCGCCACGGTGCGCCGGTTGGCGTGCGAGGCCGACCTCATCCCCGTCGTCCTCGGCGGGGACGGGCAGGTGCTCGACCTCGGCCGCTCCGACCGGTTCTTCAGGGAACACCAGCGGCGAGCCCTCGCGATCCGCGACGGCAGCCACTGCCACTTCCCCGGCTGCAACATCCCCGAACCACGCTGCATCACCCATCACATGACCGCCTGGGACCACGGCGGCCCGACAGACCTGAACAACGGCGTGCTCCTGTGCCGCTACCGCCACGGCACCGTCCACCACAAAGGATGGCAAGTCCGCATGGGCACCCACGGCCACCCCGAATACGTACCGCCAGAGTGGGTGGATCGACAGCAGAGAATCCTCCGCCCCTGAATCAGCCGTACGCCGGTCCGGTCGTACGCCGGTCAGTCGAAGGGGAGTGGGTCGTACCCCGCGCCGTACGGTGCGTCGGGCCGTTCGAACTCACCCATCAGCGCCCGGCGCATGGGCGTCGTGCGCTCCAGGAATTCGGCGGAGTTCGTGAGCCGGTCGGCCGGGCGTACCCACGGCGGGCTGTAGACGTAGTGCGCGGTGTAGCGGTCACGATCCCCGTCGTGGCGGTAGGTCCGGTGCCAGACGCCGTTGTGGAAGATCAGCACCGACCCGATCGGCGCACAGATGACGTGCCCGATCGGCGTGTCCCCACGAGCCGCCCGGATCTCGGCGGGCAAGGGCACCGTGCTGCGGTGGCTGCCCGGGATCAGTTCCATGTTGCCCGTGCCCGGCCGGGTCTGGTCGGTCAGCAGGAACGACACCCGCAGCTGGATCAGCGGGACCGGGTACCCGAGCTTGCCGAAGTCGTACGCACCCGAGCCGTCCTGGTGCCAGCCGCCGATCCCGCCGTGCGCGGGTTGCATGGTGTTCCAGCTCGACTGCAGGACGAACCGGTCACCGAACAGCCCACGTACCTTGGGGAGTACGGCCGGGTGGTCGATCAGGTGTTCCAGACTTGGCTCGGTCTCATAGCCTCGGCCGACCTGACCGAACTCCTTGTCCCGCGCGGCATGCAGCCGTGCCGACGCGTCGTAGCACTCCTCGGCTTCGTCCGCGGTCAGTACGTCGGGGATCACCAGGTAACCCCACGACTCGAACACGAACCGGTCCAGCTCGGTGAACGCTCCCGGCGCCACCTCGGGATTCAGCATTTGCTCGAAACTCCTTGCCCAGAAGGGATCTGGCGAGGGACGGAATCTGATGAACGTCGGGATCGGCACGCAGGCCGCAGGCCCGGTGGCTCAGCCGAAGACGCTGGTGGCGATGGCGTGCTCTTCCTCCAGGCAGTCCCACTCGTTGTCGTCGGCGCCGTCGTAGACGAGGGCGAGCGGCCCGGTGTAGTCGGCCTGGCGCAGCGCCTGCAGCGAGTGGACGAAGTCGTCACGGTCGGGACCGTCGGCGGCGAAGCGGCACTTGGCGTGGCAGGTCTCGCTCCGCCGCGCGACCGCTGCGAGCTGGTCGTACTTGTCCGCACCGGTCCAGTTCCCGAGGTCCACGAGCAGACCCACCTGGCCGTCGGCGGCGTCCAGGATCGCGTGGACCTCCTCGGCTCCGGCGGTGAGCGCGAACCAGTTCTCGGTGACGACGCGGATCTCCGGGTGGTCGCCCGCCAGCTTTCCCAGGCGGCGGCCACTGTCCTCCAACCGCGACGGGTTCGGCGACTGCTTGCCGGCGATCACCCGCGCCCGGCGTGCGCCGAGCGTGGTGGCCACGTCGAGCCAGCCGTCGATCCAGCCCTGGTGGGCGTCCGCGTCGGCCGGGTGGGTGAGGTCGCCGTCGTCGACGAGTACGGCATCCAACGTGACGTTCGCCGACTCCAGAGCCGACCGGAGTTCACCCAGGTAGCCGGACTCGCGGCTGGGAAGGTGGAAGTGGCACAGCTGAACGGTGTCGTAGCCACGTCGCCGCAGCTCCGCCGGCAGGTCGAGCAGGGCCATTCCGGCGTCGGGCTTCGCGAGGTCGTCACCTCCGCCGTCGGCCTGGTCGCCGGACATGTACGAGCCGAGGGTGCGGTGCAGGGACCAACTGGAAACAGCTTTCACAGCTCCCACTCTGGTGGGGTGACGCCCGATCAGGTGGGAGCTGTCCTCAACCGGCCGGTCCGATTCCGGGGCTGAGCCGCCGCCGATTCCGGTACAGGCTCAGGCCTTCACGGACTTGCGTAGTTTGCGAACGCGGCGCCCGGCGTTCTTGCGTACCTTCCTGGCGCTCTTGGTCGCTCCCTTGAGCTCGTCGCCGGCGTTGTCGCGTGCCCTTCCGAACCGTTTTCGGGCGCCCTTGATCTCGCTGCGGGTGTCCTTGCGGACCTTCTTGGCCTTGCGCCGCCACAGCCTGCCCAGTCCGCGCTGCACCTCCTGTGGGCGCGGAAGCAGCATCTTGGCACCCTTGCCGTACAGCCGCACCGCGAACAACGCCAGCGGAATCCCCAGCGGCAGCAGCACCACGGTGACGCAGCACACGAGCGAAACGATCATGAGGACGGTGGCGAGCAGGAACACGCCCGCGGCGCCGAAACCTCGCGTCACTCTCACGGCAGACCACCTCCTTGGCTGTCCCCCGGCGGCCACCATACGCCGAACGGCCGCCTCGTTCTCGGTGGCCGGCGTCCCGGTCGGCCAGGAGGGACATACCGCCCAGGACGGTCGCCGGTCAGCTCACGTCAGCTCGGGCCCTCGGGGTGGAGGGCGATGTTGGCGTACGTGGGCCGCTCACCGGTCAGGTCCAGCGCCTCGCCCATCGCGCAGAAGTACAGCCCGGTCGCGTGCTCGGTGAGCCGCAGCGGCGGAAAGCCGAACTCGTCGCCGTCGCCGATCAGGGTGGCATCCACGCCGGAACGGCGCAGTTGCAGCCTCCCGATTCGCGTACCCATGTAGTCGATGCCGTACGAAGTCACGAGGGCGTCGTCACCCAGCGACGGAGCGTCGTTGCGGTAGTAGGTGCTGCCGTCGTCGGCACTGACGAGATAGTCGTGACCGGGGCCGCCGTCGTGGCCGAGCAAGCGGAACCGCTGGTAGCCGTCGTCCTCGGCCACGAGCTCGTCTGCGCCGATCACTCGCAGCGGCTGCCGGGCTCCGCCGCGCTCCAAAGAGACCCGGTCCCCGTCGACGCCGATCCGCACGACGCTGAAGCCGCGGCCGACGTACTCACCGGCCATCATCGCCAGGGCCTCGCGGTCGACGCCGGTCGCTGCTGGCGGAGGTGGCGGGACGTACGGGTCGCTGCCGGTGAGGTCGGCCACCATCCCCATGGCCAGGCGGGTCTTCAACGGCTGGTCGGTGTTGGTGAGCATCACCACCCCGATCCCGGCGTCGGGGTCCCAGGCCATGTCGGACTGGAAACCGAAGCCGCTGCCGCCGTGGTTGAGGACCCGGCGGCCGTTCCAGCGGCTGACCGAGACGCCCAGCCCGTAGCCGAAACGCTGCCCTGGAAGGGGATTCGGGATCTGGTACATCTGATCCAGCAGCTCCGGCCGCAGCACGCCCCGACCGCCGGTGAGGTGGAAGTGCAGATACCGCAGGGCGTCGACGACGTTGGTGTACGCACCACCCGCACCGACCATCGGCACCCGCACCGGGATCCGGCTGCCGACGGTGGAGTGCCCGACCGCCCGGTCGGGGTCGCGGGCGATCACCCCGTGGTCGAGGCTGGTGCGGAGCAGTCCCAGCGGACGCAGGATTTCCGTACGTACGAACTCGTGGAACGCCACCCCGGTGACCTGCTGCACGATCAGCGCCGCCAGGTCGATCCCGAGGTTGGAGTACTCGTAGTGGTGGCCGACGGGAAACCGCAGCCAGGTGGCGCTGATGCTCCGGCAGTGCTCCTCGAACGAGGTGTCGCGGTCGTCGAAGTTGCTGCCCAGCGGTGCCTCGTGGGTGAAGCCCGCGGTGTGGGAGAGCAGGTGCCGCAACGTCATCCGCTGCTGGGGTTCGGACTCCCAGCGGCTGTGCACGGTGAAGTCCGGGAGGTACGCCGTGATCGGTGTGTCGAGGTCGACCAGCCCGCGTTGGACGGCGAGCATCACGGCGGTCGCGGTGTACATCTTCGAACCCGACTGGATGCTGAACACCGTCTGGCTGGACACAGGCTCCCTCCCGCCGCGAGCCCGAACGCCGAAGCCGGCCGACCATCGGATGCCCGACCGGTCACAGATGCCGACCGCCATGCCGGGGAGGTCCTGCTCGGCGAGCAGCCGGGGAATCTCCTCGGTCAGCTGCCGCGCCACCGCGGCGACAGCGGAGCCGGCGCCGTCCGGCGCGTGCAGGCGGTCGGTCAGCACCTCCCGGGCGATCGGCGACAGATCCTTGCGGCCGACCTCGTCCCGGGCCACGAAGACCATCGCCTGGCCCTCGCCGAGCACGATGTCATCGTCCGTGGCGTCGGTGGTTCCCGTGAACACGTGGTAGCGCACCGGCCGGCCGTGGAACCGTCGCTCGATCACGCGTTCCAGCGACAGTGTGGGGCACCGGAGTCCGGTCTCCTCCAGCAACTCCCGGTGGACGGCGACCTCGGGGTCCTCACCGGGCTCGATCATCCCGCCGGGAACGGTCCACAGGCCGGGATCGGTGGGCGCGTCGTCGGTCCGGTGCTGCATGACGATCCGCCCGCGCCGGTCGGTCAGTATCACCAGAGCAACCTCGACGTCTGCCATGGTGATCACCCTAGCCGGGGCATGTGTGTCGCCGGGTCGGGTCAGCCGGTGGTGTAGAACGACCGGATGCCACCCAGACGCCGGTGTAGTCCACCAGAACCAGAACGGCTACGAACGCCTGGATGTAGATCTCAGCGGTCTGCACGTCCGGGATCCTGCCCCGGCCCACGTCCGGCGAAGCAGGTCGGACGCGGGCCGGGAAAGCAGGTCGGACGAAAGCGGCGCGGTCACAGACCGAGCTTGCCGCCGACGTCCTTCGCCGCGTCGCCGAGACCGCCCTGGGTGAGCTGGCTCGGGTCGACCCCGTGCTGCTTCAGCTGGTCCGCATGCTTGTCGGTGTCGATGGTGTCCGGAAGGTGCTGTGCGACGGCCTCTGCCTTGTCGCTCTGCCCGTGCTGCTTGAGGAAGTCCACGACCTGACTCTTCTGAATCTGCATGGCCCGGCCCTACCCGGATGATCACCTGGCAAACGGTGCGGTGTGGTGGGACAGGTCAGCGGTACAGGTGCGCTGCCGGCGGCTTCCCCGGGTCCTGGACCTCGACGATGTAGCGCCACGCGTCCGGGCTGCTGCCGTCCAGGTCGGTGAAGCCGTACTCCTTCGCCAGCTGCCCGGACGACAGCGACGCCTGGTTCCACCGGGCGACGTCCGGGTCGGCTGCCAGCGCGGCGACCGCCCTGCCTACGAAGCGCGGGGTCTCGGAGATGCCGAAGTGTCCCGGGTCGGGGAGCGGCGGCTGGACCGGCCGGTCGAGGACCTCTCGCCAGGTGTCCTCGGTGACGCCGTAGTGCTCGAGCATCATCTCCGAGCGCAGCCAGCCCGGCGTGAGCGCCACCGCCGTGCAGCCGCGCTCGGCGAGTTCCTTGCCCTGGCTCCAGGCCAGGCGCAGCACCGACCACTTCGCCAGGTCGTAGAAGGCCGACACGCGGTAGGTCCGGGAGTTGTAGTCGTACGTCCCGTCGGTCATCTCCACCACGAGCCCGCCCGGCTTACGGGTGAGCAGCGGAAGGGCGTGGTGGCTGGTGATCAGGTGTGTCTCCACGGCCAGGCGAAGCAGCCGCAGGCCGTTGTCCAGGTCGTGGTCCCACAGCTTCGCGTCCCAGTCGAACAACTGCTCCCCGCCCCAGATGTCGTTGACCAGGATGTCCAGCCGGCCCGACTCCTGCTCGATCCGGCGTACGAGGTCGGCCACCTGGTCCGGCTGCTGGTGGTCCACGGCCACGGCGGTGGCGGTCCCGCCGGCGGCGGTGACGAGCTCGGCGGTCTCCTCGATCGTCTCCGGCCGGTTGTACTCCGACCTGCGTTCGCGGGTGCTGCGTCCGGTGACGTAGACGTGCGCGCCGGCCGCGCCGAGCTCCACCGCGATGCCGCGGCCGGCGCCGCGGGTGCCGCCGGCGACCAGCGCGACCCTGCCGTCCAGTGCGCGGCTGCCGTTCGGTGCGTTCATGAGATCGTTCCTCCCTGCCCCACGTATGTGACCGACCGTTCGTTTATATAGGATGGGTGCCGTGCCCCGCAAGCGAACAGTCCCCGACGAAGCGCTCCTGGCCGCCGCGCTGTCGATCGTGCGCGCCTCCGGACCGGACGCGCTGTCCTTCGGCTCACTGGCAGCCCGCGTCGACCTCGCGGCGTCGACCCTGGTGCAGCGGTTCGGGTCGAGGGCCGATCTCCTGCGGGCGGCCTTGCTGCTCGCCTGGGACCGGCTCGACGAGCAGACCGCACGGGCCTGTGCCGAGGCGCCGTCGGGAGCGGCCGGAGTCGTCGACCTGCTCGTACGACTGAGTGGGCAGTACGACGCCGTGGACACCGCGGGCTCCGACGGCGCTGACGGCGCTGACGGCGATAGGGACGCGGACGAGTACGCCGACCAGTTGATGCTGCTCCGTGAGGATCTGCGCGATCCGGTGCTGCGCGCCCGTGGGCAAGCCTGGCTTGACACCCTCGCCGCAGCCGTCGAGGAACGGCTGGCGGACGTGGGCGGGGGCATCCCTGGTGGCGTACGCGGCCTCGGTGAACTCGTGGTCTCCCAGTGGCAGGGATCCCTTACAGTGTGGGGATTCCGGCGCCGGCCGGACGTGGTGACCGCCGTACGCCGGTCTCTGGAGAATCTCCTCGCCAGAATCTCGCCGGAGCCGTGACACGCGTGGTCGCCGATCACCGGTTACGCTCCTCCCGATCGCACCCACTTCTTCGTGACGACGGCACCGGATGCGGTGTCAAGGAGGACGCATGAGCACGCCCGCGACCGACCGGCCTGCAGGTTCCCCGATCGAGAACCGCGTAGGCATGGTGTTCATCCCGGTGCGGGACATGCGGCGGTCGATCGAGTGGTACTCCGCGCTGCTGGGCCTGCCCGTAGGGGAGGCCTCGCACGAGGACACCATCTACGACCTGCCGACCACCGGCGAGGTGGGGCTCGCACTGGACGCCAACAAGCCGGACTTCGACATCGCCGGCCCGCCGCGATTCTTCTGGTGGTCGACCGACCTGGAGGCGTGCCTCGCGCACCTGCAGGCCAACGACGTCAAGGTCGAAAGCGACATCGAGGACATCGGCAGTGTGTCGTTCCTGCAGTTCCGTGACCCCGACGGCAACCTCCTGATGGTCTGCAAGCGCAACTAGCGCTTGACAGCGATCCGATGGGGTCGGCGGCATACCCAAGGGGAGGGGAGCTGTGACGTCGTTCGTACTCGTCCACGGCGCGTGGTGTGGCGGCTGGATCTGGAAGCACGTCGCGTCGGCGCTGCGGTCGCAGGGACACGACGTGCGTACGCCCACGCTCACCGGGCTCGGTGAGCGGGCACACCTGGCGTCGCCGGAGGTCGGGCTCGGCACGCATGTCGAGGACATCGTCCGGGTGCTGGAGTACGACGACCTCACCGACGTCGTGCTCGTCGGGCACAGCTACGGCGGCATGGTCGTCACCGGTGTGTGCGACCGGGTGCCCGAACGCCTTGCCCAACTCGTCTATCTTGACGCCTTCGTCCCGCACGACGGGCAGTCGCTGCACGACCTGGTGCCGCCGGGTGGCGGCCGGCACAACCGCGAGCTTGCCCGGCGCGAGGGTGACGGCTGGCGCATCCCGCTGGAGGAGGAGTGGCGTACGGCGTCCACGGAGGAGAACCTCCGGTGGATGAACCCGCGGTGGACCGACCATCCGCTGCGTTGCTTCGAGGAGCCGGTACGCCTCACCCGGCCGGTCGGTGCGGGCTTGCCGTGCAGCTTCATCCAGTGCACGGCCAACCAGGAGACCGGAGAGATCTTCGACCCGATCGCCGCCGGGCTCGGCGGCAACTGGCGCGTGTACGACCTGCCCACCGTGCACACGGCGATGGAGGCCGCCCCGGATCGGGTTGCCGAACTCCTCGTGGAAATCGCCCGCACGGTATGCGGAACGCCGTTCTGAAGTTTCATTCGGTGGCACCGAGCCGTGCACTGAGGACAATGCACCCCGTGCGCATCCGAGCTGTCCGCCTGGAGGAGTTGCCCCTCCTCCAGGCGATCGAGAGAGCGGCCGGCCAGAGCTTCCGGGACATCGGCATGCCGGAGGTCGCCGACGACGAGCCGCTCTCGCTCGGCGAGCTCGCCCGCTACCACGACGCCGGCCTGGCCTGGGTCGCGACCGACAGCACCGACACCGACACCGACTCTCCGGTCGCCTACCTGATCGCCGACCGCGTTGACGGCAACCTGCACGTCGAGCAGGTCTCGGTGCATCCGGAGAGCGCGCGTCGAGGTGTCGGCCGGTTCACTGGTGGACCATCTCGCCGCCTACGCGACCGGCGAGGGGGTACTCGCGCTCACCCTCACCACGTTCACCGACGTACCGTGGAACGCGCCTTACTACCTACGCTGCGGCTTCGTGTTCATGGACGACGGCGACCTCACCCCTGGTCTGCGGAGGATCCGCGAACGTGAGGCGGCCCATGGTCTGGACCGATGGCCGCGAACCTGCATGCGCCGGATGCTCTGACACGGGTGACGGTGTCCGCAACTAGGCATTGACACTGATGCGGGCCCGCGGGACAAGGCCTCCGGGAGTCCTCGGTGGTGCCGTCCTCGCGGGCCGGAACTGGTGGACATGCTCCGTGCCGAGGGCTTCGACGAGATCGGCGGCACAGGCGGACCAGGGGGCCGTGGTGGACAAAGTCTCCGACGCGCTCGCCGATGCCCTGCACGGTCTGGAGCCGCGCTGACACGCGGTGTTATAAAGGTCTGATGACCGCCCTCGTGCACAACATCGTGTTCGACTGTGCCGACCCGTTCGGACTGGCGCAGTTCTGGAGCAAGGTCACCGGCCATCCGGTGGCCGCGGACGACTTTCCCGGTGACCCCGAGGCCAGCATCGCCCAGCCGTTCGGGCCGACCCTCTTCTTCTGCCGCGTTCCCGAACCGAAGACGGTGAAGAACCGCGTCCACGTGTGCCTTCGCCCCGCGGGCGACCCCGACACGGAGGTCAAGCGCCTGCTCGAGGTGGGGGCGACCATGGTCACCGACCGCCGCAGCGGCGTGGACCACGGCTGGGCCGTGCTCGCCGATCCCGAGGGCAACGAGTTCTGCGTACTCCGCAGGAGCGCGAGCGACCACCCGGTCGCGACGGACTGACCCCCGTCGCCGGTCGGCGAACGGGGGTCAGTGCGCGGGTCGGACCAGGTCAGCGCGGGCCGGATCACTGCG
The DNA here is from genome assembly GCF_040610475.1 of Actinopolymorpha sp. NPDC004070. Taxonomy (NCBI): domain Bacteria; kingdom Bacillati; phylum Actinomycetota; class Actinomycetes; order Propionibacteriales; family Actinopolymorphaceae; genus Actinopolymorpha; species Actinopolymorpha sp. NPDC004070. The sequence continues at coordinate 88,495 of NZ_JBEXMJ010000014.1, read as the reverse complement.
CGGTCGTGAACACCAGGGCCGCGTTGTGGCCGCCGAAGCCGAACGAGTTGGCCAGTGCGGCGTTCAGCTGCATCTTCCGCGCCTCGCCGGACACCACGTCGAGCTTCACCGCCGGGTCGAGCTGGTGGAGGTTGATCGTCGGGGGAACGACCTGGTCGCGCAGGGCCAGGATCGACGCCATCGCACCGATCGCGCCCGCGGCCCCGAACGTGTGGCCGGTCATCGACTTCGTGGCGGTCACGGCCGGGTGGGGACCGATCGCCTCGGTGACCGAGCCGGCCTCGGTGATGTCACCGATCGGCGTGGACGTCGCGTGCGCGTGGACGAGCCCGATCTCCTCCGGGGCCACGCCGGCGGCCTTCACCGCCATCCGGATCGCGCGGGCCTGGCCCTCCTGGCTGCCGGCGGTGATGTGGCCGGCGTCGGAGGTGAGGCCGGACCCGGCGAGGGCGGCGTGCACGCGCGCGGACCGAGCCCTGGCGAAGTCGGCGCGTTCGAGGACGATCACGGCGGCACCCTCGGCGAAGACGAAGCCGTCCCGGTCGACGTCGAACGGGCGCGACGCCTCCTGCGGTGCGTCGTTGCGCATCGAGTGGGCGCGCGCGTTGGCGAACCCGACCAGCGGCAGCGCGCTGATGCAGGCTTCCGTACCACCCGCGATCACCACGTCGGCGCGACCGAGCCGGATCAGGTCGAGCCCGAGGGCGATCGCCTCCGCACCGGACGCGCAGGCGCTGACCGGGGTGTGCGCGCCGCCGCGGGCGCCGAACTCCATGCTGACGTACGCGGCGGGGCCGTTCGGCATCAGCATCGGCACCGTGTGGGGGGAGACCCGGCGTACGCCCGAGGTCTCCAGTACGTCGTCCTGGCCGAGGGTGGTGAGCACCCCGCCGATGCCGGTACCGATCGCCACCGCCAGCCGCTCCGGCTCGACCTCGGGCCGGCCGGCGTGCTCCCAGGCCTGCCGGGCGGCGATCAGGGCGATCTGCTCGCAGCGGTCCAGCCGCCGGGCCTCAACCCGCCCCATGACCTCGCTGGGGTCGACCTTCAACCTGCCCGCCATCCGCACCGGGAGGTCGGCAGCCCACTCCGCCTCGAGCGGAGTGATCCCCGACTCGCCCGCGAGCATGGCCGCCCAGGTCGAGTCGACGTCCCCGCCGAGCGGTGTCGTCGCGCCGAGTCCGGTCACCAGAACGGCCTCGTTGCCAGCAGTCATCAGCGCACCCCTTCTCCGTGAAGCTCCACTATCCGCCACTTTGCCAAGTCGTTCACGCCTCATCAGCGCGGCAGCCCACGGAGTCGGCCGCTCGGATTTGTCCGATCCGCACAAATGGCCGCGCTCGGCCGGGCGAGATCGGTGCGCGGCGGGCGGGCTCCGGGGACCGCGCCGCGGTGCCGGCGGAGCGGCGGCGACAGTGGGTCGGTCCGGGGTAGACAGTACGGTCGGGCGGGTGACCGACGTCGAAGCCCCCCACCTGAACGTCACCCGGACCGCCTACGACACCGTGGCCGTCGACTACGCCGAGCTGCTACGGGACGAGCTGGCCGGCAAGCCGCTGGAGCGGGCGATGCTCGCGGCCTTCGCCGAACTCGTCCGGGCCGACGGCGGCGGACCGGTGGGCGACCTCGGCTGCGGACCCGGCCGGGTCACCGCGCACCTGGCCACGCTCGACCTCGACGCGTTCGGCATCGACCTGTCGCCGGGGATGGTGGCGCAGGCGCGCCGGGACCACCCCGGGCTGCGGTTCGCTGTGGGCACGATCACCGCGCTGGACCTCCCCGACGGCGAACTGGCCGGGGCCCTCGGGTGGTACTCCGTCATCCATACCCCGCCCGCCTCACAGGGGGAGGTGTTCGCCGAGTTCGCCCGGGTGCTGCGGCCCGGCGGGCGGCTGCTGCTCGGCTTCCAGATGGGTGAGGACGAGGGGATCCGGCGGGAGCAGGCCTACGGCCACGAGGTGACGTACGACATCTACCGGCTGAGCCCGGACCGGGTGATCAGGGATCTCGAGGACAACGGCTTCCAGTTGCGCGCCAGGGTGATCCGGGAGCCGGAGGGCTGGGAGCCGACCCAGCAGTGCTACCTGCTGGCGACCCGGGTCTGACGCGGTTCGGCAGACGCGGCTCACCAGATTCGGGTCGTGCGCATTGTCGGGGCATAGGCCACCAGCGGTTTCGCAATGTCAACAACGCATTGACAATCGGGCCGGCGGCGCGGGAAGTGTCGCAGGTATGTCTGCTGCGAACGCAGGGTCGGTTTCCGGGGTGGGCGCCGCGTTCAATGAGGAACGCATGCAGACCACACCCTCCTCGGGTTCCGCCGGACGGCTGGCGTTCGTTCTCGGTACTGTTCCCCGCGCTCGACCCGTCCGGTGACCCCGCGACGCTGTCGTACCCGATCGTCACCGGGCTGCTGCGTGACCAGCTCGGCTTCGACGGGCTGGTCATCACCGACGCGCTCACCATGGCGGGCGTACGCCAGAAGTACGGCGACGCGCGGGTTCCGGTGCTCGCCCTCAAGGCCGGTGTCGACCTGCTGCTGATGCCGCCGCTGATGGACGTCGCGTACAACGCGGTGCTGGGGGCGGTGCGCGACGGCGAGATCGGCGAACAGCGGCTGGACGAGTCGCTGTGCCGGATCCTGCGCTGGAAGTTCGGTTCCGGAATCGTGTGCGACCCGTTCGTCGACGAGAACGAGGTGAACGAGGTCGTGGGAACCCCCGCCCACCTCGCACGCGCCGACGAGATCGCCGACCAGGCGATCACCCTTGTCAAGAACGAAGCCGACCTGCTCCCGCTGTCGGACGACGTGAGCACCGTCCTGGTCACCGGCAGCGGTGCGACGGCCCTGCAGAACTCGTCGCCACCGGCACCCCGGTGATCGCGATCGCCATCTCCGCGCCGTACGACGTCGCCCATTTCACCGAGGTGACGACCTACCTCGCCGGTTACGCAGGGAACGCGGTGACGTCGAAGGCCTGTGCGCGGGTGCTGTTCGGTGAGGTGAACCCGCGCGGGAAGCTGCCGGTCTCCATCCCGACCGCGGCCGATCCCGACGTGACGTTGTATTCGTACGGATGGGGCCTGTCGTACGACCCGGTGATCATGTCAACGCTTCGTTGACGCTGAAGGACGTCACGGCCGGAAGCGCACCTCGGGGTATCTCCGCGACGGGCCGTCGAGCAGCGGTCGATGCCGCCCGCGCAGGTGCTGGTCGAAGAACGCACCGACGTACTCGTTCGTGATCCGTACCGCGCGGTCTCCGGCGACCGTCTGCCCGAGGTCGAGGCCGAGCTGGTCGGCCAGCGTCGCGTAGTCGGTGAACGAGAAGTGCACTGCGCCGCCGACGGTGATCCACCGCTTCCATCCGGTCAGCCGCCGCCAGTCCCGGTCCCAGGTGGTGTCCGCACCTCCCGGCGAGTGACCGTCCTCGGTTCCCACGAACAAGAACGGCACGTCCAAGCCGCTCTCGGGCAGCGGATCGAACTGCGTGCCGTCCAGGTTCACCACTGCCCGCACGCGTGGGTCGCGGGCCGCGGTGGTCCCGCCGGACGCGCCGCCGATGGAGTGGCCGGCCATCCCGATCCGCGAGGGGTCGATCAGCCCGGAGAGCGGCCAGGCCGGGTGCGGGCCGACGAGTTCGTCCAGGGCGAACGAGACGTCGGCGGCCCGTCCCAGGACGACCTGCCGCGGATCCAGGTCCTCCCTCTCACATGCCACGCAGGTGGTGACGTGACCGTCCGGGAAGGTCGTGGCCACCGACTCGTACGTGTGCTCCACCGTGGCGACGACGTAGCCGCTGCTCGCGAGATCCTCCGCCAGGGCCGTCAGCGAGGTCCGCGGAAAGCTGAAGCCGGGGGAGAGGACGACCAGCGGGTAGGTGTGCCGGCCGGCCCGGGGCGCCGCGCCGGAACGGGCGTACGTGTGGACGCTGCTCAGGATGTCCGCGGGTACGTCGGTGATGCCCTGGCTTCGCAGGATCAGCTCGGACTCCCGGGGTGTGACGTACCGCGCGGGAGTAGTCCCCGAGCCCCGTCGCGTTGGGTAGTACATCGAGACCATGAGTTCCCGCGGACCCGACTCGGGCACCCACGGATCCGTTCGGCCGGCGTCGACGAGGTGCAGGGTGTCGGTTCCCACGCCGTACGGACCGGTCGGGCGGGGGAGGGTGAGGGACGGAGCGTGCGGTGGGTCCGCCTGGTGGGCCGGAGTCCCTGCCCGGGCGGGGCCGGGGGCGAGGAGGCCCAGGCTCGCCAGGCCGACGCAGGCGGTGACGGCGGCGCGCCGAAGAGTCGTGGTGATCATGAAGCTCACTCTGACGGAGTGCTACGCCCGCCACATCGTCCGAAGGTCGCGCCGGACCCCCACCCGAAGGTGCGGGTCGCCTCGCCCGCAGCGGGGCTGTGGGGCTGTCGGAGTGGTCGGATCAGGGCCGGTAGTAGCCGTCCACAGACCTTCGGCTCGGCGTCCGGCGGCGGCTCATGGCCGCGGTCGCGCCGATCGCGATCGCACCGGCGGCCATCAGGATCGCGCCCATCGCGTCGTCGGCGATGTACGGGAGGTCCGCGTCGACCGCGAAGTACAGAACGGCGCCGGCGGCGATCAGCAGGATGCCGGTCCCCACCCCTGCCTCGGGGCGGTCCGCACGCAGGACCGCCGCCACGATCACGACGGCCAGGCCGGCCAGCAACAGGATCAGCCCGAGCGCGTCGTCGTCGACGTAGGGAAGATCGACGTCGACCGCGCCGTACAGGATTGCCCCGATCACGATCAGAAAGATGCCGGATCCCAGGCCCATTGCTTCCGTCCTCCACAGGGTTCGGTCACGAGGTCCGGCGGACTCTACCGAGATCCCCGCCGTGCGCCCAGCCCGGGACGCCGACCCCGGTCACGGGCGGTCCGCAAGGGGGTTGGTCGTGCTCGGCGGCTCGCTCACCTAGACTTTCCGGCGGCACACAGAGCGTACGGCGGCATGGCCCCGCTTCACCGCTCGTACGACGGGGGCCGCGCTGGGCGGATGACCAACTGCTCTCGGTGACGAGACACGCCGAAGCACACAGTGACGTCGATGATCGGACAGCGAGGATGACCCCCAACGACCGGGCACAGCCCGGCCCCGACGGCCCCACCGGCGACGCGGAGCGCACGGTGCCGCGGCGCGTGCTCGGTGGCCGGTACGAGCTGCACGAGGAGCTCGGGCGCGGAGGCATGGCCGTGGTGTGGGCGGGTATCGACCTGCGGCTGGGCCGCCGGGTCGCGGTGAAGACCATGCGCCCCGAGCACGCCACCGACTCGACGTTCCAGGCGAGGTTCCGCCGGGAGGCGCAGTCGGCCGCGTCGCTCAACCACCACTCGATCGTCGCGGTCTACGACAACGGCGAGGGCGAGCTGAACGGCGTCTCGGTGCCGTACATCGTGATGGAGTACGTCGAGGGCCGGACGCTGCGCGACATCCTCCACGAGGGCCGGCCCATCCTGCCCGAGCGTGCCCTCGAGGTGGTGGCGGAGGTGCTCGACGCCCTCGAGTACAGCCACCGCGCCGGGATTGTCCACCGCGACGTCAAGCCGGCCAACGTGATGGTCACCCCCGCCGGCGACGTCAAGGTCATGGACTTCGGCATCGCCCGGGCGCTCAGCGACGTCTCGGCCGGGCTCACCCAGACCGCCGCCGTGATCGGCACCGCGCAGTACCTCTCCCCGGAGCAGGCACGCAGTGAGCAGGTCGACGCCCGCAGTGACGTCTACTCCACCGGCTGCCTGCTGTACGAACTCCTCACCGGCCGGCCGCCGTTCGTCGGCGACTCGCCGGTCTCGGTCGCCTATCAGCACGTACGCGAGGAGCCGCGGCCGCCGTCCGCGGTCTCCCCCCGGGTGCCGACGGAGGCCGACCGGATCGCGATGCACGCCCTGCGCAAGAACCCCGCCGACCGCTACCAGAGCGCGGGGCAGATGCGCGCCGACATCCAGCGGGCGCTGGACGGCCGGGACGTCCTCGCCGCGGAGGCGCCGACCGTGGCGGCCGCCGCGGCCGCCCCGGTGCCGGCCGACGCAACCGCGCGGTTCGCGCCCTCGGCCGACCTCGAGCCCGGGTGGGGAGAGACCGCCGAGGAGCGGCGCCCTTCGCCGCACGACCGCGACGGCCGCGACGACCGGGACGACGGGAAGCGCCGGGCGCTGCCGTGGGTGCTCGCCGTGGTGGGGCTGGTCCTGCTCGGGGTGCTCGCCTTCGCGGCGTACCAGCTCATCGACGGCCAGTCGGCGCAGACCACCAGCTCACCCAGCCTGCTCGGCAAGACCGAGTCCCAGGCAAAGGCGATCCTGGCGGCGAAGAACCTCAAGCTGGGCGACACCACGGACAAGCCGAGTGACGACGCCCCGAAGGGCGAGATCATCGCCCAGGATCCCGCGCCCGGAGGCTCGGTGCGCGTCGGCGGCGCGGTCGACGTCACGGTGTCCAGCGGGAAGCCGGAGGTCCGGATCCCGGAGGTGGTGGGTGACCAGATGTCCGAGGCGCGGACGAAGCTGGAGGAGGCCGGGTTCCGCGTCCGGGACAAGGAGGACAAGCAGTCCAGCAAGCCTGGAGGCGAGGTGACCAAGGTGGACCCGCCGGAGGGTTCGCTGGTGCTCAAGAACTCCCTGGTGACGATCTACCACTCCACCGGGCTGACCGAGGTACCCGACGTCACCAAGAAGGACGAGGGCGAGGCGAAGGCGATCCTCGAGGACGCCGGCTTCAAGGTGCGGACGATCCGGGAGGAGAACGCCGACGCCGACCCCGGCACCGTGCTGTCGCAGATTCCCGAGGCCGGTGCGCGCCGGGAAGCCGGGACCCGGGTGACGATCGTGGTGGCGAAGGAGCCCAAGGCCACGTCGGAACCCACCCCGACGGACACGCCGACGCCCACCGACTCCCCGTCCCCGAGCCCGACGCCGACCGACGACAACAACGGCCGGGGACTTCCCGACCTGCCCGGCCTTCCCTGAGGCGATGGCCTGAGCGGATGGCCTGAGCGGATGGCCTGAGCGGATGGCCTGAGCGGACCGCCTGAACGAGCTGACCAGGCGTCCAAGCCGGTCATCCGGCGCTTACTCCCAGCAGTGTGATTGGTGCATACTGTGGCGGCATCACCTCGTACCGCCAGTTCCGCGCTGTCGTCTCATCCCCGTTCTGCTGCTGTTCTGCCGTCGCATCGCCGCTGCCGTCGAGGAGTGTCCATGGGGATCAGCCGCCGTCAGTTGTTGTCGCTCCTGCCGACCGCCGGGCTGGCGACGGCGATCATGCCCGAACGCGCGGGAGCGCAGGCCCTCGTCACCGGTGACGCGGGCGCCGCGCCGGCCGGTCAGACAGACGCGGTGGACGCCGTGGATACCGACGCCGCCCGGCTGCTCGCCAACACCGTCGCGATCTTCGCCGGCGTCGCCGAGACCAACGACCGTCCCGAGGTCGCCGCCAAGCTGGCCGGCATCGACCGGACCGCGCGCACCTGGCTGGCCGCGATGAAGGGCGCCGACGGACCGGGCGATGAGCTGTTCGCCGGTGTCCCGCTGGGCACGAGTGACCCCAACCTCACCGCGTCGTTCCAGCATCTGTACGAGATCGCGCTCGCCACCTGCGTCCAGGGCGGCCCGGCGTCGGACCTGCACGGAAACACCGCGGTGCGGCGCCGGGTGATCGACGGCCTGGCCTGGCTGCACGCGAACTACTACGGCGACCAGGCCAAGGGTTACTACGGCAACTGGTTCAACTGGGAGATCGGCACCTCCACCAACGTCAGCAGGACGCTGGTGCTGCTGGCCGATGAGCTGAGCGCCTACCGTCCCGACCTCACGCGGACGTACGTCGCGTCGATGGACGCCTATCTGCGCAACGGCAAGGACGGCGACGTCGACCTCGACTCCCGCTTCCACACCGGCGCGAACCTCGCCGACATCACCACCAACCGAATCCTGCAGGGCGCGGTGCTCGGCGATCAGGCCCGGGTCGCCAAGGCGCTGTCCGATCAGCTCACGGTCTTCGCCACCGTGGATCCGTACCACCTCCAGCACGGTGTGACCGACGGCTACCACGCCGACGGGTCGTTCATCCAGCACGACTCGGTCGCCTACACCGGTTCCTACGGCAAGGGCCTGTTGACACGGGTCGTGCAGACGCTGAAGATCCTCGACGGCACCGGCTACGTCCGCGGCGACGACCTCGTCTCGGTGGTCGAAGGCTGGGTGCGCAACGGGTTCGCCCCGCTGATCTTCGAGGGCTGGATGATGGAGGTGGTCAAGGGCCGGGCGGTCTCCCGGACCACCACCGGGTACGCCGACGTGGCCGTCGTGGTCGAGGCGGTCGTCGACCTGTCGAGCGTCGCCGACGGTGCCGCGGCCGAAGCCTTGAAGGGCTACGTGAAGTTCATCCGCGAGACGTCGCGGGCCGCGCTCGACCCGGCAAAGTTCGTCTCGCCGGTGAGTGTCGCGCGGTACGCCGACATCGTCGCCGACGACTCGACTGAGGCGCAGGACCTCAACCCCGCTTCGCGAAGCGTGGCGTTCAACGCGATGGACCGGCACGTCCACCTGCGTCCCGGCTACGCGTTCGCGCTGGCCCGCAGCTCCGACCGGATCAGCACCTACGAGTACATGAACGGCGAGAACCTCCTGCCGTGGTTCCAAGGCGACGGCGCCTACTACCTCTACCTGTCCGGCCAGGATCAGAGTCAGGCCTACGGCGTCGACTACTTCACCACCGTGTCGCCGTACGCGCTGGCCGGGGTCACCTCGCCGGTCCAGCAGCGGAAGACGATCCCGGAGCTGTACGGAACGCCGTACTACGACAACCCCGACCACCCGCTCAACTTCACCGCGTCGTCGGAGTCGCAGAACACCTACGTCTACTTCCCGCGCGGCACCAACCGGCACTCTGGAGGTGCGACCCTCGGTGCCTACGGCGCGGCCGCGATGATCCAGTCCGACGACGTGGCCTACGCCGCCAAGCAGAAGGGCCTGCTGCCGGACGACTTCGTGGTCTACCAGAACGCCACCGCGCGCAAGTCGTGGTTCATGCTGGACGAGGAGATCGTCGTCCTCGCCGCGGGAGTGGGCGATCCGGCAGGGAGGGCGGTGCTCACCACGGTCGATTCCCGGACCGCCGCGCCGACGGACACGATCACGATCAGCGGCCGGCGGCGGGACGGGGGCGCGTGGGCCGGCGCGGGCACCGCCGACCTGGCGTGGCTGCGGTACGCCAACGCCGACCAGGGGACCTCGGTCGGGTACGTCTTCCTCGACACCACCGGACCGGTCCGCGTCACGTCCGAGCGGGTCACCCGCAGCCTGCGGGTGGTGCGTACCGCCAATCCCGACGCTCCGGTGACCAGGTCGGTGTTCGGCGTCCACCTGGACCACGCGCCCGGAATCGCGCCGTCCTCGCTGGCGTACGCGCTGGTGCCGAACGCCACCGAACGCCAGTTGGGTTCCTACGGCGAGGGACGCGTCGTCGTGGCGGCGAACACCACGCAGGTGCAGGCCGTCCGCCACACCGGGCTCGGGCTGACCGCGGTGAACACCTTCGGTGCGGGCGCGCACAACGTCGCGGGCGTGCGGGTCGACGGTCCGGCGTCGGTGCTGGTGCACAGGCTTCGCTACGGACGGACCGAGGTCGCCGTCGCCGACCCCACCACGGACCGGGCCACGATCACGGTGGTGCTGCGCGGCCGGCCGCTGACCGCGGTCGCGCCGGCCGAGGGCGTCCGGGTGAGCCCAGTCGCGGGCGGAACCCGGCTGGACGTGGATACCTCCCAGCTGTATGGCGGCAGCCGCACGGTCACCCTGGCCGCGGGCGGCCAGCGGGAGTCGATCGCCTCGTTGTAGGCGTTGCGTAGCGCCACCTCGAGGTAGCCGATGTCACGCAATACGGCCGCCGCCGACCCCAGCGCCCACTGGCAGCAGTCAGCACGACTACGAGTGGATGGTCGCCGCTGACACGCATTGAACTTCGAGGTGGGGCGTCGTCGGAGCTCCCATCCGGCGTACTCCGGGATGCATGGATAGGGCTTGACTTATATAAGTCCAGCGTGAAACGCTGCTGACGCGCAGCGTCGCCCGGCGCTGGCTAGACGTTGTTTCGACCTGGAGGAGAGCGGCTCGCCATGATCGTCAGCACACAGAAGATCACGACGTTCCTCATGTTCACCGGACAGGCCGAGGAGGCGATGACCTTCTACACCTCGCTGTTCCCCGACTCCGAGGTCCGGTCGGTGACCCGCTACGGCGCCGACGGCCAAGGCGCCGAGGGGACCGTGCAGCACGCGACGTTCACCCTGGCGGGCCAGGAGTTCATGGCCATCGACAGCCCCGTCGAGCACGCGTTCGGCTTCACCCCGTCGGTCTCGCTGTTCGTGACCTGCGAGAACGAGCAGGAGCTCGACCGGCTGTTCGCCACGCTGTCGGAGAAGGGGCAGACCCTGATGCCGCTGGGTGAGTACGGATTCAGCACGAGGTTCGGCTGGGTGAACGACAGGTTCGGCGTCTCCTGGCAGCTCAACCTGCCCTGACGTTCGCTACGGATCCTGCGAGTCAGGGCCTCGGGCGTAGCCCGTCGAGGATGAGCTGGGCAAGGTGTGCCGGCCCAACTGATCGATCGCGACGGCGAGATACAGCGATTCCTTGCTGGGAAAGTGCCGGTGGACCGTGCCCGGTCCGACCCCGGCACGGCGGGCGATCTCGTCCAGGGAGACGCCGAGGCTGTTACTGGCGAACAAGCGCTGAGCGGTCCGCAGGACCTGGTCGCGATTACGACGGGCGTCCGCCCGCAAGGCGGGGCGGCGCACCGATTATCCGGTGCGCCGCTCACGACGACCGGCCCGGCCGCGTCCGCTCGGCGCCACCGGGTTCGGGGCGGGTAAGAACGCCTGGCGCATGCTCGTCGCGCGCTTTCCCGGCATGCGCAGAAAAGCGCCCTCGGGGTGGGATCGCCGGACAGTCCCTAAGCCTGGGTGAGTTCGGCCATGGCCTCCTCGACGTCGAGGTCGCCGCGTGCCACCGCGTCCAGCAGTTGGCGCCGCCTGGTCTGCCGGTCGACCGGCGGGGCGGTGGCCACGCCGAGCGCGGTGAGGAGTTCGTCCAGCCGGGCACGTGCGGTCGGATAACTCACGCCCAGGTGGCGTTCGAGCTCCTTGGTGTTGCCGCGGGCGGCGAGGAACACTCGCAGCAGGTCGCGCTGGGCGTCGTCGAGGGCGCAGAACTCGCAGTGCCGGAAGTGACCGCGCACCTCGGTGTCACATCGGTCGCAGTGCAGGCCCGAGACTGACAGTGGCGCCTGGCAGGTGGGGCAGGCGCTCGGCGGTGTGTGCTGGGTGTGCTGCGTCTGCTGGGTACGCGTCGCCATCGGCTCAGCCCACCCTGACCGAGACCTCGGCGAGGTTGCCGTCGATGTGGAGACTTGCGGAGCCCGTGCCGAGCACGTACTCGCCCCTGCCGGTCTTGTTCAGGCGTTGGTCCATGTCGTACTCCGCCGGGCATCGCACGACGACGCGCACGTCGGACTCGGGGGAGAGGACGACCTCGACCCGACCGGCGTTGGCCTCGATGTGGGAGTCGCCTTCGGTCAGCGCGGCCTCCAGCCGGACGTCGCCCACATTGAACTCGCCGTGGAAGGATCCGCTGAGCCCGCGGACCAGGGCGTCGCCGCCGTTGAGCTCGAGGTGCAGCTGAGCATTGGCCGGTACGACGAGGAGGGTGTCGTCGCCGACCTGGCCCTCCACGTGCACGTCGTCGCCGTCCCGCTCGATCGAGCCGCGGTACGGACCCTCGAACCAGACGTCGTCGGCTTCCTTGTCGCCGGCGACCTCGATCGTGCCGGCGGCGTTCAGACTGGCGTGCACCGTCAGGCTCGACCGATCGGAACCCAACCGACCAGTGTTCGGCCGTTCGATGGCCGGGGGCGCGGCGGGTGTGGGGGGAACTGCCGGCGTCGGGGGTGCTGGTGGCGCGGTCGGTGTCGAGGGAGTGACAGGCGCGGGTGGAACGACGGCTTCCGGCGGAACGGGCACCGGGCTGGCGGCCTCCACGGTAGCCGGAGCCACGGGGACCGGCGGGTCGCTCGGTGGCGCCGGTTCGCCTACCGTCGAGGGGTCGGTCCGGCTCGGCTGCTGGCTCGGGTCGAGGGCCGCCAACTCACGCTCGGCGTCCTCGGGCGAGATCTCGCCCCGGGCCACCCTCTCCAGAATTGATCTCTGCTGTGCGATCGTCATGGCAGGTAGTAAAGCGTGAATTTCCAGATTGTCAACCAATCGCCCCGGTGACTTGCCACCCTGTCGAACTCGGCGTCTTCGCTGCGGCTACGACCGCGCTCGGGACCGGTTCGGGTCCGTGCCCAGCTCGGAGAGGTTCATCGCCACCGCGTTACGGGCGGCCGGGATCCGGTCGAGGACCCGCAGTCCGGCGTTACGGACCATCTGCAGCGGCCGGCTCCGTGTCGTGGCGAGGCGCGTCAGCCGGTCGGTCATCGTGAGCACGGAGGCGGCGACCGGTCGGCGTTCGGCCTCGTACGCGTCAAGATCTCCTTGACGGGTGTCGTCGTCGACCAGGGCGCTCAGGTGACCGGCCAGGGCGACGGCGTCCTGGATGCCGGTGTTCATTCCCTGCCCACCGGCCGGACTGTGCACGTGGGCGGCGTCGCCGGCGAGGGCCAGCCGGCCCGCGTGGTAGCGGTCGGCCAGCCGGTGGTGCACGCGGAACCGCGAGCCCCACACCACCTCCCGTACGGACGCAGGCGTTCGCTGGGGCCCGCGTGCGTCCAGAATGGCCTGAACGTCGTCTCGCGTGGGGTGCTCGGGCGCGGGATCGAGGGGTGCGACGACCCGGTGCCGCCCGCCTGGCAGCGGTGCCACGACCAGCAGGCCGTCGGCGTCGAAGAAGAGTTGGGTCTCGTCGGTGGGCAGATCCCACTCCAGGTGGACGTCCGCGAGCACGAACGACTCGGCGTAGGCCGTACCGGGGAAGCCGATGCCCGCCTGCGCGCGCACTGTGCTGTGCATGCCGTCCGTACCGACGACGTACGAAGCCCGGACCGTCCGGCCGTCCTCCATGGTGGCGACGACGTGGTCGGTGACCTGCTTGACGTCGACGACCTGGACTCCGTAGTGCACCCGGCCGCCGAGTTGGCGCAGCCGGTCGGTCAGGACTCGTTCGGTGAGGTCCTGCGAAATCATCAGCGTGTACGGATGAGCGCTCGGCAGCCGGCCGAAGTCGACCGACAGCAGGGTCCGGTCGCGGTCGCGCACGGTGAACCGGGGTGCGACCAGGCCGAGCCGAAGCAACTCGTCGTTGACACCGAGGTCGGTGAGGACCTCCAGGGTGCGGGCGTGGATCACCGCGGCCCGGGAGGTGTCGGCGGGTCCGGCCTGCTGGTCGACGACGGTCGCGTCCACGCCGCGAGCCCGCAGGGCGACGGCCAGGGTCTGGCCGACCGGTCCGCCGCCGACGACGAGAACCTCGGTGGAGGTGGGCAGAGGGGCGTCGGTGGAGTGGGGGAGGGAGTCCACGGTTTGCCTCCAAAGGGTCCGGCAGAAGTCCAACAAATGTTTGCCAACGCTTGTTGACTTCACGGTAGCTCGGCGCGAGTGGATTGCCAACACCTGTTGGCCTACCTTTGTGGGCATGGCCTTCACCACACGCTCGGACCGGACCCGGGAAGCGATCCTGCGGGCGGCCCGCCGCCGGTTCGCGGCGGAAGGGTACGAACGCACCACCATCAGGGCCGTGGCCGCCGACGCGGGCATCGACCCCTCGATGGTGATGCGCTACTACGGCTCCAAGGACGGGTTGTTCGCGGTGGCGGCCGAGATCGACCTGCAGTTGCCCGACCTGTCCGAAGGTCCTCGGAAGTCCGCGGGGGAGCGGTTCGTCCGGCACTTCTTCGAACGCTGGGAGGGCGAACTCGCCGACGGCGTGCTGGTGGTGGCGTTCCGGTCGGCGGCGACCAACGAGGCGGCCGCGGCGAAGCTGAGCGAGGTGTTCGGTGGGCAGGTGCGGGTGGCGCTGGCCCGGGTGGTGGCCGACCCGGGCGAGGCGCCGGCCCGCGCCGCGCTGGTGACCTCCCAACTGCTGGGGATCGCCATGTGCCGTTACGTTCTCAAGCTGCCGCCGATGGTGGCGATGGACACCGAAGCACTGGTCGCCTCCGTCGCACCCACGGTGCAGCGCTATCTCACCGGTCCCTTGCCGACCTGACCCTCACGCCGGGTTCTTCCGCGCGGTCAGCAGCGCGAACGTCAGGAACTCGCCACCGTCGGCTTCCAGCATGGAGTTGACGCTCTCGACGGCGACCCGATCGGCGTTCGTGGCCCGGGTCAGTACGGCCCGGCCCCACGTCAGCCAGTCGTTCCACCCGCTCGGCTGCACCCGCGCCGAGGTGATGGTGACCAGGTCGGTGAGCTCCCACTGGAACCGCCACCAGTCCACGGTGTGCCAGGCGAGCGCCTCCCAGCCGACACACGCCCTGATGTGTGGCGGGATCGCGCCGAGGTCGCGGATCTCGCGGGTCATGGCGGGGGTGGCGACGCCGAAGTGCCCACCTGGCTTGAGGAAACCGAGGATGTACGCGAGGTAGTTGTCAGCTGTGCCGAAGTACTCGTACGCGTCGACACACACGATCGCGTCGAAGGACTCGGGCTCGAAGGGCAGGGCGTGCGCCTCGGCGTGAACCGCGCGTACCTTGTCGGTGACCCCGGCCGCGGTGAAGACCTCGGTCGCAGTCTCCGGGGTGACCCACAGGTCGGCGGCGACGACCTCGACGCCGAACTCCCGCGCTAGGAACACCGACGTCGCGCCCTTCCCCGAGCCGAGGTCGAGCACCCTCATCCCGGGACGCAGGTCCAGGTCGCGCGCGAGATCCTCCAGCAGCCACAGGGGATGCGGGCCCATGTCCAAGGACAGCACCCATTCCGGGTCGTACTTGGAGGAGAGCGGGTAGTCCGCCGGGCGTACGAGTGCGTCGAGTTCGGCTGTCATCGGCACGTACCCAAGCACTGCTTCCGACGCCACCGCAACAGCTTTCCGGCCGATGTCAGACCAGCGTCCGCCGCAGATCGTGCCACTGCCGGCTGAACGGAACGAACGGCCCGGGACGGACGAACTGGCGTACCCGGTCGTTGCCGCGCAGGTAGATCTCCTCGGGCAACCAGGTGGAGTGCACGTCGCCGAACGTGCGGATGTCGGCGGCCAGGTCGAGGTCGTCGATCGCGAGCGGGCTCACCGAGCGGTAGCCGTCCAGGAAGGCGGAGCAGAGGCCGGGCGCGAGAAGCAGCGAGTAGTGGAACGCCCGCAGGATCTCCTCGGCCGGCCAGCGCACCTCGGCCTTCTCCCAGTCGATCACCGCGGCCACCCGTACGTCGGTCCCGTCACCGGTGAAGAACAGGTTGGTCTCCTGGTAGTCGCCGTGGGTCAGCCGGGCCGCACCGGCCGGCGCCTCGGGCAGCGCGAGCCGGCCGCCCTCCGACGCGAGCAAGGCCATCTTGCTGCGCAGCCGGTCCAGCGCCCAGGCGTCGCACTGGTCGAAGCTCTCCCGGCGTTCGATCAGCGCGGCGAGATCCGCCATCCGCCGCAGGGTCTCCTCCGGGGACGGCGTGGGGTTCACCTTGGCCGGCGGGAGGTCGGGCACGTCGGCCAGCGCGCGATGGATGTGGGCCAGCGTCGCGCCCATCGCCCGGGCATGAGCCGGCCGCAGCCGCGTGCGATCGACCTGCTCGCCGTCGGCGTAGGTGAACAACGAGAACCACCGGCCGTCGTGCCCGACGACGAGCTCACCGTCCGGCGTGGTGATGGCGGCGGGCACCGACACGCCACCCGCGCGGGCATGGGCGATGACCTCGTGCTCCCACTCGACCTGGCTGCGGTCGGTGCGGCGGTGGCGGCGGAGCACGACCCGGCGGCGCGCGGTGGTGACGACGTAGGTGTCGTTCATCGTGCCGGACTCGGTGCGCTCGATCGAGTCGGCGGGCTCGAGTCCCCAGTGGTCGAGGACCGGGTGGAGCTCGGAGCTCACTACAGCGGCTGGCCGGTGTAGAAGGCGGTGGTGCGGGCGGCCGACTCGGCCGCGGTCGCCTCGTCCTCGCCGTTCGCGGCGTTGGCCGTGCCCCACCGCTCGCTCGAGGAGGCGATGAACTTCCGGCCTTCCTCCGACAGCGGCCAGGCCGCCGCCTCCTCCGGGTCGAGGTCGCCGGCCCCGGACAGGTGCGTGGCCAGGCCGAGCAGGGCGAGGTCCCAGCCGACGCCCACGGCCCCCGGGCCGAACTGCTTCCAGCGGCCGGGATCGACGTGGGCGGAGTGCTCGAGGTCGAGCCGGGTCCGCCCCGGTGCCTCCTCGGTGAGCCGGACCTCCAGCCAGGTGACCTCCTCGGCGGACTCCCAGGTGGCCGCGAGATGTGACGGCGGCGTGCACGCGAGGATCTCGCCCGAGGCGTTCCCCTCGAGGTGGTAACGCCCGCCGACCCGCAGGTCGCCGGTGACAGGAAGGAACCAGCGGGGGAGCCGCGCGGGATTGGTGAGCGCGTCCCACACGTCGTCGACGGCGTTGTCGTAGGTCTGGCTGATGGCCACCACCCGGGTCGGAGCGCCGTCGCGGGTGCCGCTGCGGACGGTGCGGTCGACCGCGCCGAGCTGGTGGGTCACGTCGTCGATCACGGCGCCTCCTTCGACTCCTGCCGCGGACTTGGCCCCCCAGTCCCGCGGACCCTGGAAGCTGCACTGTATAGGTCATAGTGATCCTTCGCCCGCCGGTCGCGGCGAGGCGTGTCGGCCGAACCGCCACGCCGCGCGTCAGCCCCGGCGGCACCGGTCAGCAGCGGAGGTTCCGCAGGGTCACGTCGTGGCGTACGTCGTCACCAGGTACGGCTACCTTCTGGCGCTGAACCGAACTCGGCCCGCCACCGGCCCGGGTCGGCGGCGTCCTCGCGAAGGCGCTCGATGCGCACCGGCCGCAGGTCTCCGGTCGCGAACGCGTCGATCTCGGCCCGGCTCAGCGGCCACGGCGGACCCTGGTCACGGTCGGCCACACGGTCGGCCACGCGGTCGTCCTCGGAGTCCCGGGCGACCGCGATCACCAGCAGCGTCCCGCCCGGCGCGACCAGCGGGCCGATCCGGGCGATGGCGTCCGCGCGCGGCGGGTCGGGCAGTGCCTGGACGTTCATGCTCTCCACCACCAGGTCGTACGCACCCACCCAGTCGGCCGGCAGGTCCAGCAGGTCGGCGGTGACGTAGCCGACCGGCGAGGCCGGATGCCGTCGCCGGGCCTCCTCGACCGCTGTCGCGGACACGTCGAACGCCACGGTGTCGTACCCCAGTCGCGCGACGAACTCCGCGTCCCGCCCGAAGCCGCAGCCCACCACCAGCGCACGCCGGCCCGCGCCCGCCAGGCCCCGCTCGTGCGCCCAGGCCGCCAGCAGCGGATGCGGAGTGCCGCGGTCCCACGGGATCGCGGGCTTCTCGCCCGGCTCGGAACCGCCGGCGCTCGCCGTCTCGGCATACAACCGCTCGAACCAGCCGATCGGGTCGTCCGCGGTGAGCGACTCCGCGGCCAGCCGGCGTACGCGGTCCACGGGGAGCTCAGGCATCGGCGTTGTCGGCGACCGCCGCGGGCTCGAGGACCACGACCGGAATCCTCCGGCGCGTGCGGGTCTGGTAGTTGGCGTATCCCTTGTAGGAGTTGACGATCCGCGGCCACAGCGCCGCGCGCTCCTCCTCGCTCGCGGTCCGCGCGCGCATCGTGCGGGTGGTGCCGAGACCGGTCACCCGGACGACCGGGTGCGCGCGCAGGTTGAGATACCACGCCGGGTCGCGGTCGTCGCCGCCGAACGACGCCACCAGGACCAGCCGGTCGCCGTCGACGACGGGGACGGCCAGGATCGTGGAGCGTTCCTGGCCGGAGCGGCGCCCGACTGTGATCAGGTCGACGACCGGCATGCCGAGCGTCCTGCCGAGGACCCGCCCCTTCGTGGCGCGGAAGACGGCCCGGTGGACGCCTGTCGCCAACCGGAACAGGGTGTCCTTGGCCGCCGTACGGTTCTTCATCGCGACGCCTTTCTCACGGGTGGTCGGACGGAAGAACGACCGTGGTCACAACGGTGTTCCGCCTCCGGAGATCGGCTCGCCCGGGGATCGGTCACTTCGGTCCGTACTGCACCACCATCGCGCGGACGAGCTTCTCGGCGTCGTTGATCGGGATGGCGAAGCCGACGCCGATGGAGCTGCCCTTGGTTCCCTCGAAGACGGCGGAGGTGATGCCGATCACGGTCTCGCTCTGGTCGACGAGCGGGCCACCGGAGTTGCCCGGACTGAGGGCGGCGTCGGTCTGGATCGCGCGGTAGGTGACCGGTGGGCCCTGGCCGGCGAGGCCCAGGCTCGGCCCGGCCACCTGCACCAGCCGGTCCAGCGCACTGACGATGCCGAAGCTCGCGGTGCCCTGCAGGCCCGACGGCGCGCCCATCGCGATCACCGGATCGCCGACGGCCAGCCGGTCGGAGTTTCCCAGCGGTGCCGGGACGAGGCCGCTGGCGTTGGTGATCCGGATGACCGCGAGGTCGGCCTTCGGGTCCGCGCCGATCAGCGTAGCCGGTTGGACGGGGCCGCCCGTGGCGGCGGTGCCGGTCTGCACGGTGATCCGGCCGGCTGGGGACGCGCCGGAGATGACGTGGAAGTTCGTCAGGACCAGGCCGTTGGACGTGAGGATGATTCCGCTGCCGATGCCGTGGCCGCCGAGAGAGGACGTACGCACCTCCACCACGGCCGGGCTGATCCGGTCCACGATCCGCGGCAATCCCTCTGCCAGCGCGACCGGCCGGCCCGTCGGCTCGGGAGGTCCGCCGGCAAACCTGGAGAAGGCGGCCGCGCCCACGGCCCCGCCGACGACGCTGCCGAGCGCGGCCGCCAGGACGAGAAGGACGGCGAGGTGTCCTCGGACCCAGGTGCGGAGCGTGGGGGGCACCCGGCCCCGATCGGTCCGCGGCCGCGGACCGACGTCCCCGTCACCGCGTGCGGAGGTGCCCTCCCGGCCGGGTCCACCGGGCGGGGTGGTTTCCGCAGCTCTCGGCCTGCGTGCCTCCGGAACCCACAGTTCGCGGCGATTGTCCGGCGGGCGCTCACTTCGGGGAGTGTCGGCAGGGCGTGCGGACGGCTTGCCACGCCACCTCCACACCCTGCCAGTATCCCCGCCTGATCCTGAGATCCGGTGTGCCGCTCGCGTGGCGGTTTCCCACCACGTGGCCGCCACCGACGGGCATCGATGCCGCCACCGGTCCACTGCTGCGCCGCGCGAGGACCATCGGCCCTTGGTAACCGGACCCGGCGCCGGACAGGGTGCAGTCAGCACCCGAGATGGCTGTGCCGATGGGCGGGAGCCGAGCCCCGGCACGCACTCCGGACCGGAAAGTGAGGCGGCCATGCACGCGACAGTGGGCGACCGGATCATCGTGCAGGCGGAGGTGATCGACCGGCCCAACCGGCTGGGCACGGTATGCGAGGTGCTGGGTACCGAGAACGCCGAGCACTATCGAGTGGACTGGGACGACGGGCACGAGTCCCTCCTCTATCCCGGCCCGGACACCCGCGTGCTGCCCCGGCAGCGAGCCGGAGAGGAACCTGCGGCGAGGGCACCGGAACCGGCCGCCGGTCCGGTGCGGCCCGACGATCCGGTCGAACGCATCATGGGCGCGCCGGCCGCCGGCGTCGACGCACACGACTCGCTGCGCGTCACCGCCGTGTCCCTCGCCGACGCCGCGGTCGGTGCGCTGGTGGTGATGGACCAGGGCTCGCCCTTGGGGATGATCTCCGAACGCGACGTCGTGCACGCCCTGGCCGCCGACGGCGACCCGGACGAGGTACAGGCGCACAACCTGGTCGGCGCCACCACGATGTGGGCCAGCCCCACCGACAGCGTCCGCCGGGTGGCCGAGCTGATGCGCGACGGCGAAGTACGCCACGTTCCGCTGCGCACGGAGGACGCGGTCGTCGGTGTGGTCTCGATCCGCGACGTGCTCCGCGTCCTACTGGACTTCGCGGGCGAGACTCACCGGTTCGGCTGAGACGCCGGGCCTTCCGCGCTCGGCGAGACCAGGCACCGCGACCGATAGGCGGTCGGGCTCAGGCCGGACAGCGCGCGGAACCTGCGGGCGAAGTAGTTCGGGTCCGGCCAGCCGACGGCCGCACCGACCTGAGCCACCCGCAGCGTCGTACCCGCCAGCAGCACCGAGGCGCGTTCGATCCGCAGCCGGGCCAGGTCGCTGATCGGCGGTTGGCCCAGGTGCTGACGGAACAGCCGGGGCAGGTACGCCGGATCCAGGTTGACCAGTCCGGCCAGCCGCTCGACCGTCCAGGGGTACTCGGGCTCGTTGTCCAGGGCCCGCACGACCGCCTCCACCACGGGCGGGCGGGGCTCCGGTGCCGGCCGGACCGGTGCTGCCGTACCCACCAGATGGCCGAGTACGGTCAGCAGCCTGGCCATGAGCAACACGCGGTTGACATCGCCGCGCAACGCCTCGGTCAGCCGGCCGATCTCGGCGAACGCTAGCATGGCCGCTTCCGGCGCGACGCGGGTGCTCAGCACACCCTTGCGTCCGGCCGCCGCGGGCGCGGTCCACAGGAGTTCGCGGAGTTCGGGCACGACGTGCAGGAAGCTCAGGTCGGCCACCCGGTCCGACGTACCGACGCAGCAGTTGGCGACCTGTAGCTCGCGGCAGTCGGTGAAGCCGTGCCGGCGTCCCGGTGGCTTCCACCGACCCGAAGGTCGCGGCGGAGAGCTTCCTCAGCCTGATGGCGATTCCCGGGATCGGCTACTACTTCCCGAACGCTCCCGGCGACGCGCTCAGGGCGCAGCAGTTGGTGGAGGAGATGTAGAAGGCCTTCGCGCAGGACCCCACCGCGGGCATCGACTCCGCGACGTACTTCACCAAGGGGGATGCGCTGTCGGCACTGGTGCAGGACTACACCAACGGCATCATCACCGGGCGCCGCCCGATCAGCGCGCTGGCGGAGATGCGCAAACGGTGGCGTTCCGGAGGCGGCGACCAGATCAGGTCTGAACTGGAGAAGGGCCTGGCCGCCGAGAAGGCCGCACGGAAGGGGAACTCGTGAGTTACCCGTTACGGACCAGGGAGGAGTACGACCGGCTGCGGGCACGCAGCCGGGACGCGGACTTCGCCCAGGCCTGGACGCACCTGCTGGCCCGGGCGGACGAGGCCGTCAAGGCGGGCTTGCGGCCGGCGGAGACCGGCGCCGGCTGGGGGCACGCGTACTACTGCCCGGACCACGTCGTGGTGCTGGACTTCGACCCCGTGCGCCCGCACGGGCACCGCTGCCCGGTGGACGGTGCCACCTGGCGGGGCGAGTCGTTCGACGGCGGCTGGCGTTCGGTGCTGAACGGCCACATCCTGGGCGGCCTCACCACGAGTGCGCTGGTGTGGCAGGCGACCGGACAGGACCGCTACCGCGACCACGTGGCCGACCTGCTGCTGGACTACGCGAGCCGCTACCCGAAGCTGCCACCGCACGGACAGCACGTCGGCCTCGGCCGGGTCACCGGTCAGTCGCTGGAGGAGGCGGTGTGGGGCATCGGGGTCGCCTACGCCTACGACGGCGTACGCGAGTCCCTCGACGCCGCCGACCGGCAGCGGATCGAGACCGACCTGCTGCACAACATCGGCACCCACGTCACCGAGAACCTCCTGCACAAGATCCACAACATCGAGTGCTGGCACCTCGCCGCACTGACCACGCTCGGTGTGCAGCTGGGTGAGCAGTCCTTCCTGGACACGGCGTTCGCCCATCCGCACGGGCTGACCGAGCAACTGCGGGAAGGCATCCTCGACGACGGTTGGTGGGCGGAGGGCTCGCCGTCGTACCACTTCTACATGCTATCGGCCGTCCTGTCGTCCGCGCTCGCGCTGCGCCATGTCGACCCGGGCTTTCTCGACTCGCCGAGGCTGCGCTCGACGTTCGAGGCCCCGCTCACCATGCTGCGCTCCGACCTGAGCCTGCCGGCGCTGAACGACGGCTGGATCAGTATCGCGCTGCCGCTCGGTGTCGGCGGGTACGCCGCGCACTACGAGCAGGCGTACGGGCTGTGGAACGACCCGGCGGACGCGGCGTTCCTGCGCACGGCCTACGTCCGCGGCGTGCCCCGACTGTCGGAGGCGTCGCTGCTGATGGGACCGGACCTGCGTGCCACGGACGCCGGGGCGTCCGTGGGAATCTGGCCACCTCGGCCGGGGCGGGCGGTGCATCCGGCCAGCGGATACGCGGTGCTGTCAGACGGTACGGGTCGCGGCGAGCGCAGCCTGCTCGTCAAGTACGGCTTGCACGGCGGCGGGCACGGGCACCCGGACAAGCTGATGCTGGACCTGCACGCGTTCGGCGTCCGGCTGGCGCCCGATCCCGGGTCGCCCGCGTACAACTCGCCGCTGCAGGGGCCGTGGTTCCGGCAGACGCTCGCGCACAACACCGTGGTGATCGGTGAGGTGTCGCAGCCGGAGGCGCAGGGCCGGTTGCTCGCCCACGTCGCGCCGGACGCGGGTCGGCCAGGTGTGGTGGACGTCGCGGTGTCCTGGCCGCTCGACCCGGACGCCGACCGGGGGCCGCAGGGTTCGTGGCTGCGCGAACCCCGGCGGGTGCACGTTCCCGCCTACGCGGGCGTGTCGATCCGGAGGTGCGTTCTGTGGAAGACCGCGCCGGACGGCTACTTCGTTGACGTCGTGCTGGTCACGACGGCCGGTGAGGAACCGGTCGACCTGGCCTGGCACCACCGGGGCGCGCTGGTCGCGCCGGACCCCGCCGCCCTCACCGCCGACGTCGACATGCCGGCGTGGCCGCCGAGTGGCGAGGCGTACCACTTCCTGGAGGACGTACGCCGACTGCCGGCCGAGCATGGTGGGACGGCGGTGTGGGAGCTGGCGTGGGAGGTGGACGGCGCCGGCACCCGGATGTGGGGGCTGGACCCCGACGGGTCGGCCGCGCTGGTGGCGACCTCGCCGTCGAATCCGCCGGCCGAACGCCAGGCGACCCTGCTGCGCCGGTCGCGCGGACCGCGGGTGAGCTTCGCGGCGGTGGTGGAGCCGGTCGACGGCTCGGTCGGGCCCGACGGGAACGCCGGCGCCGTGCGCTCGGTCTCCTGGCGTACGAACGAACTCGCGGCCGGCGGCCCGTTGCGTCTCGACGTCGCCCTGGCCGGCGGCGTGGACAGGTGGTCGGTGTCCCTCGGTGGCGGCTCCACCACCGACGCGGCGCCCGGCCCGGTGGTGGAACAGCACACCGACGCCGACGAGACGACGTACACCTGCGTTCTCCCCCACCCCTGGTGACGTTCGGCGACGGCGGAATCCGGACGTCCGGAACCGGCCTGGGGCCCGGCGGGGCGGCCCGCGCTCGCCCTAACGTGAGCGCGAACTGATTGGGGTCGCATGAGCAGTGAGCAGGCACAGCACCCGTCCCGGTTCAGCCGCCGGGCCTTCCTCCATGGTTCCGCCGTCGCCGCGGGCGCGGCGATGCTGGCCGCGTGCTCGGGTGGCGACGCCACCCCGGCCGCGAACGGCGGGCCCACCAAGTCCGCGGCCACCGGCAGCGGGTCGAGAACCAAGGCGCTGCCGAAGCCCGCGAAGTTCACCGAGTCACCGCTGCTGGCCAAGCAGGTGAAGGCGGGATCGCTGCCGAAGGTGAGCGAACGGCTCCCGGCGAACCCGTACGTCCTGCCGCACAACTGGCTGCGGCGTGGGAAGTACGGCGGCAATCTGCGCCTCATGGTGGACGACACCGCCAGCAGCGTGGTCAAGGAGTACATGTACGGCCACTCCCCGCTGCGCTGGCTGAACGACGCCATGGACGTGGGGCCGGGACTGGCGGAGAGCTGGGACACCAACGCCGACCAGACCGAGTGGACCCTGCACCTGCGCAAGGGACTGCGCTGGTCCGACGGCGAACCGTGCACGGCTGCCGACATCATGTTCTGGTGGAAGGACATGGTGGTCGACGAGCGGCATCCGGAGGTGGCGCCGGCCGAGCTGATCGCGGCCGACCACAAGGTCGCGGAGTTGTCCGCGCCGGACGACCTTACGATCACGATCAAGTTCAGCACCTCCGCGCCGCTCACCGCCGCGTACATCGCCAACTGGGTGAAGAACGGCAACGGCCCGACGTGGATCGTGCCCAAGCACTACCTGGTGAAGTACCACCCCGCCTACACCGGCGGACTCGGCGAGAAGTGGGTCGACACCTTCGAGTCCAAGCGGAACTTCGGGATCAACCCCGACTGCCCGACGATGACCGGGTGGCGGTTGAAGACCTACCACGAGGGCCGCACCATGGTGTGGGAGCGCAACCCGTACTACTGGTGCGTGACCCCCGACGGTGACCAGCTTCCCTACGTCGACACGCTGACGTTCACCGCGGTGAAGGATCCTCAGGTCAGCAAGCTGAGAGTGCAGAACGGCGACGCCGACTACGTGCACGGCACGTTCGCGAACATCTCCCTCGCGGACGTGTCCGGCCTGAAGCAGGCCGCGAAGAAGAGCAAGCTGAACGTCCTTCTCTGGGACAGCGGCTCCGGCTGCGGCTCGCTGTTCTTCTTCAACCTCAACTACAAGGACCCGGCGATCCGCAAGGTGCTGAACGAGCCGAAGTTCCGGCAGGCGCTCTCCCTCGGTGTGGACCGGGCCGAGGTGCAGAAGGCGGTGTTCTTCAACACCGGCTACAAGACCACCGGCACCTACAGCCTGAAGGCCGCGGACTGCCTGGCCGATCCCACCGGCAAGAAGACGTTCGAGACCTGGCGGGACGCCCACGTCGCCCACGACGTGGAGAAGGCCAAGAAGCTGCTGGACGAGATCGGTGTCGTGGACAAGGACGGCGACGGAGTACGCGAACTACCCGACGGCGGGCGCTTCCGGCTGCGGCTGGACCAGGCCGCGGACGTCACCGGAGACGGCGACAAGATGGGCGCCCTGCTGCAGAAGTACTGGAAGGCACTCGGGCTGGACGTCATGCGCAACCCCGTCCCGCCGGCGCAGTGGAGCGTGAAGTGGCAGGCCGGTGAGCTGATGGCCTACACCGCCTGGATGAATCCCGCGATGCCGGTGCACGAGTGCCTGGTCAGCCCGGAACTGCTGGTCCCGGTGGGCAACGGGCTGAGCGCGGCCTTCTGGGGGCCGCTGTGGGCGAACTTCGACATGATCCGCAACACCCCGGAGGAGAAGAAGGTCGCGAACGTCGACCCGTGGAAACGCAACCCACCCAGCGAGAAGCCGCCGGCGGACCACCCGGTCAGCCGGCTGTGGAAGATCTACGACAAGGCACGGGTGGAGACCGACGCGCTGAAGCGGTACGCGGGTGTCTGGGAAATGATCAAGATCCACATTTCCGAGGGGCCGTTCTACATGGGTGTGGTCGGCAACTACCCGTGCGTGGAGCTCGCCCACCAGGATCTCGGCAACGTGCCCGCGCGGGAGAACCTCAAGCTGAACGGCCTGATCGCGCCGTGGCAGCACCCCACGCCCGCGGCGTACGACCCGGAGGCCTTCTACTGGAACAACCCCGCCGAGCACACCTGATCCGGAGGGCGGCGCGCTCCGTGCCGCGGTGGCAGACTACGACGATGAGGTCGTTCGCTCTCCCCTCGCTGCCGCTGGCACTGCCGAGCCCTCCGGCCGGTGCGGCATGAGCGGCGACGTCCGCCCGGACCGCGCGGTCGCGGCGTTCGACTCCGCGTCGGCGATGCTGCGTGCGACCACCAGGGCACTGCAGGGAAAGGACTTCCCCCACCTGGGGCAGGGCATCGCCCGGTCGCTGCCGGTGCGGCTGTCCCGCCTGCTGCCGACCGAGCCGCGGCGGCGGGCGTACGCACTGAGCGGGGCGGCAGAGGCTGTTCGCCCGAACCGGCTAGGTGACGTCGACCTGGACGCGATCGCGCGCTGGGTGGTGGAGCAGTACCCACGTCACCCACGCCGCCGGTATCCCGGTGTCGTGATCGGGTCGTCCAACGGCGCGGCCGTGCACCTCTACGCCGCGGCCGGCCTGGCCTGGCTGCCGCAGACCGCGCTGTTGCCCGTGCGCTGGGCCGGCAACGATCCCGACGATCCGCACAGCGCGATGGAGTTCGGCCGGGAGGTGGCCGAGCCGCTGCTCGACCGAAACCCCAACGCCGTCCTGCACCACATGCACGACGGCAACCAGGACCGGCTGATGGTCGCCGGCATGACGTACTTCCGGTTGAAGTGGACGAAGCTTCCCCCTGCCTACGTCGAGTTCCTGGCCGAGTGCCTGGAGCCGGGCGCCCCGGTGATCACGTTGGAGGACACCTCCACCTGGCCGACGACGACGGTGGCGGAGCGGCACGTCTTCCAGACCGGGGCGCAAGGTGGGCTTGACGCCGCGGACTACCTGAACGGATCACCTCGGGTGACCGCCTTCCTGCGCGAGCAGGGTTCACCGCGCAGCCGCTTCGCCGCACCCGAGCCCGACGGCCGTAGCCCGGAGGCGGAGTGGGGGTTCGAACCGGCCCTCGGGGAGGACGTGGCCGACTGGGCCGAGCGCCACGGCCGCGCACACGTACGAGTCCGGATCCCCTCACCGCAGGCGCTTTCCGGGCCGGTAGCGAGGTTGTTCCGGCGCCGGATCAGGGCGGCCGGTGGCGCCGGTGACCGGATGCTGGTCGAGTCGTTCGTCATGCTCGACCCGGTGCAGGCCGAGCGGTCCGCGTCGGTGCCGTACTGGACGTTCTTCGGGGTCGAGCGCGCGCGTCACGACGTCCTCCGCCACCTCGCCGCTGCCGCCGCCGCGGGAGACCCTTACACCGACGTCGACGTGCTGCTCTTCCCGCACGGCGTCGCCTCGGCCGGAGCGACGCCGCCGCGGACCTGGGCCGACCTCGGCCGGCACGTCACCGGCACGGTGCGCCTGTCCGCGTCGACCGTTGCCCGTTGGCCCGCGCACTTCGACGACCTCGCCGACTACGGCCCGATGCTGGCGGCGCTGCCCGCACCCGAACGCGGCGTGCCCTCGTCGCGACTCATCGTGCGGGCGTTGCTCGACGGTCTGGCCGGCGAAGGTGTCGAGGTGTCCGAGCCGAACTGACCAGGACACGCCCTGGCCTGTCCAGCCGGGGTTGACTGGCCTGTTCCGGCCACGCGTGCGTGTGATCGCGGGAACGCGGGGTACGTCCCCGACGGAAGTGACGTACGGAGATCGGAGTTTCCGATGCCACAGAAGGCTTGGGGTTCCAAACGCGAGCGTCAGTACGAACACGTCAAGGAGTCCACCAAGGACCGCGGTGCCAGTGAGGGCCGGGCCAAGGAGATCGCCGCCCGCACGGTGAACAAGAACCGCGCGCAGTCCGGCGAGTCGGACCAGGCCAGTCCGGAGTCCGTCAAGGACGAGTCGCCGCAGCAGCGCGGTGGTCAGCGTTCCGGCAACCGGACCGGCCCCCAGGGCCGGACCAAGCAGGAGCTGTACGGCGAGGCCCGTCGGCGCAACATCAAGGGCCGCTCCAGCATGAGCAAGTCCGAGCTGGAGAAGGCGGTCGGCAGGGACTGAGCGGCGAGACCCGTCACCGCGAATACGTCCGGGCCGGTGGGGTAGGACCCACCCACGGTCCGAGCACGATCTGTGCACGATCACGAGACGCGCGGTCGTTGTCCCACCCGAGGTGGGCGACCTGGTGCCTGCACTGTCCGCCGGCCACTGATCGACCGGACCGGCCGGACACCGACCGACAAGCGACCAGCGGGGAAGCATGGTGGAATGGCGAAGCGGACCAACCACCGCGCAAAATAACGAGAATCTCGGGGAGAGGAAACACACATGGCGGATGTCGTCGACCTGATCATGGCAGACCATCGCGAGGTCGAGCGGTTGTTCGACGTCCTGCAGAACGAACCTGACAAGCGGGCATTGACACTGCCCGAGCTGTCGGCTCTGTTCGTGGCGCACTCCCGGGCCGAGGAGGCCGAGGTCTACCCCGTGGCACGCGGCGAGGCCGGGGAGACCGACGAGGTGGCGCACAGCCAGGAAGAGCACGCCCAGGCCGAGGAGCTCCTCGCCCAACTGAAGGCCACCGACCCGCACGACCCGAGCTTCGAGACGAAGCTGAACGAGTTCGTCGAGGCGGTGCAGCACCACGTGGACGAGGAGGAGAGCCAGGTTCTTCCCGGCCTCCGCGACCGACTCGACGACGCGCGTCGTGAGGAACTCGGCAACGCGTTCGCGGCGAGCCGGGAGAAGCACATCGGCGAGCAGCCAGGCCAGGAGACCAAGCAGGAGTTGCTCGTCCAGGCGCGCAACGCCGGCATCCAAGGTGCGGCGGGCATGTCCAAGGAAGAGCTGGCCCAGGCCCTGAAGTCGCAGTAGGCGCAGACGGACGCGGGTGCCGGATTCCGGTGCCCGCGTCAACGTCCTGCCATCCACATCGACGAACTTCGAAGACATCGACGAAGGAGACACCAGATGCGCCTGGGCTATTTCCTGTCCTGCGAGGAGTTCACCCCGGCGGAGCTGGTGGCGCAGGCCAAGCTCGCCGAGCGAGCCGGCTTCGAGGCGTTGTGGATCTCCGACCACTACCACCCGTGGAACGACGAGCAGGGGCAGAGTGCGTTCGTCTGGTCGATGATCGGCGCGATCTCCCAGGTGTGCAGCCTGCCGATCACCACCGCCGTGACCTGCCCGACGATCCGCATCCATCCCGCGGTCGTCGCCCAGGCGGCGGCCACCAGTCAGGTGCTGCTGGACGGCAGGTTCGCCCTCGGTGTGGGCAGCGGTGAGGCGCTGAACGAGCACATCCTCGGCGACCCGTGGCCCGCCACCAGCACGCGCCTCGACATGCTCGAGGAGTCCATCGAGGTGATGCGGAAGCTGTTCACCGGCAAGGTGGTCAACCACGACGGGCCGCACTACACCGTCGAGCATGCCCGCGAGGTGTACGTCAACCAGATCGGCCCGGACCAGGAGGCGTTCTTCGGCTTCTACGCCGAGAAGGTCCTGCCGCGGCTGCGTGGCCGCTGACCCCTTGCGCGCCGAGAGCAGCCACCGGACTGCCCGCAAGCTGAAGTATCCGGACCGGATCAACGCCACGTGGACCGAGCGGGTACTCGGCCGAGATGAGCACGGCGAGTGGTCCGTGCTCCCGGCCGGTTCCCCGGTCCGACGGGCCAGCGGCACCATCCTTCGCTACGCGACCGACCAGGTGTTCTGCTACCCGTACGACCGTTGGTGGGTGGCGCGGATGGGTGCCCCACCGGTCGGTTTCCGTGCCTACCGCGCGGACGGATCGGTGCGGACCTTTGACGACGTGGAGCCGGAGCGGGCGGACATCTCCACGCCCGCGGAGATGTCGGCCGACGGCATCTCGTTCGTCGACCTGACCCTCGACGTCGTCCGCGACCGCCACGGCGTGGTGACCGTCCTCGACGAGGACGAGGTGGCCGAGGAGGTCGCGCGATACGCGATCCCGGCCGGGCACGTGCAGGCCGCGCAGCGGTCGTGTGCCGACGTGGCGGCGCTGATGCGGGCCGGCGCCCCGCCGTTCGACGGTTCGGCGACCCGCTGGCTGGCGGTCGCGGCCGACCTCTCGCTCAGGTGAGTGACCGGATGTCGGGTGGTACGTCGACCGCGTGCCTGCGCAGCGTCTCCAGCGGAATGACCTGCGTGGCCTGAGCATTCGTCGCCTCCAGTACGACCGGCGGCGCGACGCCCGCCTCCAGCGCCTGCAGCCAGCGCGCGGCCACCACGCACCAGCGGTCACCGGGACGAAGACCGGGAAAGTGGAACTCCGGCCTCGGTGTGGACAGGTCGTTGCCGAGTTCGCGTTGCTGGGCGAGGAACTCCTTGGTGACCACCGCGCACACCGTGTGGCTGCCGAGATCGTCCGGCCCCGTGCTGCACGTGCCGTCCCGGTAGAAGCCGGTCACCGGGTCGGTCCCACAGGGGAGAAGCTCGCCGCCGAGCGCGTTGCGGTCGTCGTTCATCCGGCACAGCCTGCCACGTCACCGTCGAGGACACGCGTCACGACTGTCCGGAAAAGCCGGCTCACTTCCGTTGACGAACATTCGCGTACAGGTGTAGTCCAGTAACCCGAAATGATCAAGGGCCTACCCGGGGTGGGCGGTGGGCTGTCGCGCACGAACGGAAGGTTGTCCTTGCGAAGGTTCCGCTGGCAGGAGTGCGCGTTGGTGTTCCAGGGTGCGCGTACCCTCACGAACTCTCCGGCGGGATGCGGCAACGGGTCCTGCGGCGCCAGCGCAAACCCCTCGATCGAGGGACGAGTGCGCCTCGGCCGAGGGATGGCCGGCCACGTCGCATCCGCGAACGTGATGGGATGACGACACCCGCCAGCTGGAACCAGGTTGGGACCTGTGACGACGTTGCACGGCGACCAGCGCCCCGATGGGCCAAGAAGCTGGCACACGCGATTCCCTTGCTGGTACTCCCCTCCGGCCTTTGGCGACTGGCGGTGGCGTTCGGGTTTCCCATGGGCCAGCTGGACGCCTCTGGCCACCTCTGGGTCTCGCACGGGTGGAGCTCGGTCTACATCGCTCTGATCAGTCTGCTGTCGGAGGTCGTCGCGCTCACCGCGTTCGGACTTGTCCAGCCGTTGGGGAACGAGATTCCGTTATGGGTACCGCACTTCGGTGGTCGAAAGGTTCACGCGAAGGTCGTGTTCTTCGTCGCCGCGCTCGGATCGATGGCACTCGTGTTGATCTGGACACTGGGCTTCTGGAGGGTCTGGACAGGTCATGGTCCGGGCAGCATGGAGAGCGGACCATGGACGGCCGTCTTCACCGCCTGCTACGCCCCGTTGAACCTCTGGGGCCCATCGCTCCTGGTACTGGCATGGGCCTATCGACGCCGCGCGGCGTCATCCTTCGTCAAAGCGTCGTGGGGCAGCGGCCGGGTGAAGAAGAGCGCGATCTCCCGCGGTCCGCTGGGCGGGTCACCGTAGAGCTCGAGATCGAGGCCGCAGAGTTCGAATCCCAGTGCCTTGTAGGCGCGGACCCCGGGCACGTTCAGGTGGGAGGTCTCCAGCCACAGGCAGTGCCCCTGCTCGCGAATCAGCGGATCCTCGTCGATGTGGTCCAGCAGTGCGCGTGCAACGCCTCGGCCGCGGTGGGCGGCGTCGACGTAGAGGTGATAGAGCTCGACCCGGTGGTTCCACCGGGAGAAGCGGGCGGCGGCGAAACCGACCACCGTCGCCGGCGAACTGTCGTCGTTGGTCTCGGCGACCCAGGCCGCGTCCCACTGCCCGTGGTCGGTCTGCTGGTCGAGGTCGAGCGGGAAGACCTTCGTGAGCGGTTCGGTGCGGACCTCGGTGAGTTCGAAGCCGTCGGCTGTGCGGGAAACCTGCATGGCCTCGTCGGTGACGAACGAACGGTCGATCGCCCCGACCGCGTCCGAGTCGGTGGCCTTGTCGAATGGCCGCACCGTCACCGCAGTGATCATCGTCGCCCACCCTTCCTCGCCGAGACGCCGAGCCACTCGGCGTGCGGCGTATCGTGCCAGGACACACCGGGACGAACCTACGGGGGCGGAGCGATGGGTGAGTCGACGGCGTGGCGGCGGGTAGCGGCGACGGCACTCGACTATGCCGTGATCCTCGGGTACGTCGGCATCCTCGTTGGGATCGGGTTCACCGCCCGGGTACTTGGCTTCGCTCCGGAGATATCCGGCGTCAGCGGCCGGGTGCTCGCACAACTTGCGGCGAGCCTGCTGCTGAGTGTGCCGGTGACGTCGTGGCTGGCGGTGCAGGAGGCCCGGCACGGCGCCACGGTCGGCAAGCGACTGCTCGCGGTGGAGGTACGCCGCACGTCGGGCGGCCGCGTCGGATTCGCTCGCGCGGCAGCGCGCAACTGTCTCAAGGTGCTACTGCCATGGGAACTCGCGCACACGGCAATCTGGGACCTGACGCTTCGGATTGGGTCGCCGGTCGTCGACGCGGTGTTGCTCGGTGCTGTGTACGTCCTTGCCGCGACCTATGTGGTCGGCGTGTTCCGGAGTTCGGGGCGCACGCCCTACGACCGGCTGGCAGGGACGACGGTGGGCCGCTATCGCTCCCGCGCAAGGTGAGGTTGACGCGGATTCGGCTTGGGGCCACTCATCCGGTGGCGCAGTCGGCGGCCCGGCGCAGGAGCAAGGAAGTCGACGTATCCACGACCGCCTGCCCTGGCCTTCAGGCAGGTCGAGGTTGACGCAGATTCTCCTTGTGGACAAGCGGTTTCCGGCGAGAGTTAGCCGATCTTGTCGGGTAGAATCGAACGCGTGAGCGACGGCGGTGTGGGCTTCGGCGACGACCACCTGGGTGGGGACCCGGGTGGTCGTGGGGTGCTGCCTGCCGGTTTCGCGGATTTGCCGGGTGGTCCGGAGTTGGCGGCCGCGATCGCCTCGGTGGACCTGGCCGCGTGTAACGGGTGGGAGTTGGAGGAGTACGTCAAGGGGACGCGGCGGATGGTTTGCTGGGCGGAGTCGGCCAGCCTGACGGGAGTGAACGAGCTGACCTATGCCGCCGACGGTATGCCCGGCGACCCGGCGGAGCGTAACGTCGAGCCGGACCCGATGACGTCGGTGGTGCTGGAGCCGTTGCTGGGGTGGACCGGTTACCGGGCGGCTCAGTACGTGGGGATGGCCGCCACCGTGTCCCGGCTCCCACGGGTGGGTGAGGCATTGGCGTCTGGGCGGTTGGAGCTCAATGAGGTCCGCATCATCATCGACCGGATCACCGACGCCAAACTGGACCTGTGGGGTGTGATCGAGGACGCCCTCTTCCCCAAGGTGCTCGAACTGCGTGGCGGACTACTTCGGGCGAAGGTGGAGGCGGAGGTGGTCAGGGCCGACCCCGAAGCCGCCGCCAAACGACACCGTGCCGCCCGCACCGGGCGCAACGTCGCGATCTGGCCCGCCGTCGACGGAGTCGCCGACCTCGCCGTCCGAGGACTGTCCGCCGATCAAGCGGCGGAGGCGTACGGCTACATCGACGCCATCGCCCGCGCGGTGAAGTCCTCCGGTGATTCCCGCAAGCTCAGCCAACTGCGCGCCGACGTGGCCTACTCCCTGCTCGCCGGTGCCGCCGACATCGTTGACTGCTCCGCCCCCACAGCGACCGACGACCACGCTGAGCCAGGTCAGGCGCAAGCAGAAACTGCACATGACGAGCCTGGGCGGGAGCAGTCTGCGCGGGACGGCTCTGAGCAGGGCGAGGCCGAGCCGGACGAGTCTGGGCAGTGGGCCGCGGAGAACGAGACGCCGCAGGAACACACCGACCCCGAGCAGGCGGACCCCGAGCAGGTCGACGGTCAGCAGTCGGCGGACGAGCAGGGCGGGCAGGGGCACTGTGGTGTTCACCGGTTCCCCGACCACGATCTGCACGACAGTTGGTGTGAGTGTGGCGACTGTTCTCCCGTGCCGGTTCCCAGCTGCACGGTGTGCGGCGGGCCCGCGGTGACCGGCGTCCCGGTCCACGACACCGCAGCTCACCTTGCCGCCGACCGCAGCTCGGCCGGGGAGACCGCGACGGAGTGCGACGTAGCCGGGAAGAACGTTGCCGGAAGCAGCGCAACCGGTGAGAGCGCCGCTTCCACGAACGGGCCTTCGGCTGCGGGGCAGATCCCGCGCCAGAACCGCCCTCCGGATGAAACGGCCGACCCGCCGGGTCCACCTGATCCACCCGACCCGCCACCGGACAACTCGACACCACCACCACCACCACCACCACCACCACCACCACCACCACCACCACCGCCGCCGTGGTCTTCCACGCAGCCGAGCTGGGGGCCGATACGAACGTGCGCCAAGATTCAGCTGAACATCCCGCTGACCACGCTGATGGGGCTGTCTGCCCGGCCAGGTGAGCTCGGCGGGTTCGGACCCGTCATCACCGAGGTGGCCGAGCGGTTGGTGGCGAACAACCTCACCAACCCCGAAGGCAGATTCAGCGTCGGGGTCACCCATCCGGTCACGGGGCGCCTACTCCACTTGCATCCGATACCGGCAAGGTTCCTGCGCGGACTCCAAGCAGAGCTGGTGGCTGCCCGCGACCAGCGGTGCGTGTGGACCACGTGCCGCAGACCCGCCGCCACCTGCCACCTGGACCACAACACCGAGTACGCCGACGGCGGGGAAACCGGTGTGGACAACATCGCACCCCTGTGCCCACGCCACCACAAGGCCAAAACCGAACGCGACTGGAAACTGAAGCAGACCGGGCCCGGCGAACACACCCTCACCGACCCCTTCGGCCGCAGCTACAGCAGCCGGGCACCATCGCTCACCGAGCCCGTGGTGCCGGTCGAACCCGCGACGGCTACCGCCGGTACGAGGACGGCCGAGGATGACCTGCCACCGTTCTGAGGACAGCCGCGTCCGACGAGAGCAGCCGCGCCCGGCTCAGCCGGCGGAACAGTCGGCGGCGCGGCGCAGAAGCAAGGAACGCTCACGTTCGTTGCGGGTAAGGGAAGCCGCGCGCTCGAACTCCGCCCGCGCCTCCGCCCGCCGGTCCAGCTTCACCAGCAGGTCCCCGCGTACCGACGGCAACAGGTGGTACTCCGCCAGCGCACCTTCGGCGACCAGCACGTCCACCAGGGCGAGCCCCTCAGCCGGTCCCCGGGCCATCCCCACCGCGACCGCCCGGTTGAGTTCGACCACCGGCGAGGAGACCATCGCGGCGAGTACGCCGTACAGTCCGGCGATCCGGGTCCAGTCGGTCTCCTCCGGCGTACGGGCGCGCGCGTGACAGGCGGCGATCGCGGCCTGGACGACATACGGTCCGGCGGGTTGGTCCAGCGAGTCGGCTCGTTCCAGTGCGGCCAGCCCCCGCCGGATGAGCAGCTGGTCCCAGCGCCCGCGGTCCTGGTCGAGCAGCAGCACCGGTTGCCCGGACGCGTCCACCCGCGCGTTCGCCCGCGACGCCTGGATCTCCATCAGCGCGACCAGTCCGTGCACTTCGGCCTCGTCCGGTGCGAGCTCGGCCAGGATCCGCCCCAACCGCAACGCCTCGTCGCACAGCGCCGGCCGCAGCCAGTCGTCGCCGGCGGTCGCCGCGTACCCCTCGTTGAAGATCAGGTAGATCACCTCGAGCACCGACGACAGCCGGGCCGCGCGGTCGGCTCCCTCGGGGATCTCAAAGGGCACACCGGACTGCGCGAGGGTGCGTTTCGCGCGCACGATGCGCTGGGCGATCGTGGGTTCCGGTACGAGGAAGGCGCGGGCGATCTCGTCCGTACGCAGGCCGCCGACCACCCGCAACGTCATCGCCAGCCGGGCATCGGTGGACAGCACCGGGTGGCAGGCGACGAAGATCAGCCGGAGCAGGTCGTCCTCGATGTGATCGTCGAGCGCTGCGGCCACCTCGGCCGCGTGGTCGCCCTGCTCGACGTCGAGGTCGCGGGCGATCTCGACGTACTTCTGGTCGCGGCGTTCCTCCCGCCGCAGCCGGTCGATGCCGCGCCGCTTGGCGATCGTCATCAGCCACGCGGCCGGCTTGGGCGGAACCCCCTCGGTGGGCCACTGCTCCAAAGCGGCGACGAGCGCCTCCTGGGCGAGTTCCTCGGCCAGGCCCACGTCGCGCACGATCCGGGCCAGCCCGGCGATCAGTTTCGCGGACTCCATCCGCCAGACCGTCTCGATCGCCCGATGGACGTCCGTCCGATCGCCGGCGAGCTGGGATTCTGCCCTCACGGCCCCATCAGACCATGCCCGCCGCCGGATGCCGGGGCGGGCGCGGGGGGGGCGCGAGCGGCCGCGACCGAACGTCACCGGTCGATCGCGAGCCCGCCCCCCGGCCCAACCCGTCGAACTACTGCTGTTGGGCGGTCTGTGCACGCACGCGCTCGGCCCGCTCCCGGGCTTCGGGGGTGTACGCCTCACCGAAGTCGTCGGCCTCGAACACCGGGCGGATCTCGATCTCGGAGTCGCTGAGCATCGGGTTGGGGCACCTCTTCACCCACTCGACCGCCTCGTCCATCGAGCGCACCTGCCACAGCCAGTAGCCGGCGACGAGTTCCTTCGTCTCGGCGAACGGCCCGTCGATCACCGACCGCTCCTTACCGGAGAAGCGCACCCGGACACCCCTGGAGCTCGGGTGCAACCCGTCGCCGGCGAGCATGATCCCGGCCTTGACGAGCTCCTCGTTGTACTTCCCCATCTCGGTCAGCAACTGTTCCTCCGGCATCACGCCGGCCTCGGAGTCGTCGGTCGCCTTGACCAGAACCATCACCCGCATGTCGATCTCCCTCTGTCTGATTGGGGCTTCGGGGCACCTTCCAACCACACTTCGAACGGCCGGGCACCGGTTCGACACGGTGCCCGAACCTTTTTCTCGGACTTCTTCGCCGGACGCGCCGGTGGAACGCGCCGGTGGAACGCGCCGAGGAGACAGTGGTGGATATTTAAGTCTGGCCTTATGGTCGGGGCTTCGGCTCGTACGACCAACAGGAGCGTTCATGACCGACACGCATGCCGACCTCGGCCGGGTGGTCCCGAAGGCGATGGCGAGGGAGCGGGAGTACGCCTGGAGTTCCGCAGGACCTACCCGGACCCGATCGAGGAGGTGTGGGCGGCCGTCACCGAGTCCGATCGCTCGGCCCGCTGGATCGGCACCTGGACCGGACGTCGGGGCGTCGGGTCGACCGTGGAGTTCACGATGACCGGCGAGGACGGCGCGGGGCCGGAGCCGGTGCAGATCCTGGAGTGCGAGCCGCCGCGACGGCTGGTGGTCGACTGGTCCGTCCCCGGGCAGCCCCGGTGGCGGGTCGAGGTCACGCTCAGCCCGGAGGGCATCGACGAGAACACCGGCGGCACCGGCGAGAACACCGGCGAGAACACCGGCACCAGCCTGCTCTTCGTCCATCGGCTGGCGTCGGCCGGCGACGTGACCGACGTGGCCGCCGGCTGGCACTACTACCTCGACCGGCTGGCTGCGGCGCTGGCGGACCGCCCGGGACCCGAGTGCGACGACGTCGTGGCAGGGCTCACCGAGTTGTACGCGCGGTAGGGGAAGACCTAGGGTGTCGCCTCCCCCGTAAACCAATTGCCGCGCGGCGGTCCGCCTCGTAGCGTCGAGGCGGTCATGTCTACTTCCCCCTCCCCCCGTCGTGTCGTCCTGCGCCTGCTCTGGCCCGGGCGGCGGGCGGCGCTCGCCCTGGCCGTGGTGATCCTGGTCGCCACCGTGTTGCCGCTGCTGGCGCCGCAGCTCACCCGCAGGTTCGTCGACGACGCGATCGCCGGTGCGGGCACGGGCCAGCTCACGTTCCTCGCGGTGGGATACCTCGGGCTCGCGGTGTTCGGCCAGCTGGCCCGGATGCTGACCGCCTGGCTGGCCAGCCGGCTCGCCTGGGACGGCACCAACCGGCTGCGCGAACGCCTCGCCGAGCACGCCCTAGGCCTGGACATGGCCTACCACGGCAAGCGCACCCCGGGCGAGATGATCGAGCGCGTCGACGGTGACGTGGTGGCGCTGGCCGACTTCGTGGTGGCGTTCCTGCTCGACGTCGTCGCCAGCCTGCTGCTCCTGGTCGGCGTGCTGGTCGTGGTGCTCAACGTCGACCTGCGCATCGGCGCCGTCCTGCTGGCGTACTGCGTCCTCATCGGCTGGTTCATGGTGCGCGCCCAGCGCGTCGCGGTGCCCGCGATGACCCGCGTACGCGAGAAGTTCGCCGCGTTGTTCGGCGCCCTGGAGGAGCGGCTGGCCGGGGCCGAGGACATCCGGGCCAACGGCGCGGGGGAGCACGTGGTGAGGAGGTTCCACCGCACCAGCGCCGACGTCTACCGCGCCGAACTGCGCGCCGAACGCGTCGGCGGCGGGCTGTTCGCCCTCACCAACCTCGCGTTCGCCGCCGGGACCGCGCTCGTGCTGGGGCTCGCCGCCTGGGTGCAGCAGTCGGGCACGCTGACCGTGGGAACGGCCGTGCTGTTGTTCCAGTACACCCAGATGGTGCGGGCGCCGTTCGAGCGGATCATCGACCAGCTGCAGCAGTACCAGAAGGCGCTCGCGGGCGTGGCCCGGATCGGCGGACTGCTCGCGGAGGAACGCACCCTGCCCGAACCCGCCGACCCCACGCCGCTGCCCGCGACCGGGCCGCTGCGGCTGGAGCTGTCCGGCGTGCACTTCGCCTACGCCGACGACGACGAGCCGGTGCTTACCGATGTCAACATCGAGTTGTCACCGGGGGAGACACTCGGCCTGGTGGGGCGTACGGGCAGCGGGAAGACCACGATCGCCCGGATGGTGCTGCGGCTGTACGACCCGACCCGGGGAAGCGTCCGGCTCGGCGGGGTCGACCTGCGCGACACCGACCTCGCCTCGGTGCATCGCCGGATCTGCGTGGTCACCCAGGACGTCCAGCTGTTCGCCGCCAGCGTGCGCGACAACCTGATGATGTTCCGCCAGGGCGCCGACGACGACCTGCTGCGGGAGGTGGTCGCCGAGGTCGGGCTGGGCGACTGGCTGGCGTCCCTGCCCGACGGCCTGGACACCGTGCTCGGCTCCCAGGGCGGTGGGGTGTCCGCCGGCGAGGCGCAGCTGCTGGCCTTCGCCCGGGCGTTCCTGTCCGACCCGGGGCTGGTCGTGCTGGACGAGGCGTCCAGCCGGCTCG
The DNA here is from genome assembly GCF_040610475.1 of Actinopolymorpha sp. NPDC004070. Lineage (NCBI taxonomy): Bacteria > Bacillati > Actinomycetota > Actinomycetes > Propionibacteriales > Actinopolymorphaceae > Actinopolymorpha > Actinopolymorpha sp. NPDC004070. Next base: position 49,901 of record NZ_JBEXMJ010000014.1, on the reverse strand, counting down.
ACCCGGCGACCGAGCACCACATCGAGGGCGCGATCGACCGGCTGCTGACCGACCGTACGGCCGTACTGATCGCCCACCGGTTGTCCTCCCTCGCCCGGGTGGACAAGATCGCCGTCGTCGACGACGGCCGGGTGGTGGAGTACGGCCGGCGCGAGGCGCTGGCCGCGGACCCCGACAGCAGGTTCGCGCACCTGCTGGCCGCCGCGGGCCTGACCGTGCCGGGACCTGGCAGGCCGGACCGGCCCGAGCACGAAGTGATGAGTGGAGTACGCCGATGAGCACCCCGACCGAGACCACCACCGGGCCGCGGGCGACCCGGCCGCCGGTGAGCTGGCGGTCCGGCGTGCTCCTCGTCATGCGCCGGCTGGTGGGGTTCGACCTGCGCCGCTACGTCGTGGGCGGCCTGCTGTGGTCGCTGTTCTTCGTCGTACCGCTGCTCACCGGGCTGATCCTCAAGGGGCTGTTCGACCAGATCAGCGGCCACAGCGCCGCCGGCCTGGACACCGCGCTGTGGCTGTGCGCGGCGTTCGTCGCGGCGGAGGCGGCACGTGGCGGGGTGTTCTGGTTCGCGGTGAACATCTGGCCGTACTGGTGGATCGGTGCGGGCACCATGCTGCGGTCGAACGCGCTCAGGTCGATCCTCACCGCGCGCGGCCCGGCCGCGAGCCGGCTGCCGCACTCCTCCGGTGAGGCCGTGTCGCGCTTCCGCGACGACGTCGAGGACCTCGTGATCGCCACGGACAACGGCGTCGACCTGATCGGTGCGGTGCTGTTCGGCATCGGGGCGTTCGCCATCATGACCTCGATCGACCCGGTGATCACCGTGGTCCTGGTGCTACCGCTGACAGTCGTGGTGGTCCTCATCCGGGTGCTGAGCGAGGTGATCCGGCGCATCCACGCCCGGGCACGCGAGCTCGGTGCGGCGGTGACGGCGTTCGTGGGCGAGACGTTCGCGGGCGTACTCGCGATCAAGACCGCCGGTGCGGAGAACGCCGTCCTGGACCGGCTGCGGGCGCACAACCGGCGCCGACGTCAGGCCGCCGTCAAGGACCGGTTGGCGATGGACATGCTGGACACGGTCACCGGTGCGACCGTCGAGGTGAGCATCGGCCTGGTGCTGCTGCTGGCCGCACCGGCGATGCGGCGCGGCGACTTCACCGTCGGCGACCTGGCGTTGTTCACCAGCTACGTCGGCTGGCTGACCATGCTGCCGCGCATCCTCGGCCGGATGCTCTACCGCATCCCCCAGGGCGCGGTCGCCACCGAGCGGCTCACCCGGCTGATGGCCGACCACGAGACCGCCGACGACCTGGCCCGGCACAGTCAGGTGTGGTTCGACGAAGAGCCCCCGCCGGTGCTCACCGAGGTGCCGGACCGGGCCGGGGCAGGTGACCGGCTGCGCTCCCTGGAGGTACGCGGGCTGACCGTACGCCACCACGACGGCGCCGGCGGGATCAGTGATGTCGACCTGCGGGTCGAACGCGGATCCTTCACCGTCGTCACCGGCGCCGTCGGCGCGGGCAAGACGACGCTGGTGCGGGCGCTGCTCGGTCTGCTGCCGGCCACCTCCGGCATGGTGCGCTGGAACGACGAACAGGTGGACGACCCGGGCACGTTCCTGGTGCCCGGGCGGGTCGCCTACGCCGGACAGGTGCCGCGGCTGTTCTCGGACTCACTACAGGAGAACCTCCTGCTGGGCTGGCCCGCCGACGCCGAGACCCTCGCCGGCGCGATGCGGCTGGCCGCGCTGGAGCGCGACCTCGCCGAGATGCCCGAAGGGCTGGAGACGGTGGTCGGACCGCGCGGCGTCCGGCTGTCCGGCGGCCAGGTGCAGCGGGCGACCGCGGCCCGGGCTCTCGTACGCAATCCCGACCTGCTGGTGGTCGACGACCTGTCGTCCGCGCTGGACGTGGAGACCGAGCATCTGCTGTGGGACCGGATCGCCGACGCCGCCAAGGAAGGACGCGGGCCGGAGACGGTACTGGTGGTGTCCCACCGAAAGGCGGCGCTGCAACGCGCCGACCAGGTGGTGGTGCTCGACCGCGGCCGGGTCGTCGGGAGCGGACCGCTGCCGCACCTGCTGGAAACCTGCCCGGAGATGCGCCGGCTGTGGGCGGAGGAGCTGGTGGTGGAGGCCGAGGAGGACCCGGACACCGCGACCGTGTGAGCGCAGGGCCGAACCCGGCCGACCCGGAACGTCGTCACCCCTGGAACAAGCGGGTACGCGTAACTACGCTCCGGTGCGTTCGTGTCCGGGAAAGGTCCACCGGAAAGGTCGTGCCGCATGTTCGGACGTACCAGGCAGGCCCTTGTCGCGGTGTTCACGATCGCACTGGCCCTGGCGTTGTCGTCCGCCGGCGGACCCGCTCTCGCCCAGGGACGTGCCATGTCAGCCAACGACGCGCAGGCCAGTGACGCACAGGCCAGCGCCGCGCAGGTCAACGCAGCGCAGGCCGGTGACCTGCAGGCCTATGTCGACGCCATGCAGCCGGGATGGAACCTCGGCAACACCTTCGACTCCACCGGCCCGGACGAGACGTCGTGGGGCAACCCGCGGGTGACGAGGGAGTTCCTGCAGAAGCTGAGGGCGCAGGGCTACCGCAGCATCCGGATTCCGGTGACGTGGTTCCAGCACATGGGTCCCGCGCCCGACTACACGATCGACCCGGCCTACCTGGACCGGGTGGAACAGGTCGTGGACTGGGCGTTGCAGACCGGTTTCTACGTGATGGTCAACATGCACCACGACTCGAGCACCTGGGTCATCGAGATGCCGGCGAAGCACGACGAGGTGCTGGCGAAGTACCGCGCGGGCTGGACGCAGATCGCCGAGCGGCTGCGGGACAAGCCGGACCGGCTGATGCTGGAGAGCATCAACGAGCCGCGCTTCTCCGGCGACTGGAACGCCGACGCGCCGGAGTACTTCCGGTGGCTGGACGAGCTGAACACGTCGTTCCACCAGATCGTGCGCGACTCCGGCGGGCGCAACGCCGACCGGCCGCTGGTGCTGCCCACGCTCACCGGCTCGCCGTCACAGGCCCGCCTGGACGAACTGAAGAAGACCATCGACACGCTGCACGACAACCGGATCATCGCCACCGTGCACTACTACGGGTACTACCCGTTCAGCGTGAACGTCGCCGGTGGCACCCGCTTCGACGACGCCGCTGAGCAGGACCTGACCGACGCCTTCGACCGGGTGCACGACACGCTGGTCGCGGCCGGCATCCCGGTCGTGTTGGGGGAGTACGGCCTGTTGGGTTTCGACAAGTTCACCGGCACGATCGAGCAGGGCGAGAAGCTGAAGTTCTTCGAGTACCTCGGCTACTACGCCCGGCAGCGGCACATCACCACGATGTTGTGGGACAACGGCCAGCACTTCGACCGGGTCGCCTACCGGTGGCGCGACACCGACCTCTACGACGTGATGCGGACGAGCTGGGTGGCGCGTTCGTCCACCGCGAGCAGCGACCTGGTGTTCGTGGGCAAGGGCGCGGCACCCGCCGACCAGTCGGTCACCCTGAACCTCAACGGCAACCGGCTGGTCCGGATCGAGTACGCCGACCGGGTGCTGCGGGCCGGGCGGTACTACGTGCTGGACGGTGACCGGCTGACGTTCCGTGCAGGCCTGCTGGCGTCGCTGACCGAGGGCGGAGCCTACGGCACGAACGCCGTCCTGACCGCGAGGTTCTCCGCCGGCTCGACCTGGAAGTTCGAGGTCGTGGTGGTGGACCGGCCGATGGTGAGGGCGGCGACGGGTACGTCGGGCACATTCGCCGTCCCGACCGCGTTCAACGGCGACCGGCTGGCCACGATGGAGGCCGTCTACCCCGACGGGAGCAACGCTGGACCGGCGAACTGGACGTCCTACAAGGAGTTCGGTGCGTCCTTCGTTCCCTCCTACGACACCGGCGAGATCAGGCTGCTGCCGGCGTTCTTCGCCGAACTCGACGACGGCGTGGTGCACCTGCGGTTCCACTTCTGGAGTGGTGAGGTCGTCGACTACACGCTGACCAAGCAAGGTACGAGCATCACCGGGGCGCCAACGGAGTGAGCCCGGAGTGAGCCCGGAGTGAGCCCGGAATCGAGGCGTCGGCGTTCGGCCGGTGCGGCGGCGTGTGCGCGCCCGCCTACCGCATGCGACCGTTAGGCTCGGGCCATGATCTTCAACGGGGGCTGCGGTCGGTGGACGGGCGCGGCCCGGGCGATCCCTGCCCGGAGTCGCTCGCGTCTGCTGATGGCCGTGCTCGTCGGCGTGCTAGCGGTCGCCGGGTGTACATCGGGGGCGACGGAGCAGCGTGGCGATGCAGGTGGCGGCCCGAAGGCGGGCGCGGGGGCGGACGCGGGTGGCAATGCCGACGCGGGTCCGAAGCAGGTGCAGGCCGTCACCGCCGTGCCGAAGGACGCGACCACGGTGGTCGCCGGAACGACCGCGGCACAGCTGGCACTCGGCGCGAGCCGGGCTCTCTATCAGCGGTCACCGGCCGCGGTCCTGGTTGCCGACGGCGACCGGGCCGGCCTCGCCAAGGCCACCGAGACCGCCGAACGGCTCGGCGTACCCCTGCTGGTCACTCCGGCGGCCGGAGGCGGTGCCACCGGAAGCAGTGCGGCCGGAGACGCGGTGCGCGCCGAGCTGAGCCGGCTGAAGGTACGCACGGTCCTGCCGGTGGGTGCCAGGGCCACGGCGTGGGCGCGACAGCATCCAGCTGCGTCGCCGTCGCCGACGGTGGCACCGAACGCGTCCGGCGACGCCGTGGCCGGGATCCGACCGCCCGCCCCTCTGAAGGATCTGGTGGTCCTCGCACTCGACCAGCCCGCAGGCCAGGCGGCCACGGCGACTGCGCGCGCCGGCGGTGCGCGGGTGGTGCGGACCAGCACGGCCGACCCGCGCGCCGACGGCAGTGCGATCACCGCACTCGCCAAGGACGGTGCGCCCCGGGTCCTCGCGCTGGGCAGTGCGTTCGGGACCGCCGACCAGCTGCGCGACCGCGTTGCCGTGGCCGCGACCGGGGTCCAGTTGCCCGGCGGCGGCCAACTGCTGTTCCCCGGCCGGCGCATGGTGGCGCTCTACGGCCACCCGGGCAGCTCGGCGCTCGGCTCGCTCGGGCAGCAGCCGCTCGCCGACGCCATCGCCCGGGCCAAGCGGGTCGCGGCCGACTACCAGCCGCTGAGCAAGGAGAAGGTCGTACCCGCCTTCGAGATCATCACCACCGTGTCCTCCGCCTCCGCCGGAGCGGACGGCAACTACTCCAGCGAGGCGCCGGTCAGCAAGCTGCGGCCGTGGGTCGACGCCGCGCACCGGGAGGGCCTGTACGTCGTGCTGGACCTGCAGCCCGGCTACACCGACTTCCTGACCCAGGCCAAGCAGTACGCCCCGCTGCTCGCGCTGCCGAACGTCGGCCTGGCGCTGGACCCGGAGTGGCGGCTCGTGCCGCCCGAGCGGCCGATGAAGGTGATCGGGTCGGTCCAGGCCGCCGAGATCAACCGGACGACCGAATGGCTGGCCGACTTCACCCGGACGCACCACCTGCCACAGAAGCTGCTGATCCTGCACCAGTTCAAGCTGAGCATGATCAAGAACCGGTCCGACGTACGCACCGGCTACGACGACATCCAGGTCCTCATCCACGCCGACGGGTTCGGCACTCCCGGCCAGAAGTTCGAGACCTGGAAGACGCTGCACCGCGACGCCCCGGCGGGCGTCCGGTGGGGATGGAAGAACTTCTACCGGGCGGACAGCCCGACGTTCACCCCGCGGCAGACCATGGACGTCGACCCGGCCCCGCTGTTCGTCTCCTACCAGTGACCCCGGAACAGACGCGGGCCTACGCCGGGGTGTCGACTCGCGCAGTGGTGGGCGTTCGGCGCAGCCCACGTACGGAGGAGTCCGCGACGGTCAGCGTCACGACCACCGCGAGGACGACGGCGCCACCCACCACCACATCGGAAGCGCCGAACACCGCGGCCAGCGGCCCGGCGGTGAGCTGCCCGACCGGCACGGCGACCAGCGACCCCAGCATGTCGTAGGAGGCGACCCGGGACAGCCGTTCGGTCGGGACGTGTTCCTGCAACGCGGTCTCCCAGCCGATGCCGAACAGGTCGGTGCCGACGCCGACCAGGAAACCGATCGCGAGCAGGGGCGCGAGGGTGGGCGACAACCCCAGCACCAGAAGCTCGATCACCGCGACCCCGCAGCCGAGCATGCCGACCACGAGCGGCCTGCGCGGCCGCCAGCGCAGCATGACGAGTGCGCCGACCACCAGGCCCACACCGCCCGCCGACTGCACCAGTCCCCAGCCCACCCGGCCGAAGGTCTCGTCGGCGATGACCGGTCCGAGGGTCTGGACGGCGCCCGCGGTCACCGCGTTGAACACGCTGAACGCCGCGACGATCACCCAGACCCAGCGCCTGGACACGAACTCCTGCCAGCCCACCCGCAGGTCGGTCCAGGTGGAGGACCGCTGCTGAGGCTCGCGGGGGACCCGGGCCAGCCGGAGCCGGGAGATCAGCACCGCCGCCACTCCGAACGTCACCGCGTCCACGGCCAGCCCCCAACCGGGTCCGAGGAAGCCGACCAGCGCACCACCCACCGCCCCGCCGCCGATCATGGTGATGTTGCGGCTCAGGCCGTTCAGCGCGTTCGCCTGCTGGAGTTCGGTGCGGTCCACGAGTTGCGGCATCAGTCCCTGCAGCGCCGGGAAGGTGAACGCGGCGGCCGCGCCGTTGACCGCCTCGATCGCGGCGATCTGCCAGATGTCGGCGGTGCCGGTGAGCAGCAGAATCGCCGCCAGCGACTGGGTGCCGAAGCACAGGAGGTTGGCGGTGAGCAGCACGACGTCGCGGCGGATCCGGTCGGCGAGCACTCCGCCGAACAGCACCAGCACGACCATCGGGATCGTCCGGGCGGCGAGGACCATGCCCAGGGCCGACGGGGAGTGGGTGAGGTCGAGCACCGCGAACGCCACGGCGATCGGCGCGATCGCGCTGCCCAGCAGGGTGGAGAAGCGGGCGCCGAGGAAGTAGCGGAAACGTCGGTGGCGCAGCGGCGCCAGCGAGTGCCGGTCGATCATCGCCCGTGCTCCTTCTGTGCGTTCTTCCGGGCGTTCTTCTGCGCGTCCCTTTGGGCGAGCTCGAACAGCGCCATGGTCGCGTTGACCCGGATGGTGCCGGACGTGCGCGCCCGGCGGGCGTTGGTGTGCAGGAGGTTGGACGCCTCGGCGGCCAGGGCCACCACCCGCTGCCAGGTTTCGGGTTCGACCCACAACTCGGCGTCGGAGAGCAGCACCGGGTGCTCGGTGCGGACCTGGTGGTGCGCGCGCCGGACGAGCTCGTCGGCTATCGCCTGCCAGACCGGCAGCTGCTCGAGGTCGACCTCGCCGGTCGCCGTCGGGGTGGTGGTCGGGGCCGACGTCGCGGGCGACCCCGCTGCTCCGGGCGTCCCGGGTGCGCGGACGAGATAGCGGTAGCGCTTGGCCACTCCGCCGCGCACGTTCTCCTCACCGGCCGGCTCCAGCATCCCGGCTGCCACCAGCAGGCGCAGGTGGTAGGACGCGTTGGCGTGGGTGATGCCCAGCTCCTGGGCCAGCTCGGCGGCCGACATGGCCGCACCGGTGAGCAGGGACAGCATGCGCAGCCGGACCGGATGGGCGACGGCCCGCATGCTCTTGATCTCCGACGGCATGCCGGGACGGTAGCGGCTCGGTGGACGTACCGTCAAATGATTGTTGGGGGGTACGGCACGACGGGTGACTTCAGCTTGTAACCCCCGGCGTACGGGAGTTCACCTCGCGGCAACACCGGCTTCCTACCGTCCGGAGGAAGTCGTCGTGGAACCTGCCACTCACCTGGGGAAGGTGGCGCCATGAGAGCGCTCGTCGTCATCGACATGCAGAACGGCTTCTGTCATCCGGAGGGATCACTCGCGCACGTGGGGATGAAACTCGCGGACGTGGACCAGGCCGTCGCGACCACCGCCGAGGTGGTAGCCGACGCGCGCCGCAACCGCGCGCCGGTGATCTTCACCCGGCACGTCTACCGACCCGGCCGGGCCGACGAGGGAGTCAACGCCGCCCGGCTGAACCCCCGCCTCGCGCAGTTGGACGGACTGGTCGCGGGCACCTGGGACGCGGCGCTCGTCGCCGAACTCGGCGCGCTGCCCGACGACCTGGTGGTCGACAAGGTGCGCTTCGACGCGTTCTTGTGGACGTCGCTGGACCCGCTGCTGCGCGGGCTCGGCGTCACCGACCTCGTCTTCGCCGGCGTCGTCACCAACATCTGCGTGGAGTCGACGGTGCGGTCGGCGTTCATGCACGACTACGGGGTCACGGTGCTGTCCGACTGCTGCGCGGCGCAGACGCCACGCCTGCACGAGATCTCACTGGAGGCACTGGACGCGTACGGGCTGGCGACGGTCACCTCCGTCGACGCCGGCTTCACCTTCGCCCGGGAGGAGACCCTGGAGGTGCCGGCCGCGGCGATGCCCACGGTCGCCTAATTGGGGTGCTCCGCGGGCCGGTCCGGTGCATGATGGCGCGATGCCTGACGATCGGCGGCTGCGGACCACCTTCGACGAGGCGGCGGTGACGTACCAGTCGGCCCGTCCCGACTATCCCGAGCAGTTGTACGCCGACCTGCTCGGCCTCACCGGACTGCAACCCCCGGACCACCTGCTGGAGGTGGGCTGTGGCCCGGGCAAGGCCACCTTGCCGCTGGCACGGGCGGGGTTCGCGATCACCGCCGTGGAGCTGGGGCCGGCGCTGGCCGAGCAGGCCCGGCACAACCTGGCCGCCTTCCCCGACGTCGAGGTCGTCACCGCGTCCTTCGAGGACTGGCCGGGCCCGGCCGATGGGACGCGGTTCGGTCTCGCCTACGCCGCGACCGCCTGGGCCTGGATCGACCCGGCGGTGAAGTACGCCAGGGCTGCGGAGTTGCTGCGACCGGGTGGACACCTCGCGGTATGGAACGCCGTGCACGGCTTCCCGGCCGGGTACGACCCGTTCTTCGAACAGATCCAGGAGGTCTACGTCGAGCTCGGGGAGGACAAGCCCGACGACCGGTGGCCACCGCCTCCGCCGGAGGACGCGCCGGACCTCTCGGCGGAGTTCGAGGAGTCGGGCCACTTCGAGCCGGTGGCAGTGCACCGTTACGTGTGGGGCCTTCGCTACACCGCCGAGGAGTACATCGCCTTGCTGGACACGTTTTCCGGCCACATCGCGATGGGGCCCGCGAAGCGGGAACGGCTGTACGGCGAGATCCGCCGCCGGCTCGCGGCCCGCCCCGACGGCCTGCTGACCCGCCACTGGATGTCGGTGCTCACCGTCGGCCGCCGCCGCTGACTCACCGGCCGGCCGCAGCCGTCAGGCGACCTCACGCCACCCGGCGGTTGTCGATGGCGTCGGCGTCCCACGCGATGCCCAGCCCCGGCACGTCCGGCGCGACCGCGTGCCCGTCGACGATCCGCAGCTCCTCGGTGGTGATCGCCCGCAGCTGAGGGATGTGCTCGACGTAGGAGCCGTTGGGAACCGCGGCGGCGAGACTCACGTGCAGCTCCATCAGGAAGTGCGGCGCCACCGCGACGTTGAACGCCTCGGCCAGGTGAGCGACCTTCAACCAGGGCGTGATCCCGCCGATCCGGGCCACGTCGACCTGCACGATCCCGGCCGCACCCGCCTCGAGGTAGCCCCGGAACTGTCCGAGGGAGTACAGCGACTCACCCACCGCGACCGGGACCGAGCTAGCCCGGGCGAGCAACGCGTGGCCGGACACGTCGTCGGCCGGCAACGGCTCCTCCAGCCAGGCGACGTCCAGCTCCTCGAACGCCCGCGCCCGCCGGGTCGCACCGGCCACTGTCAACGACTGGTTGGCATCGACCATGATCTCCGTGCCGGGGCCGAGCTCGGCCCGGACCGCGGCGACGCGGGCGACGTCCTCGGCGACGCGCGGCTTGCCCACCTTCAGCTTCACCCCGAACAACCCGGCGTCGCGGGAGGCGGCCGCGCCGGCGACGAGTTCCTCGGTCGGCAGGTGCAACCAGCCGCCCTCGGTGTCGTAGACCGGCACCTGCTGCCGGAACCCGCCGGCCATCCGCCACAGCGGCTCCCCGGCACGCCGGCAGCGGACGTCCCACAACGCGGTGTCGACCGCGGCGAGTGCGAGCGCGGTGATGACGCCGATGCTGGTCGCCCGGGTCAGGGCGTACAGGTCGTTCCACCGCGCCTCGATGTCGCCGGCCTCGGTGCCCACCAGCCGCGGCAGCAGGTCGTGCCGCAGGAGCGCCAGGACGGCGTGTCCGCCGGTGCCGATCGTGTAGCTGTAGCCGAGCCCGGTGTGACCGTCGTCGGTGGTGATCTCGACGAACACCGTCTCCTGCTTGACGAACGACTGCACCGCGTCGGTGCGCGGGGTCTCCACCTCCAGGTCGACGAGGTACGCCGACGCGCTGACCACCTTGCTCATCCGTCCTCCACTCGCCGCGGCTGCGGCTACCGACGCTACCGGCAGCTCCGGCGGGTCGGCACCGGGCCGGATAGCTTTGGGGCCGGACCGGCCAACGGAAGGGACAGCGCGTGAACGTCTTCGACAGCTTCAGCCTCGAGGGTCGCAAGGCCCTGGTCACCGGCGGCAACCGCGGCCTGGGCAGGGCCTTCACGGTCGCCTTGGCCCAGGCCGGTGCAGAGGTCGCCTTCGTGTCCCGGCACGCCGACCGCAACAAGCAGGCCGCCGCGGATCTGGCCGAAATCGGCGTACGTGCCGTACCGATCACCGGGGACATCACCGTGGCCGCCGACGTGGACCGTGCGGTGGAGGAGACCGTCGCCGCACTCGGCGGACTGGACATCCTCGTCAACAACGCGGGGGTGTGCTTCCACGCACCGTCGTGGGAGGTCACCGACGAGGTGTGGGACCAGGTGTTCGACCTCAACGTCCGTGCGCTGTGGCGTTGCTGCCGGGTGGCCGGCCGCCACATGGCCGATAACGGTGGCGGGTCGATCGTCAACGTGGGTTCGATTTCCGGCATGATCGTCAACCGCCCGCAGTGGCAGCCCGCCTACAACGCGTCCAAGGCGGCCGTGCACCAGTTGACGAAGTCGCTGGCGGCGGAGTGGGCGCCGAACGGCATCCGGGTCAACGCGCTCGCGCCCGGCTACGTCAAGACGGAGATGGCGCCGGTGGACCGGCCGGAGTTCCGGCGGCAGTGGATCGAGGACGCGCCCCAGCAGCGGTACGCCTCACCTTCGGAGATCGCGCCGAGCGTGGTGTTCCTGGCCAGTCCGGCGGCGTCGTTCATGACCGGTTCCGTGCTCGTCGTCGACGGCGGTTACACCGTCTTCTGAGGTCGCACCCTCACGGGACTGTCCGATGGCGGACGCCCGGACGATCCGGGAAGCAGGGCGGAGGATGCTGGAGGCGCGCCCGGATCCTCCGCCCCTATGGTCGGTGGCGAACCAGGCGTACAGCCGTGCTCGGAAGAGGTGGAGACCCGTGGAACGAAAGCAGCCGACCCCGTTGGACGACTTCCTGTTCGACCTTCGTGGTTACCTGGTGCTGAAGAACGCCGTCGAGCCGGAGCTTCTGGCCGACCTCAACCACGCGTTCGACAACTTCCCCGACCTCGCCCCCGGCCAGTGGTGGGGCAACGCGCAGCGCCGCGACTACACCGACGAGACCGGTTTCGAACTGCACAACGTCGTCGAGGCCGGCGAGCCGTTCGAGCGGCTCATCGACCACCCGTCCTGGGTCAGCCTGGTCACGCACTTCGCCGGTGAGGAGAAGTGTTACGTGGAAGGCGTCTTCATCGACGAGTGCATCGCCTCGATCCGCACCTCCGGTGGCCACCACCCGGTGCACAGCGGCGGTTTCCAGGGCGCCATGCGCGGCGCCTACCAGTACAAGAACGGCGTCTTTCGCTGCGGACAGGTCAACATCATCCTGGCGCTCACCGACGTGGGCGAGGGCGACGGCCCCACGATGGTGATCCCGGGCAGCCACAAGTCGAACTTCCCGCACCCGCTGGCCGGTGACTACGCGGCCGGGGACCGGATGGACACCCTCGAGGGCGCGATCCCGTTGCACCTTGAGAAGGGCGACGCGCTGTTGTTCGTGGACGGGCTGATGCACGGCGGGAGCAGCCGCACCAACCCGGGCGAGCGCCGCGTCCTCATCTACCGCTACGGCCCGTCGTGGGCGCGTACGCGGTTCAACTACGAGTACTCACCGGAGCTGCTGGACCGGCTGACCCCGGAGCGGCGGCGGATCCTGCAGCCGGTCGCCCCGGCCCGCCCGCCGGTGGCCCAGCCGGTGCCCTGAGGCAGCTTGTCAACCCGCGGTTGGCGACGCGGGTGCCGCCGGGGTGCCCGCGTTCATGGCCGCGACGTGGCAGGCCGCGGAGTGACCCGGGGTCAGCGCACCCAGGGGTGGCGTGACGTTCTCGCACACCGGAATCGCCAGCGGGCAACGCGGCCTGAACCGGCAGCCCTCCTCCGGGTCGACGACCCGGGGCGGTTCGCCGTAGTCGTCCGGGCCGCTCTCCTCCCGCATCGCGTCCGGGTCCGGTGCGGCCGACAGCAGCAGTTGGGTGTACGGATGACGCGGGTCGGCGAGCACCTGTTCGGCCGGCCCGCTCTCCACCACCTGCCCGGCGTACATCACCATCATTCGGTCGGCGACGTACCGCGCGCTGGCCAGGTCGTGGGTGATGTAGAGGAACGACACGTCCTCTTGCTCGCGCAGCCTGGCCATCAGGTTGAGCAGCCCGATCCGAATCGAGACGTCCAGCATCGACACCGGCTCGTCGGCCAGGATCACCTCCGGCCGGCAGGCCAGCGCCGCCGCGAAGCCGACGCGCTGCCGCTGGCCGCCGCTGAGCTCGTGGGGGTACTTCCGCAGCACCTCACCGGGCGGGGTGAGCCCCACCAGCGCGAGGAGGCGTTCGGCCTCCTTCGTGCGCTCGGACGCGGACAGGTCGCTGCGGTGCAACCGCAGCGAGCGCATGATCGCGTGCGAGACGGGATAGACCGGGCTCAGTGAGCTGTAGGGGTCCTGGAAGACCATCTGCACCCGGCGGCGGTAGTCCAGGTGCTGCCTTCGTCCGCGGAGCGATCCCACCGGCCGGCCGTGGTAGTGGATCTCGCCCGCGGTCACCGGGTGCAGCAGCGCGAGCAACCTCGCGACCGTGCTCTTGCCGCTGCCGCTCTCACCCACCAGGGCGACGATCTCGCGCCGCCCGATCGTGAGGTCCACACCATCGACGGCGTGCAGGGTGTTGCGTCCCAGCCGGCCGCCGACGCGGAAGTGGCGGGTGAGGTTGGTGGCCCTTAGGACCGGGCCGGGCTCCTCGCGTACGACGGGGTTCGGTGCGGCGGTCATCGCGGCTCCTGTCGTTCGGGCGCGGCGTCGGGTCCGTAGAGATGGCAGCGGACGAGTTCGGCGGCCCCGACCTGGTAGGGCGGCGGGTCCTCGCGGCAGATGTCCATCACCTTCGGGCAGCGCGGCTGGAAGCGGCACCCGCGCGGCGGGTGCCGCAGGTCCGGCGGGGCGCCCGGGATGCCGGTCAGCTCGCGGCGTTCGCCCCGCAGGGAGGGGAACGCGCCGAGCAGGCCCTCGCTGTAGGGATGCCGGGCGTGTGCGAACACCTCGCGGGTGGGGCCGAGCTCGACCAGCTGTCCGGCGTACATGATCGCCAGCCGGTCGGAGTAGTGGCTGACCAGCGACATGTCGTGGGTGACGAACACGACCGCGAAGCCGAACTCCTCCTGCAGCGCCTTGACCCGCCGCATCAACGACCGCTGGGCCACCACGTCGAGCGCGGACGTCGGCTCGTCCATGATGATCAGGTCGGGCCGGAACACCAGCGCCATCGCGATCATGGCGCGCTGCCGCATGCCGCCGGACAGCTGGTGTGGGTAGCTGGTCAGGTGGATCGGGTCGATGCCGACCAGCCGCAGCACCTCCTCCGACCGCTGCCGCATCTGTGCGGCCGGGATGCGTTCGTGTGCGGCCATCGCGTCGCGCAGTTGGGCGCCGATGCTGAGGACGGGATTGAGCGCGTTCATCGCGCTCTGCATCACCACGGAGTAGTCGCGCCAGCGGATCGGCCGCAGCTCGTCCTCGGTGAGCCGGACCATCTGGTGACCGGCGAAGTCGACCTGCCCGGACACGATGCGCGCGGGCGGGCTGAGCAGCCGGGCCACGGCGTACAGCAACGTGGACTTGCCGCACCCGGACTCGCCGACGATGCCCACGAACTCGCCCCGGCGCACCCGCAGGCTCACGTGGTCGACCGCGCGGACCGGCTCGTCCACGCCGTAGTCGACCACCAGGTCGGTGACGTCAAGCAGCGCTTGCCCGGTCCTCGGTGCGGTGTCAGGCCTGCTGGACAGTGGTTGCACCGGCCACCTCCTTCGGGTTCTGCTGGTTGCGCTGCGGCCGGCGCCGTCGCGGCGGGCGCAGGGCCGGGTTGCTCACCTCGTCGAAGGCGTAGTTGATGAGGGAGAAACTCGCACCCAGCAAGGCGATGCACAGGCCGGGCGCGAGGTCCCACAACGGCGTTCCCGCCTGCAGGGCCTCGTTGTTCTCCGCCCAGTGCATCATCGAGCCCCAGCTGATCGAGGTGATGTCGCCCAGGCCGATGAACTGCAGGCCGGCCACCGCCAGCACGCCGTACACCGCGGCGCCGAGGAAGTTGGCCACCAACAGCCCCGACATGGTGGGCAGGATCTCGAAGACCACGGTGTAGGAGGTGCGTTCCCCACGCACCCGTGCGGCATCCAGGAACTCCCGGTTGCGCAGCGACAGCGCCTGCGCCCGGAACTGGCGCGCGCCGTAGGCCCAGCTGGTCACCGCGATGACGCCGACCATCACCATGATGCCGCCGCCGCGGATGTAGGAGGAGATGACGATCAGCAGCGGCAGGCCCGGGATCACCAGGAAGATGTCGGTGAACAGGGACAGCCCGTGGTCGACCAGGTTGCCGACGTACGCCGCGCCCACGCCGATGAGTGCCGACACCACGGTGGCCACCCCGCCGACGAGGAACGCGATCAGCAGCGACTGGCGGGTGCCGTACACCAGCTGGGAGAAGATGTCCTGGCCGTACGTCGTGGTGCCGAGCCAGTGCGCGCCGCTCGGGCCGACACCGCGGCCGTAGTCGGTGACGTGCGGGTCGTACGGCGCGACCAGCGGTGCGAACACCGCGACCACCACGAACAGGCCCAGGATGGCGGCACCGGTGAGTGCCTTCGGATTGTGCGCGATCGAGCCGAGCAACTGGCCGATCGCACCCCGGTGACGGTTGCCGTCATCCTGGTCGGCCGCCGCCCCCACCGCGGTGCTGATGCTGCCGGTGTCCTCGGTGTGGTTGAGGTCGGTGCTCATCACGCCCTGCCCCGGGTCCGTGGGTCGAGGACGAACGTCACGGCGTCGGCGATCAGCACCGACACCAGCGTCGCCGCGGTGATGAGCAGGAACAGCGCCTGCATCAGCGGGTAGTCCTGCCCGGTCACCGCCTGCACCAGCAGGTAGCCGACCCCCGGGTAGGTGAACACCAGCTCCACCAGCAGCGCGCCGCTGATGACGAAGCCGAGCGACATGGCGAACCCGGTGAGGTTGGGCAAGATGGCGTTGCGGCTGGCGTACTGCAACATGATCCGGCCCGACGGCAGGCCCTTGGCCCGCGCCATCTTCACGTAGTCCTCCGACAGCACGCCGATCATCGTGTTGCGCATGGTGAGGATCCAGCCGCCGATGGAGGTCAGCACGATCACCGTGGCCGGGAGTATCGCGTGCGAGACGATCTGGCTGATCGTCTGCCAGTTGAACGACAACTGGCCCGCGGTGATGTCGTACCCGAACCCGATCGGCGCCCACGGGAGCAGGACGCCGAAGACGTACAGGAACAGCAGTCCCACCCAGAAGAACGGCAGCGCGCCGACCACGGTGAACACCGGCGGCAGCACGCTGTCGAGCACGCCACCGCGCCGCCAGGCGGCGACCGCGCCCAGCAGGGTTCCGAGCAGGAACGCCAGGATCGTGGTGACCCCGACCAGCCCCAGCGTCCACGGGATCGCGATCGAGATCACGCTGGTCACACTGTCGGGGAAGTAGGTGATGGAGGAGCCGAAGTCGAACCGGAACACCTGGCCCCAGTAGGAGATGTACTGCTTCCACAGGGGTTCGTGGGTGTTCAGGCCCAGCATCACCTCCAGCGAGTGTCGTCGGGAACCGGTGATCTGGCCCTTCATCCGGGCCATCATCTGCTGGATCGGGTCTCCGGGCATCATCCTGGGCAGCAGGAAGTTGATGCTCACCGCTGCCCAGAACGTGACGACGAAGAACTCCAGCCTGCGGATCAGTCGAGGCATGCCTGCGCCTTCGTCACTTCTTCTGCACGGGCTCGAGGTTGAGCAGGACGACGCCCCAGTCGGGTGCCGCGTACGGCGCCGGGTTGGCGTAGGGGTTCTGCTTCGACGGCCAGTTGGTGAACCTCGTGCTGTCCATCTGGCTCCACGAGACCGACTGGGTGACCGGGATGACCGGCACCTGGTCCAGCATCACCTGCTCCAGCTTCTTGATCACGCCGATCTGGGCCTGCTGGTCGGTCAACGTGTCGTACTGGCGGATCAGGGCGTCGGTGGCCGGGTTCTTCCAGCGCTCGTAGTTGCGGCTGGTGTCCTGCCCGACCGGCTTGGCGTAGGCGCCGTAGAGAACGTCGCGGAGTTCGTAGTACGGCGTCGGGCCGGAGCTCGCCGACATGTACGCCAGGTCGAACTGGCCCTGACTGAGCCGGCGGTTGTACTCGTTGCCGTTGAGGTTGAGCGCCTCCACTGCGATGCCGGCCTTCTTGAAGCTCGCCGTCAGCACCTGCACCGCGGCCACCCAGTCGGTGAACCCGCCGTTGTTGATGATGCTCAGCTTGAACGGCTTGCCGTCGGGCGTCTTGAACATCCCGTCCGGGCCCTTGGTGAACCCGGCCGCCTGGAGCCTGCTCGCCACCTTCGCCGGGTCGAAGCCGTAGTCGTACTTCGACACGGCGGCCTGGTCGAGCCAGTCCTTGAACGTGGGCGTGGGAATCGCGGCCTGGTTGGCCGGCGGCTGGTAGCCGTACATCGCGTCGCTGGACACCTTGTCCCGGTCCACCGCGAACGACAGCGCCTGGCGGACCCGCTTGTCACCGAGGTAGGGCTTGGCGGAGTTGATGCCGATGTAGACGTTGCCGCTCGGCGGATACCAGTACTTGCGGTGCGCCTTGTCCTTGGCCACCCAGTAGTTGTCGATGTTCGGGACGAACTGGCCGCCCCAGTCGCCCTTGCCCTGCGCGAGATAGCGGTTGGCCGGCTGGTTGTCGACGAAGGCGGGGTAGAGCACCTTGTCGACCTTGGGCTTGCCCTTCTGCCAGTACTTCGTGTTCTTGGTGTAGGTGACGGCCTGCGGTGTGCACGAGCCGATGGTGTACGGCCCGGTGCCGACCGGCTTGCGCATCATCTCCTTCACCGGATCCTTGACCTTGCTCCACACGTGTTCGGGCAGGATCCAGGTCTGGCCGGCGATGTAGTAGAACGACGAGGTGGACACCCGCTTGAACCGGAACTTCACCGTGCTGTCGTTCACCGCGGTCACGCTGTCGAGGACGCCCTCACCCCACAGGGCGTAGCTGTCCAGCGCGTCGTTGGCCTTGGCTGCGTTGAAGGTGTAGGCGACGTCCTTGGCGGTGAACGGCTTGCCGTCGGTCCACTTCACGCCGGAACGCGTGGTGAAGGTGAGCTCCTTGCGATCCGAGCTCCACTTGTAGCCCGTTGCCAGCCAGGGCTTCTCCTTGCCGGTCAGGGTGTTGACGTAGATCAGGGGCTCCCAGATGGCGCCCGCGGTCTGCCCTGAGGCGGGCGCATAGGGGTTGAAGTTGCAGGTCCACAACGCGCCGGAGGCGTTCACCACCGACAGCGTGCTGGCACCCGCCGAGCCGCCGCCCTCGCCGGACTGCCCGCCGCAGGCGGTCGCGGCCAGAGCGAGGCCACACGCGCCTGCGAGAAGTCGTACAACTGCCGATCGTTTCATCGCGTCCTCACCGTCTGTGCCTGCGCGCCGGGACGGGCGTACCTGAAGAGCTGAGTGGAGCGGAACTGGTGGAGCGGAAACTGGTGGAGCAGAAGCTGGTGGAGCGGCGGAACTCGCGCAGCAGATCCGGTGCGGCATCGGAACCGATCTTGCTGGTGCAGTCGAGATTCGCGCGCCGAGGCGGCGATAGCAAGTCTTCTTTAGGTAAAGGCCTTGTGAAATTACTGGCCGTTTCCGCCCTGAGGGGCACTGTGGGCCGGTCCCGGTCGTGATGCTGGTGACCACAGCCAGGCGGCCGGCGTTCAACCCTGTCCGGGTACGCCGCGAAGGAGTGAGGACCCTTGCAGGTAAGCGACCCCGCGACACCGGCCCTGCTGCGTCGTATCAACGCGCGCACGGTGCTGGACACCCTGCGCGCCCTGCACACTCCGCACGAGGAGCCCGACCTGAGCGTCGCCGAGGTCGCCACCCGGACCGAGCTGTCCCGCCCCACCGTCGACGCGGCGATGGCCGACCTGGTGCGGCTGGGTGCGGTGGTGGAGGAGACCGGTCCCGCGTCCGCGCCCACCCGGCCGCGACGGGGACGGCCCGCCCGGCGGTTCCGGTTCCGCGCGGCTGCCGGTCACCTGCTCGGCGTGGACGTGGCCGAGGAGTCCGTGCACGCGGTGGTCGCGGACCTGGCCGGCGACCTGGTGGCCGAGCGCACCCGCAGGGTCGACCGCGCCGCCGGTCGCCGGCTCCGGCTGCGGGTGGTCCGGGCGACCGTGCGCGCGGCGCTGTCCGCGCCGGGGGTGTGCGCCGGTGACGTACTGACCGCGGTAGTGGGCACGCCTGGCACGGTGGACGCAGAGGCCGGCCGGGTGCGCTTCTGCACGGCGCTGCCGGAGTGGTCCGACCTGGACCTCGCGGCGTCGCTGCGGTCGGCGTTCGGGTTCCCGGTCCTGGTGGAGAACGACGCCAACCTGGCCGCGGTCGGCGAGGCGTGGCGGGGAGCGGCCGTGGGCTGCCGAGACATCGCATTCCTGCTGCTGGGACCTCGTACGGGCGCGGGGTTCGTGGTCGACGGGCGCCTGCTGCGTGGCCACGGCGGCGGGGCCGGCGAGCTCGGCTTCCTCGACCTGTGGGAGGAGTCGCGTACGGCCCGCGGCGACGTCGCCCGGGTCAGCGCGGAGCTGGTCGCGGAGTTCGTCGGCTGGGGGAGCCGCAGGCCCAGCCGGGACAGCCTGCGCCGGCCCGAGGACCGGGAGAGGCTGTCCTGGGGCGTGGAGACCAGGCCGCTGATCGAGGCGGCGTCCGGCGGGTCGGGCGAGGCCCGCGCCGCGCTGGAACGTTTCCTGGCCGGCGCGGGTTACGGCCTGGTGACGGTGGCCTTGCTGGTGAGCCCGGAGCTCGTCGTCGTCGGCGGCGGCACCGCGGCCGACGAGGTGCTGGTCGACCCGCTGCGCCGGATCACCCACCAGCTGCTGCGAGGCCGGATCGCCACCCCGCCTCGGGTGGTGGCGTCGACCCTCGGCGAGCGCGCGGTGGTGCTCGGCGCGGTCCGCCGCGGGCTGGACGACGTGGAGCCCCGACTCCTCGACTGGTTCGAGGACCGCGCGACGGTCACCGAGAAGGCGGCGCCTCGCCCAGGTGCCGCGCGACCGCGTCGGTGAACTCCGTCGTACCGGCCGTTCCGCCGAGGTCGGGCGTACGCACGCCGGCGGCGAGCACCGCCTCGAACGCCCCGATCACCTCCGCGGCGGCGGCCGGCTCACCGAGGTGGTCGAGCATCATGGCACCGGCCCACAGCTGGCCGACCGGGTTGGCGACGCCCTTGCCGGCGATGTCCGGCGCCGACCCGTGCACCGGCTCGAACATCGACGGGTGGTCGCGTTCGGGATTGAGGTTGGCGCTCGGCGCGACCCCGATCGACCCGGCGATCGCGCCCGCGAGGTCGGAGAGGATGTCGCCGAAGAGGTTGGACGCGACGATGACGTCGAAGGCCGTCGGCGCCAGCACCAGCTTCGCCGCCATCGCGTCCACCAGGATCTTCTCCAGCCGTACGCCGGGACGGCCGGCCAGCGTCTGCTCCACCACCTCGTCCCAGAACGGCATGGTGTGCACGATGCCGTTGGACTTGGTGACGGAGGTGACCAGGCCACGCCGCCCGGCGGCGAGTTCGGCCGCGAACGCCGCCACCCGGGTGATGCCCGCGCGGGTGAACACCGCCTCCTGGATCGCCGCCTCGGCCGGCTCGCCGCGGTAGATCCGCCCGCCCACCTCGGAGTACTCGCCCTCGACGTTCTCCCGCACGATCACCAGGTCCATGGTGTCCGCGCCGCGCACCGGGCTGGGCACGCCGGGCAGCGTACGCACCGGCCGCAGGTTGACGTACTGGCCGAACCTGCGCCGGATCGGGATCAGCAAGCCCCACAGGGTTTCGGTGTCGGGGATGTCCGGCGCGCCGACCGCGCCGAGGAAGATGGCGTCGTGCGCGTGCAGCCGGTCCAGTCCGTCGGGCGGCATCATCGCGCCGTACCGGCGGTAGTGGTCCGAGCCCCAGTCGTACTCCGTCCAGGCCAACCCGAAGCCGTGCCGGGCGGCGGCGAGGTCCAGGCACCGGATCGCAGCCGGCACCACCTCCCGGCCGATGCCGTCACCGGCGACGACGGCGACGTCGTGGGTGCGTGGTTTCGTAATCCCGTTGTGCCTGTCGGTGGTGGCCGTTACGGTCCTCGGCGTGTTCGCACTCATCGGGTATGCCTACCAGGTCGCCCGCCGCAACACCCTCCTGACGCTCGGCCTGGCCGTCTCCTCCTCCGTTCTCGGCGTCCTGCTCACCTACCTCGTCGGGCAGGTCGTCGGCGCGGTGCCCGACGTCGTCGCGGACCGGTCGCGCGCGATGTCCCTTGCCGGCTTCGGTTTTCTGCTCGCCGCGATGCTGGTGGTGTTCGTCGCGCAGAGCACGCTTCCCGCGTTCACCCAGGTGACGCAGTGGAACCTCTCCAACCGGGTCTCGCGTGACATCGGCGTCCGCGTCGTCGACCCTCTCCTCGCGCCACGCCGGATCCACCACCTCGAGGACCCGAAGGTGCAGGACGAACAGGAACGCGCGAAGGGCAAGGAGGGCTACCAGGTCAGCAACGGCCTGCACACCCTGCCCGGGCTGGTGTCCAGCCGGCTCACGCTGCTGGGCTCGGCCGCTCTGGTCGGCCGGACGTTCTCCTGGCCGATGGCGGTCGTGCTGGCCGCTGTCACCTTCCTCATGGAGTGGGACCGCCGCCGGGTGGTCGAGCGCGAGATCGACACCTGGTGGGGACTCACCGAGGGGCAGCGCCGCACGTGGTACCTCTTCGACCTCGGCATGAAGGACGCGCCGAAGGAGCTGCGGGTGTTCGGTCTCGACCGCTGGCTGGTCGGACGCCACCTGCGGGAGTGGTTGGACGCGATGCGGCCGGTGTGGGCGGCCCGCCGCAAGGGCGCCGTGGCGGCGGGAGGCGCGGCACTGGTGCACCTGGCCGCGCACGCGGTCGCGGTGGTGCTGGTGGCCCGGGCGGCGCTGGCCGGTGACCTGCCGCTGACCCAGGTGGCCACCGCGGTCCCCGCGATCCTCGCCGTCGGCATGTCGTACAACGGTTTCGCGGCGGTGCAGGTGCGGCGGGCGCAGACCGCCCTTCGCGCGCTGCGTGAGCTGCCGGGCTACATCGCCGAGCACCACCCGGAGCAGACGGCCGGGCGGCCGGAAGGACGGGCCGGCCGCACATCGGACGTCGCCGCGATGCCGCGGGAGTGCGTCCGGTTCGAGAACGTCAGCTTCCGATACCCCGGTGCGGCGGAGGGTGCGGAGGTGCTGTCCGGTCTCGACCTGGAGATCCGGGCCGGGGAGGCGCTGGCCCTGGTCGGGGTCAACGGCGCCGGAAAGTCCACGCTGGTCAAGCTGCTGGCCGGCGTCTACCAGCCCACGTCCGGCCGGATCACCGTCGATGGCGTCGACCTGCGCGACCTCGACCTGGCCCGGTGGCAGCGGCGGATCGCCGCCATTGTGCAGGACTTCCTGCGGTTCCCGCTGTCGGCCACCGACAACGTCGTCCTCGGCGCGGTCGAGCACGCCGGACCGCCCGGTGCGTCCCCGGCGGTCGACCCCGGGGACGCGGTCGGCCGGGTGGCCGCCGAGGCCGGGATCACCGACGTCGTGGCCCGGCTGCCCGCGGGCTGGAACACCGTGCTGGACAAGACCTACACCGGCGGCGTCGACCTGTCCGGCGGGGAGTGGCAGCGGGTCGCGCTGGCACGCGCGTTGTTCGCGGTGGACGCCGGCGCCGGGGTGCTCGTGCTCGACGAGCCGGCCGCCGCACTCGACGTGCGCGCCGAGGCCGAACTGGTCGAGCGCTACCTCGACCTGACCTCGGGGCTCACCTCGCTGATCATCTCCCACCGGTTCTCCGTCGTCCGGGACGCGCACCGGATCTGCGTGCTGGAGAACGGCCGGATCGTCGAGTCGGGCACGCACGAGGAGCTGCTGGCCACCGGCGGGCGGTACGCCGACATGTTCACGTTGCAGGCCGAGCGGTACGCCGTGGCCGAGGTGGAAGGGAAGGCCTGAGGCTCGTGAACGACGGCACCGTGAACGACGGCACAGTGAACGACAGGAAGGAAGCGGAGCGCTCGCTGCCGATGCCCGAGGCGGTGCGGGCCCTGCGCCTGTGGATGGTCACCGCGTTCCGGGCGGCTCCGCTGCTGGTCGTCGTCCAGTGCCTGCTCTCGATCCTGCAGGCGGTGACCGCGCCGGCCCAGACGTACGGCGTGAAACTGCTCGTCGACGGGCTGACCGGGCGGGACACGGCCACCATCGCCGTGGGCACCGCCGTCATCCTCGCCGGGTTCGCGGTGAACTTCCTCGGGACGGTCGTCTCCATCCCGATCCAGGACACCACGGCCGAACGCGTCGCCGGCCGGGTCTATCGCGACCTGCTCGACGTCACCGTGTCGATCCCGAGCATCACCCACCACGAGGACCCGAAGGTCGCCGACCGGCTGGAGCTGATCCGCGAGCAGGCGTGGCGGCTCGGCATGAGCTTCGAGATGCTGTTGTTCGCCATCGGGATCGGCGCCAACACGATCGCGGTCCTCGGCCTGCTCGGCTCGGTGCACCCGGCGCTGCTGCTGCTTCCGCTGCTCGGCCTGGGCCGGGTGTGGTCGTCGTACCGCAACATCCGCCGGGTGCAGGACGCCGTCGAGGAGGTCGCGCCCCGCCACCGGATGATCGACCGGCTGATCGAGATCTCCAAGGACGCCCGCAACGGCCTGGAGGTCCGGGTGTTCGGCCTGCGCCCGGTGCTGGTCGACCGGCTCGCCCGGCTGCACGACGAGGTGTTCGACATCCAGGCCTTGGCGTTGCGCAAGGGCGCCCTGCTCGACGGTGCGGTGCGGGCCGGCTTCGGCCTGGTCTACGCCGCCGCGATCGTATGGGTGCTGTCACGGGCGCGTTCGGGCCAGGTCAGCGCCGGCGACGTCGTACTCCTCATCCTGGTCGCGCCGCAGGTGGACCAGCTCGCAGGCGGCCTGGCCGGCAACGTCTACTGGCTGGGGGAGGTCCTGCGCAGCTTCGGCCGCTACGACTGGCTGAAGGAGTACGCCGCGCGCAACTCCTGGGCGGGCAGCCGCACTCCCGTCCCGCCCCGGCTGACCGAGGGGATCAGCTTCCGCGGCGTCGGCTTCCGTTACCCCGGGTCGGAGCAGGCCACCCTGCACGACGTGGATCTGGATCTGCCGGCCGGCTCGACCGTCGCGCTGGTGGGGGAGAACGGCGCCGGGAAGACCACGTTGGTGAAGCTGCTGGCCAGGCTGTACGACCCGACGACGGGATCGATCCGCGTCGACGGCACCGACCTGCGCGACCTCGACCCGGCGGGGTGGCGGACCCGGATCTCGGCCGGCTTCCAGGACTTCGTGAAGTTCCAGTTCACCGCCCGGGAAGTGGTGGGCATCGGCGACACCGACCGGATGGACGACGAGCAGGCGGTGGCGGCGGCGATCCGCCGCGGCGACGCCGAGGCGGTGGTGGAGAAGCTTCCGCGCGGGCTGGACACCCAGCTGGGCAGGAAGTTCTCCGACGGCGTTGATCTGTCCGGCGGGCAGTGGCAGCGGCTCGCCCTGGCGCGGGCGTTCATGCGCGGGCGCACGCTGGTGCTGCTGCTGGACGAGCCCACCGCCGCGCTCGACCCCGAGGCCGAGCACGTGCTGTTCGAGCGCTTCGCGCAGGCGTCCCGGCTGGCGGCCGCGGAGACCGGCGGGGTGACCATCCTGGTGTCCCACCGGTTCTCCACCGTCCGGATGGCCGACCTGATCGTGGTGATGGCCGACGGGCGGGTCGCCGAGGTCGGCTCGCACGAAGAACTGGTGGCCCTGGGCGGCCGTTACGCCGAGCTGTTCCAGATGCAGGCCCGTGCCTACCGCTGACCTGGGGGCGAGCTACCGTCTGGGGCATGTCGACACACTTTGACGTGGTGGTGCTGGGTTCGGGTCCGGGCGGCTACACGGCGGCGGTACGAGCCGCACAACTCGGTCAGAAGACCGCGGTCGTGGAGGAGAAGTTCTGGGGCGGTGTCTGCCTCAACATCGGGTGCATCCCGTCCAAGGCGCTGCTGCGCAACGCCGAACTGGCCAACCTCGTCACCCGGGAGGCCAAGGCCTTCGGCATCGAGACCGACGGTGAGGTACGAGTCGACTACGGTGCGGCGTACACCCGCAGCCGGAAGGTCGCCGACGGCCGGGTCAAGGGCGTCCACTACCTCATGAAGAAGAACGCGATCACCGAGTACGACGGCCGCGGCACCTTCACCGACGCCAACACCATCCGGGTCGACAAGTCCGACGGCGGCACCGAGACGATCACGTTCGACAACTGCATCATCGCCGTCGGGGCGGAGACCCGGCTGCTCCCCGGCACCTCCCTCAGCGACCGGGTGGTGACCTACGAGGGGCAGATCCTCAGCGAGGAGCTCCCGGGCAGCATCATCATCGCCGGCGCGGGTGCGATCGGGGTGGAGTTCGCGTACGTCCTGAACGCCTACGGCGTGAAGGTGACCATCGTGGAGTTCCTCGACCGGGTGGTCCCCACCGAGGACGCCGAGGTGTCCGCGGAGCTCAACCGCCGCTTCCGCAAGCTCGGCATCGACATCCTCACCTCGACCCGGGTGGAGTCGATCGACGAGAGCGGCGACCAGGTGGAGGTGCTGGTCACCCGCGACGGGGAGAAGCAGACCCTGAAGGCCGACAAGGTGTTGCAGGCGATCGGCTTCGCGCCCCGGGTCGAGGGCTACGGCCTGGACGCCACCGGCGTCGAGCTGACCGACCGCGGTGCCATCGCCGTCGACCGGCGCGGCCGCACCAGCGTCCCGCACATCTTCGCCATCGGCGACGTGACCGCCCAGCTGATGCTCGCCCACGCCGCGGAGGCGATGGGCATCGTCGCGGCGGAGACGATCGGCGACGCCGAGACGCAGGAACTCGAGTTCGTGATGATCCCACGGGCCACCTACTGCCAGCCGCAGATCGCGAGCTTCGGACTGACCGAGGAGCAGGCGCGCGCGGCCGGTCACGACGTCAAGGTGGCGAAGTTCCCGTTCACCGCCAACGGCAAGGCGCACGGGCTCGGCGACCCCGGCGGCTTCGTGAAGATTCTCAGCGACAACAAGTACGGCGAACTGCTCGGCGCCCACATCATCGGGCCGGACGCCAGCGAGCTGCTGCCCGAGCTCACTCTCGCCCAGCAGTGGGACCTCACCGTCAACGAGATCGCCCGCAACGTGCACGCCCACCCGACGCTCGGCGAGGCCGTCAAGGAGGCGATCCACGGGCTCGCGGGTCACATGATCAACATGTGACCGGCGGCCGGCCGGTCATCGGTCGAGCCGCCGTCGTTCGGCGACGGTCGCGGCGGCGCCTGCTCCCACGAGGTCGGCGGGCCGCGGCCTACCGGGCGCGGCGCCGGGGCGGTGCTCCCTCGTCCACGTCGGCCGGCTGACCCTCCACCGGCGCGTACTCCGGCTCCTGTGGGGCGACGGTCTCCTGCTGGGCCTCGCTGTCCGGTGCCGGCGGTGGAGGAGGCGGAGGGTTAAGGGCACGCCGGAGCCGGCCGGCGGCGGGTTCGACGTACCGCGCGGTGAGCGGCCCGGCGATCACCAGCAGCAGGACGTACGCCGTGGCCAGCGGGCCGAGCTCGGGCCGCAGACCGGCGGTGACCCCGAGTCCGGCGATGACGATGGAGAACTCGCCCCGGGCGACCAGGGCGCCGCCGGCCCGCCACCGACCGCGTTCACCGATGCCGGCCCGCCGCGCCGCCCAGTAGCCGGTCGCGATCTTGGTGAACACCGTGACGATCGCCAGCAGCAGGGCGGGGACGAGGACCGGCGGGATGCTCGCCGGATCGGTGTTCAGCCCGAAGAACACGAAGAACACCGCGGCGAACAGGTCACGCAGTGGGCTGAGCAGCGTGTGCGCGCCCTCGGCCACCTCACCGGACAGCGCGATGCCGACCAGGAACGCGCCGACCGCCGCGGACACCTGCAGCTGCTGGGCGATCCCCGCGACCAGCAGGGTCAGCCCGAACACCACCAGCAGCAGCTTCTCCGGGTCGTCACTGGAGACGAACTGGGAGATTCGCCGGCCGTAGCGCAGCGCGACGAACAGGACCGCCCCGGCGGCACCGAGCGCGATCACCAGCGTGATGCTGCCGGTGACCAGCCCGGCCCCGGCCAGGACCGCGGTGAGGATCGGCAGGTAGACCGCCATCGAGAGGTCCTCGAGGACCAGCACGCTCAGGATCACCGGTGTCTCGCGGTTTCCGACCCGGCCGAGGTCGCCCAGCACCTTGGCGATCACGCCGGAGGAGGAGATCCAGGTGACGCCCGCGAGCACGACCGCCGCGACCGGACCCCAGCCGAGCAGCAACGCGGCCAGCGCACCGGGCACCGCGTTCAGCGTGAAGTCGACGATGCCGGCCGGGAACTGCGTCTTGAGGTTGGTCACCAGGTCGGCGGCGGTGTATTCCAGCCCCAGCATCAGCAACAGCAGGATGACGCCGATCTCGGCCCCGACGGACACGAACTCCTCGCTGGCGTCCAGTGGCAGCAGCCCGCCGTGGCCGAACGCCAGCCCGGCCAGCAGGTAGAGAGGGATGGGGGACAGGCCGTAGCGGCCGGCGAACCGGCCGAGCAGACCCAACCCCAAGATGACGGCGCCCAGCTCGATCAGCAGGAGAGTCGAGTGCACCGCGTCACTCCTGCTCGAGGATCGCCGCGGCCGCGTCCACCCCCTCCCGGGTGCCGATCACGATGAGGGTGTCACCCCCGGCCAGCCGGAAGTCGGGGCGAGGGGACGGGATCGCGTCCGTACGCCGGAGCACCGCGACGATCGACGCCCCGGTCTCCGTGCGCATCCGGGTCTCGCCGAGCAGCCGGCCGTTCCAGAACGAGGTGGCCGACAGTGGGATCCGGTCCGCGACCAGGCCGAGGTCGGTGTTGTGCAGCAGGCTCGGGCTCTTGTGCGTGGGCAGCAGCGCCTCGGCCAGGGTGGCCGCCTCCGGCCCGGTGAGCTGCAGGGAGAGCGCGCACGCGTCCGGGTCGTCACCGCGGTAGGCGGAAAGCGTCCGGGCGCCGTCGCGGTGCGCCACCACCGACAGGTGCCGGTCGTCGCGGGTCGTGAGGTCGTACTGGACCCCGATCCCGGGCAGTGGTGTGGAGCTCATCCGTGGGCCGGGCATCGGGGTTCCCTCTCCGCTCTCGTGTTCGCCGAACCTGCTCGGTCCACCCGGGGTACGGGTGGACCGGCACCGATCCTCTCACTCACCCGATCGTTCGCCCACGGGGTCGGAGATCGGGCCGGCGACCGGTCGGCGACCGGTGGTGGCCGCCCGACTGTCCAGGAGTACCGACCGGCACTAGCGTCGAACGATGAGCACCGCACGCGAATCCGAGACCCCGAACCCGCGGCCCGAATCCGGCCGAACCGGGCCCATCGCCTGGACGCGCCGCGGCGGCCGGGCGGAGATCCTCTTCCTGCACGGCTTCAGCGACTCCGGTGCCTGCTGGGACCCGGTGGTGTCCGCGCTCGGCCCGG
Organism: Actinopolymorpha sp. NPDC004070; assembly: GCF_040610475.1. Taxonomy (NCBI): domain Bacteria; kingdom Bacillati; phylum Actinomycetota; class Actinomycetes; order Propionibacteriales; family Actinopolymorphaceae; genus Actinopolymorpha; species Actinopolymorpha sp. NPDC004070. Next base: position 21,755 of record NZ_JBEXMJ010000014.1, on the reverse strand, counting down.
ACTGGAGCGTCCTCGCCACCGACGCCCGCGGCCACGGTGAGTCCGGACTGCCGGAGGAACCCTTCGGTCACACCGCGCATGCCCGCGACGCTGCCGCCGTCCTGGACGACCAGCCCGACCTCGACCCCGACGGCGTCCTCGTGGTCGGGCACTCGATGGGAGCGGTGACCGCCGCCGCGCTGGCCGGGCTGCGACCGGACCTGGTGCGCGCGGTGGTGCTGGAGGACCCGCCGCCGGGAGAACGCGACGGCACACCCGGTGCCAAGTCGCCGACGCCTCCCGCGCCGCCGCGACCGGGGCCGCCGCGGCAGATGCCGGAGTGGCTGCGGGCCGTCCGCGCACTCGACCCGGCGGCCCGGATCGCCCGCGGCCGCGCCGACAACCCGGGGTGGTCGGAGGAGGAGCTGGTCCCCTGGGCGAAATCCAAGGAGCAGTTCGATCCGCGAGTGTTCGAGCGGCCGAGCGAGCCGTTCGTGCCGCTGCGCGAGCTGCTGGCGAAGGTGACCTGTCCGGTACTGCTGATCCACGGCGACGTCGACCGGGGCGCGCTGCTGCAGCCGGCGGTCGCGGCCGCGTGCGCGATGGCGGCCGGCGGGGACGTGGAGGTCGCCAGGATCGACGGCGCCGGCCATTCGGTACGCAGGGACCGGCCCGGACCCTATGTCGACGTTCTCGAGGACTTCCTGCGCCGGCACCGCGGCTGACGCAGGCGGGCCTGCCTCATGGGGTGTGGGCGAGGCTCTCCCGGGCGGCGTTGGCGAGCTCGTCGCAGCGTTCGTTCTCGGGGTGGCCGCTGTGCCCCTTGATCCAGTGGAAGCGGACGTCGTGGGGCGCGACCAACTCGTCCAGCCGCTGCCACAGGTCGAGATTCTCCACCGGCTTGTTGTCGGCCTTGCGCCAGCCGCGGGCCTTCCAGCGCGGCATCCAGTCGCGCAGACCGCGCAGGACGTACTGCGAGTCCGAGGTCAGGTCGACCACCGACGGTCGCCGGAGTGCGGCCAGCCCCTCGATCACCGCCTGCAGTTCCATCCGCTGGTTGGTCGCCATCGGCACGGCACCCGAGCGCTCCTGGGTCTTGCCGCTGGCCGGATGCCGCAGCAGGTACGCCCAGCCGCCGGGTCCGGGGTTGGGCCGGCACGACCCGTCGGTGAACAGCTCGACGTGCGAGGGTGCGGGTGCGGCCACAACAGCGAGACTAGCCGCCGGCCGGAGGGGTAAGGGAACAGGTCGACGATGCCGCGGTGAGGTCACGGGGGACACGGCGGGGTACGGGAGGGCAGATGGCGGGCGCCGGGACAAGTCGGCTGCCGGCGAAGCGTCCGGCCACGCTGGCGGCCGGACCGTACGGCCATCCGGTCCATCCGGCGCTGGTCACGATCCCGATCGGATGCTGGGTGGCGAGCTTCGTCTTCGACGTGGTCTCGAGGTTCTCCAGCATGCCGGTGCTGTTCGCCGAGGGCTCGCACTGGCTGATCGGGATCGGTCTGGTCGGCGCGGTGGTCGCCGCGGCCGTCGGGCTGCTCGACTTCCTGGTCATCCCGGGCCGGACCCGTGTCTACCGCCTCGCGGTCCTGCACATGTCGCTCAACCTCGTGGTGATCGTCCTCTACATCGTGAACTTCTTCATCCGGGGCAACCCGCTCGGCCCGGTGGGGTGGGGACAGCTGATCCTCTCCGCGGTCGGGCTCTCCCTGCTGGGCGGCTCGGGCTACCTCGGCGGCGAACTCGCCTACCGCTACGGCGTCCGGGTCGCGGCCGAATCCACCCAGGCGTCCGGTTTCGCGACGGGCGGTTCGGGCGATGAGTCGCCGAAGCGCGACCAGGAGAAGGGCGAATAGGAAAGGACCGGAACGATGGCTGTTGCCGCACTGATCACCTGGGTGATCACCGCGATCCTGGGTGCCACGATGCTGCGGAAGTGGGTGTCCGGCGGGGGGCTGGCCGCGGCGCGGGCGGATGCCGCCGGTACGGCGGAGGCCGCGCCCGGCACGACGGCCGGTGGTGGCACGGCTCCCGGTGGTGCTGCCCCCGGGAGCGCGGGGGCGACGTCGTTCCCTCCGGGGGTGGTCTTCGGGCACTTCCTGGTGGTGGTGGCCGGGCTGGTTGTGTGGATCATCTACTTCGCCGTCGACAACGACGTGCTGACCTGGGTGGCGTTCGCGACGTTGATCGTGGGGGCGGTGCTCGGCGACGTGATGTTCCTGCGGTGGCGCAAGTCCGGGTCGGGCACTGAGTCCCGGCTGCCCCGCCAGTTGGTCTACCCCCACGGCGTGTTCGCGGTGATCACGATCATCCTGGTCCTGCTGGCCGCGCTCGGCGTGGGCAGCTGACCGCGCAGTTCGGCCGAACGGCATCCGCACGTCCCCGCGGTGACCTAGGGTCGGACTGTTCGCGGCGGCCTGCGCCCACACGTTGCGTCGGACCTGGCCACTGGGTATCGGGGGGTTCCCATGCGGGCACGGATGCTGTTCGCCGGGTTGGTCGTCGGGGCGTGTGCGCTGGCGGCGGTCACCGGGTGTGGCGGAGGGCCGGAGCCGGCGAGGACGCCCATGCCGAAGACGACGCCGGAGTCGATGGCGCCGAAGCCGCTGTCGTACGGCGCCAAGGTGAAGGTCGCGGGAATACGCGCGAACTACCACGGCACCAAGGACGTCCGTAAGGCGCGCAGCGTCTACGTCGAGATCGAGGACTTCTACTTCTCGCCCACCATCATCCGGGGCCGGCCGCGGCAGAAGATCACCCTGGTGGTGGAGAACGAGAGCCAGACGCCGCACACGTTCACCACTTCGGACCAGACCCTGGACGTGCAGCTGCAGCCGGGTTCGCTCTACCGGCTGGCGTTCACCCTTCCCGCCCACGGCAACGTGGCGTTCTACTCGACCGGCCACCAGAAGCAGGGCATGGCCGGCGGTCTCACGGTCTCCGGGTCGTTCGCCGCACCGGCCCCCACGCCCAGCAAGGCCCAGTAGTCGGCCCAGTAATCGGCTCAGTAGGCGAGCAAGCCTGTCAAGTTCTCCTTGACGCTGATCAGGTGAGGAGGCGTCGGAGCCACCAGGTGGCGCCCCGCAACATCGACTCGGCGCTCGCGTCGGCCACGTGGTCGCGCAGGTGCAGGGACGTCATCGTCTGGTGGAGCGCACCGAGTTCCTCCGCCAGCGACAACGCCCGCCGCAGGTCGGCGGGTGTGGCGTAGTCCTCCCACTCGGCGAGGTAGGCGTCCTGTAGCCGGGGGCTCTGCGAGGTCGGTGAGCGTTGCTCGGTGAACGTCACCAGATCGAGGAACGGGTGCGAGACCGCCGCGTCGGTCCAGTCGAAGGCCAGGACGCGGCCCTCGCGGACGGCGACGTTGCGTGGGTGCAGATCGCCGTGCAGCAAGGTCTCCGGTACGCCGATCGCAGCGAGTTCGGCGATCGCCTCGCGCAACTGCTCCGCCCGGCGGGGCAGCACCGCGCGCTCGGCGGGTTCGAGCCGCTCGGTCGCCGGATTCGGACCGAGCAAACGGTCGATCTCGCCGTCCAGCACCGCGAGCCGGCGATCGACACAACCGAACGCCAGCAGGCGATCCGCCTGGCCGGCGTAGCTGCGCTGCAACCGGGCATGCCCCCGGACCGCCTCGACCCACAGCGAGCGGTCCGGCTCGTGGGCCAGGGCCGATCCGAGGTCCGGCAGCAGCATCCAGGCCCTCTCCTCGTCGATCGCCAGCGGCGCCGGAACCGCGGCGGGCCGCTCGTCGGAGAGCTTGCGGAGCAGCAGGGGCTCGTGGGCGAACAACAACGGCAACGCGTCCGGTCGCGCGGGCCGGACCGTCGTGGCGTGCGCGAGCGCCTTGAAGAACACGTCCCCCTCGGCCGTCGGGCTCCGCAGGACGTTCGACAGTCCCCACGACCGCACCTGTACCGGCAGGCCGGTACGCGGCATGCCGGCCGCCTCGAGGTGTGCGTCGATCCACGGCATCGCCTCGGCGTACCACCCGGGCATCGCCCAGGCAGGAGTCGCCGGGGAGTCCGGCGACAGCGCGAGGTGTTTGCGCGCGGTAAGGACCAGCGGATCGTCGAGGTCGCTCACCCAGCGAGCCTCCTCGGGCACCGCGCCGACCACGGTCATCAGGTAGGCCGTCGCGTCCGGGGAGTCGTCGAGGCAGACGAGGACGCAGGCCTCGAGCCCCAGCAGTGTTCGCAGGGCCCGCACCGGAGCTTCGACGTCGGGGAACCAGATTTTCTCGGCGACGGCCACCCGTGGGAGTCCGGTGGGCAACACGAGCACCGCACCGTCGTCCGGACGCACCACCACCGCCGTGACTTTCACGGAACCCTCCGCCAGACCATGCCGCAGCCTAGAACATGCCCTGGTCGGTGCCTGTGTCAGCGGTCGTGGCGACCCACGTCGGTGTGGCCCTGTTCGGCGGTCCACGCGGCGACCTGGGCGCGGGAGGTGAAGCCCAGTTTGACGAGGATGTTCTCCACGTGGCTTTCCGCCGTCCGCTGGGCGATGACGAGTGCGCTGGCGATCTGCCTGTTCGTACGCCCCTGTGCGATCAGATCGGCGATCTCGCGTTCGCGCCGTGTCAACGGCGACTTGCCCGGAGTGCTGCGCACGCCGCGCCGGTCCGGCTCCTCCTGCAGGGCGGTGGCGACCGCGTGGTCGTATCCGCGTTCGGCGCCCTCGGCGAAGGCTTTCGCGTATGCGTCCTCGCCCAGCGTCGCCCGCAGTTCGCGCACGCACCGGTCCTGGTACTCCGACAGGTACGTGTAGCCGGTGAGGGAGACCCCGAGCGCTCGGCTCAACGTGTCCAGCGCGCCGAACAAGCCGGCGGCCCGGGCGGGCTGCCCGGCAGAGGCCGCCGCGAGTGCCAGCACCTGGAGGTTCAGTGCCACGCCCACCTGGTCGTCCAGCCGCTGGTTGTACCGCAGGCTTTCTCGTTCCAGCGCGGTCGCCCGGGCGACGTCGCCCTCCCGCCAGACCTCGATCCCCAGCGCGAGCAGGACGTACGCCCGGTGCCAGATGTCGCCGGCGGCGGCGCACAGCGACAGGGCCTCCTCGGCGAGTTCGACGGCGCGGGCTGCGTCACCGAGCGCGGAGTGGGCCATGGAGGACCGGATCAGGGTGGCGGCGATCCCGTGCTGGTTCCGGCTCGCGCGGTGAATCTCCAGCGCCCGGGCGTAGTGCGCGAGGCCGGCGTCGGCGTCGCCGGTCGCGGTGGCGAGCATTCCGGAGAACAGTTCGACGTACCCCAGCGTGCTCGGTGCGTCCACCGTCGCGAGGATCGACCGCGCCTCGGCCAGCATCGTGCGCGCCGCCGGGAAGTCGGCCTGGATGACGGCCAGCCACGCGTTCGTCCACAACGCGTCGGCCCGGGCCGCGGTGGGGGTGGTGTCGGCGGCGAGCATCCGGCCCAGCCACTCCCGGCCCTCGTTCAGGTAGCCGTTCAGCCAGTGGAAGAGCAGGTCGGCGGCCAGCCCGGTCCCTTCCTGCCGCAGGTCCGGACGGGCCAGCGCGTAGTCCAGCGCCGCCCGCAGGTCGTCGTGTTCGCGGCGCAACCGGGCGAACCACTCCACCTGGTGCGGCGCAAACGCCTGCCGCGCGGTGCGGGCACCCTCCTGGCGGAAGTAGGCGAAGTGCCGCCGGCGGGTGGCGTCCAGCCGGTCCTGTTCGGCCAGCCGGCGCAGGCCGTGGTCGCGGACGAGGGTGAGCTGGTGGTATCTCGCCCGGCCCGCGTGGTCCTCCCGGATCAGCACGGACTTGTCGATGAGCCCGGTCACGAGGTCCATCACGTCCTCGCGGGGCAGGTCGTCGTCGGCACACACCGCTTCGGCGGCGTCGAGGTCGAACCCGTTGACGAACACCGCCGACCGGGCCCACATCGCCTGCTCGCCCGCCGAGCACAGGTCGTAGCTCCGGTCCAGCATCGCCGCGAGCGTCCGGTGCCGCGGGTCGCCGCAGCCGGGACCCGTCGTCAGTACGCCGTAACTGCGGTCGAGCCGGTCCCGGATCTGGGCGGGAGTGAGCGCCCGCACCCGCGCGGCGGCGAGCTCGATGGCCAGCGGGATGCCGTCCAGCCGCCGGCAGATCGTCACCACGGCGTCCTGGTTCTCCTCGGTGAGAGCGAAGTCGTGCTGGACGGCGGCGGCCCGGTCGACGAACAACGCGACCGCGTCGAACCGCCCGGGCACCTGCCGTGCACCCGCCTCCCCGTGACCGTCGGCGACGTCGCCGACTGCCCGCTCGTGTGCCTCCGGAAGCGGGAGTGGGGGCACCGCGAGGGTGTGCTCGGAGGCGACGCCCAGCCGCTGCCGGGTGGTGACCAGCAGGTGCAGACCGGGTGCCGCGGACAACAGCCGGTCGGCGAGCTCGGCGCAGGCCCCGGGGAGGTGCTCGCAGTTGTCCAGCACCACGAGGAGCTGCCGGTCGCGCAGGTGGTCGGCGAGCATCCTGGCCGGTTCACGCCGGGAGCGTTCCAGGACCCGCAGAGACTCCGCCACCGTCGGTGCGACCAGCGCGGGATCGGTGACGTTGGCGAGGTCGGCCAGCCACACGCCGTCGCGAAACGACCGGCGAAAGGCATGCGCGGCACGCAGGGCGAGCCGGGTCTTACCGACGCCGCCGAAGCCGGTGAGCGTCACCATCCGGGTGCTCGACAGCAGCCGTTTGACCTCGGCCAGCTCCCGTCGTCTGCCGACGAAGCTGGTCGTGTCCGCAGGGAGGTTGCCCACCTGCGCGGCGGCGTCCGATCCGGGCCTGGTCATGTGGCGAGGTGCGGACGGCCACGAACGGTTGCCGCCCGACAACCGCATGGTATGCCGCCACGTCAGACGGTGCCGAATCTCCTTGTGCACAAGGCCGGAAGTGCCCTGTGATCGGCGGTTTCACCACGATGCGCGGAGACCGGCGGTGTCCGACTGCCAACCTGCGCTTGCGCCCAAAGGTGCCACGCTGGTACCAATGCCCTTGATCTTTGCCGTTCGGGACGAAATGAGGCAAATCGGATGGCCGACCACAACGGCACGGGGATCGAGAGCGACTACGACCGGATCGGTGGCGGGCCCGCGGTGAGCCGCGTGGTCGACCGCTTCTACGAGCTGGTTCTCACCGACGCCGACCTCGCGCCGTTCTTCGTCGGTGTCGACATGTCCGGCCTCAAGCGGCACCAGGCGCTGCTCATCTCCCAGGTGCTCGGCGGTCCGGCGGAGTTCACCGGCCGGGAGCTGCGCGTCGCGCACGAGCACCTGCAGATCACCGCAGAGCACTTCGGTGCCGTCGTGGCTCACCTGGTCACGGCGCTGACCGAGGCCGGCGTTCCCCCTGAGGTGATCGCCCGGGTCGGTGCGGCGCTCGGTGCCACCGAGAAGGACATCGTCACCCAGCCCGTGGGCTGACCGGACATGGACACCGCCGCACTCCAGAGCAGCTGGCAGATCGTCGCGAAGTCCGGCGACGACGTCCCGCTGTACTTCTACTCCCACCTGTTCCTGTCCCATCCGGAGCTGCGGGAGCTGTTTCCCATCTCGATGTCCGCGCAGCGGGACAAGCTGGTGGGTGCCCTCGGCCGTATCGTCAGCCAGGTGGACCAGCTGGGCGAGGTCGCGCCGTTCATCGCCCAGCTCGGCCGCGAACACCGCAGGTTCTCCGTCGTCGCCGAGCACTACGGCGCGGTCGGCGCGTCGTTGCTGGCCACGCTGAAACACTTCCTCGGCCCGGCCTGGACGCCGGAGCTCGCCGCCGACTGGTCCGCGGCGTACGGCCTGATCGCGCAGACGATGGTGCAGGCCGCGGAGGAGGCCGCCGACACCACCCCCGCCTGGTGGTCGGCCGAGGTGACCGCGATCGAACGCCGCACGCTGGACGTCTCGGTGCTGCGGCTGGAGCCACACGAGCGCTACGACTACCGCGCGGGTCAGTCGTTCGCCATGGAGGTCCCGCAGCGGCCACGGCAGTGGCGTTACTTCAGCCCGGCCAATGCCCCGCGCCGGGACGGCTCGATCGAGCTTCACGTCCAGCTCGTCGACGGCGGCCAGGTCAGCACGTCCATCGTCCGGTCCACCAGGGTCGGCGACACGGTGCGGCTCGGTGCGCCGATCGGCACCGCGCTCACGCTGCCCGACGACTTCGCCGGCGACCTGCTGATGGTGGCGGGCGGGACCGGACTCGCACCGCTGCGTGCGGTCCTCGAGCAACTCGATCGGCGGTGGCAGGTCACCGGTGAGGCGCCCCGGACGCACCTCTTCCACGGCGTACGCCTGCCGTGGAGTCTCTACGAGCGCGAGCTCCTGTCCCAGCTGGCGCACCGGCCGTGGTTCGACTACACCGAGGCCGTCTCCGACGACGCGTCCTATCCTGGCCCGCGGGGACCGGTCGGCACCGTGGCGGCACGTGGGGGAAACTGGCGGGGCCGGACGGCGCTGGTGTGTGGTTCGCCGGCGATGGTCGAGCACACCGTCGCCAAGCTGGTCGAAGCAGGGATCTCACGCGAGCACATCCGTTTCGAGTCCTTCGGAGCGGCGGGGGACGTCAACCAGTCACAGCAGGAAGCCACAGGCAAGGTGATGGGCAGTGAGTGACTTCCCCCGTGGGCCGCGTGCGCCCAGGCGGTCGCCGCAGGTGATCCGGTCCGCCACGTTCTCCCAGCGCAGGCGCGGTTTCGACGAGGTCGAGGTCCGTGGCTTCCTGGGCCAGGTCGCGAGCCAGGTGGAAGCCGCCGAGGCCGAGTGCGCCGACCTGCGCGCCGAGAACGAGCAGCTGCGGGCCGACGTGGACCGGTGGCGCACCGAACTCGTACAGCGCGAGGAGAACCCGCCCGAGATCAACGAGCGCGCGGTGGCGTTGTTCAGCCAGGCCCAGCAGGTCGCCGACCGGCTGGTCGAGGAGGCGGTGCAGCACGCCCGTGACCTGATGGCCGCGGCGCGGGCGCAGGAGCGGGAGATCATTCAGCGGGCGAACGAGGCGGCGCAGTCGGCCGCGCGCGAGGCCGGTACCCGTTCGCCCGGCGGGGCGGCGGAGCGCCGAGCGGGCCACGGCGGGGGTGGGTACGACACCCCGGTGCCCGACCTCGAGTACGTCCGTACGTTCGCCCGGGTCGCGCAGGTGCAGTTCCGCTCGGTGCTGGAGGCGCTGAGCGAACAGGTCGACCGACTCGGTCAGGTGCCCGACCTGTCGGAGGCACAGCGACCGGGCTGGTCCGCCGACGTGTCGTGGCACGACGGGTCCGGACGCGACGAACTGGACGGCTACACCGACGGCTACACCCCCGAGCCACCCGATCCCGCTCGGCGCTGACCGGCAACTGACCGGCTCTGACCGGTCCGGTCGCGCCGGCCCGTGGCCGAAAGCGCCCGACATCGGCCCGCTTCCGTTGACCAGCGCCCGTCGGGGCGCTGAGGTGAAGGCGTCCACCGATCGACGCGCGAGCCCCGGGAGCCGACATGACGGACGCCGCGACGACACCATCCGCCGGCCGTTCCACCCGCGCGGCTTTGGTGGCGAGCGGACTCGGCCTGCTGGTCGGCGCGGGCACGCTGCTCGGTGCCGGCCCACCCGCCGCGGCCGCCGACCCGGGCCCGGTGTCCGGGAGAGCGACCTGCTCGCTGACCGGCCGGCACTGGACCGCGCACGCCCGGGTCGACAGCGCCCGCACCGAGCGGTTCGCGGCGTACGGCAACAGCGGCGTCGGGTGGACCGGCGGCGACAGCACCTACTCGGTGCGGCTGACCGGCAACCGCACCGTGTGGTTGTTCTCCGACACGTTCTGGGGTCCGGTGAACTCCGACCTCAGCCGGCCCACGACCGTTCCGTTCCTCAACAACTCGTTCGTGGTCGAGCGTGGCGGGTACCTGCGCACGGTCGCGGGCGGAAACCCGCAGGAACCCGACTCACTGGTTCCGCCGGACGAGCCGGGCACCTGGAACTGGCTGGGCGCGGGTCAGGCGACGCCCGCGTCCCTGGACGTGATGTTCCTCGAGTTCGCCCGCACCGGCTCCGGGCCGCTGGACTTCGCCTGGCGGGAGAACAAGCTGGGCCGGTTCCACCCGGACACGTTGCGGCTGCGCGAGGTCGTTCCGCTGCCGTCGGCGGCCGGTGTGCAGTGGGCGTCCTGGCTGCTGCGGTCGGACGGATTCACTTACGTGTACGGCGTGGCGGACCTCGGCCTGACGAAGTACATGCACCTCGCGCGGGTGCCCGGTACCGACCTCGCGACCGGGGGCTGGGAGTACTGGACCGGAAGTTCCTGGTCGCCCACCGAGACCGACTCGGCCCGGCTGATGTCCGGAGTCGCCAACGAGTACAGCGTCTCCCGCTGGCGCGACGGCTACCTGCTGGTCACCCAGGACACCCGGGAGCTGTTCAGCTCACGCATCCTCGCCTACGTGGGCTGCTCCCCGACGGGGCCGTTCACCGAGGCCGCGACGCTCTACACGACGCCGGAGACGGGCGCTTCCGGTTCGTACGCGGATCCGGACATCTTCACCTACAACGCGCACGAGCACCCGGACCTGCGCCGAGGTGACCGCCTGCTGGTGACGTACAACGTCAACAGTCTGGACCCGAACGCCGACCTGTACGACGACGTGACCATCTACCGGCCGCGGTTCGTCGAGGTGACACTTGTGCCCGACCGCCGGGGCTGACGTTCGGAGACCGGTGTATCGCGGGCGTATCGAAAAACGCATACACCGCGGTGACGCCTCCCGGCGTCCAATGGGAGCGTGAGCCACAGCCCAGCCCCGCCGGCCGCGCCGGCGCCCCCCGCCCGGTCAGCCCGGGCCGCACGGTCCCGGCGGATGCGCCGCACCGTGCTCGCCGGCCTGGCGGTCCTCGGCCTGGCCGTCGTGCTGTTCGCCGTGCGGCGGCCACTGCTGATGGCCGCTCCGGCGTGCGCGGCCGGGCGGTGGCACGGCTGCCTGGACACCGAGAACGGCGTCCTGCTGATGATGCTGGTCGCGCTGCCGCTGCCCGCGCTGGTGGTGTGCGCGCTGGCCGTGCGCCGGCGGGCCACCGGGGTCGCGTCGGCGTGGCGGACGTCGCTGGCCGAGGTGGGCATGGTCTACGGCACGGTGCCGATGGTGTGGCTGGCCCTGATGCCCGGGCCCGGGGCCGGCGTCGTCCCCGGCCGGCTGAGTGTGGTCCCGCTGCGGGACCTGGCCACGATGGGGCCGCTCGGGGTCGGCGGCAACCTGGTGCTCTTCGCCGCGCTGGGGTTCTTCGCCCCGATGCGGTTCGCGGTGCTGGCGTCCGTACCGCGGATCCTGGTGCTCGGGGCGGCCTGCTCGGCCCTGGTCGAGATCGCGCAGTACGTCTTCTGGCTGGACCGGGTGTCGTCGGTGGACGACGTCCTGGTCAACGCGGCCGGAGCCGTGCTGGCGGGGTTGGCGTCGCGCCGCTGGTGGCGTGCCGCACCGGCCTCGGCCGACTGAGAGCCCGCACGAAACAAGGGGGTTCCGGCGCGTCCGCACCGGAACCCCCTTGTGTGGTTCGACTTTCTCGCGGCCTGGGTCAGGTGCCGTGGTGGCCCCTCACCGGCTGGCCGCTCGCCGGGTCGAGCAGCAGCGGCCGCAGGTCGCGGTTCCGCCAGTCGAACATCGCGTCCAGGCTGTTCGCCAAGGTGTCGAACGACGCCTTGTCGATCGCGGCGCCGGAGTCCTCACCGAGCCGCCGGCCGTCCAGCCAGTTGTCCTCCACGAACCGCATGATGGAGGTCTGGTCGGTGATGGTGCCGTCCACGAAGTTACGCCTGGCGTACGGCGAGAGCACCAGCAGCGGCAACCTGGGACCGTAACCACACCGGGCCTGGTAGCCACCCATCGGCTCGCCGGCCCCGCACTGGCCGGGTGCGTTCAGCGCGTCCTGGTCGGTCTGGGAGGTGTTCACGATCGGCGGTACGACGTGGTCGTACCATCCGTCGCTGTCGTCGTAGGCGATGACGACCGCGGTCGAGGCCCAGTCGCGGGACTTCTGCAGCTTGTTCACGACGTTGACGACGAACTGCTGCTCGTCCAGCGGGTCGGAGTAGCCCGCGTGCCCGTCCTGGTAGTTGGCCGCCTTGAGGAAGCTCACCGCGGGCAGGTTGCCGTTGCCGAGGGCGTCGTACCAGTCGGTCATGTCGTACTGGTGGTTGGCCTGGTCCTGCTTGCCCACCATGTCCACGCTGGTCGGCGGGAGGTGGTGCGGGTTGGCGGTGGACTTGTAGTACTGGAAGGGCTCGTGGTGCGGGTTGTAGTCACCGGTGAAGCCCGCCTCGCCGGTGTAGCCGAGCGCGGCCCCGACCGGGTGCCTGGCGGTGCACTGGGCGGTCTTGCCGAACTCCGGGTCGTACGTCGAGGAGCCGGTGTAGGACTGCGGCCGGAACCCGCCCTGGAACCAGCCCCAGGTGACGTTCTTCTTGTTGAGCATGTCGCCGACGTTCGTGCCGGTCATCACCGCGAGGTTGCGGGACGCGTTGGAGCAGTCGTCCCAGGCCGGGTCCGGGTCGTTGATCATCGTGCCCACGCCCTCGGCGTTCGGCGCGATGACGACGTACGGGTCCGGCGTGGCGGTCTTCTTGCGGTCGGCGCCCACCGAGTAGATGCCTGACGTCTGCCCGGACACCAGGTTGATCGCGCCGGGTGAGGAGGGCCCGAAGTTGGTGTCGAAGGAGTTGTCGTTCATGGCGAACCGCTGCGCGTAGTTCCAGTACGCCGTCACGGTGTTGCCGTCGTAGTAGTCGAGCACCTGCGTCGGCGAGGAGTAGTGCTTGGGGTCCTTGCACGTCCGGTTGGTCGCCGGCACGAACTGGTCCATCAGCCCGCGGTCGACCGCGACCTGCTCGTCCTTGTAGTTGTGGTCCATGTCGCAGGTCAGCGCCTGGTCGCGGCCCAGCCGGGTGGGGTTGACCCGGTGCCCGTCCATGACGTTCGGGTTGTGCTCGAGAAGCAGCGGGCTGAGGCCGTTCACTGTGGGGGTTCCCGGGGCGGCGTGGAACGCCGGCTCGCCCGCGGGGTTCGCGGCGTTGGGATAGGTGCCGAAGTAGTGGTCGAACGAGACGTTCTCGCCGAAGATGACCACCAGATGCTTGATGGGTGTCGCCGTTGCCGCGCCCGGAGCGTGGTGCCCGTCACCCGGTCCGTTCGCCTGTGCCGGCGCCATCGTGCCGGCCGCCAGGAACGCGGCGGCCGCGACCGCGGCACCCGCTCCGGCGATTCGTCTGATTCGCATTTGCGTGCCCCTCCACTGAAGCATCCGTACGTGCGACGTACGCGACGGCGATGATCCGGCGTCCACCTGGGAGTGAGCTGACCACCGGCGAAACACCGAGCGAACAGTCGGCGTGACTGTAGGCGTTCGGACCGGGGCGTGACTACGGATCTTCGCCGAGTGACCGCTATCGGGCGAGCTTGCCGCGGGCCGCAGGTCGGGTAGTGTCACTGCGGTTTCGGCGGAAGGGATGGGTGCGATGGCGGACACCGACGTGAACGCGAACGCGTACGAGGCGATGGGTGAGCGCCTGCCGGACGCGGCGGTCGCCGCCGCGGTACGCACGCAGGTGGGCGCGACCGTCGAGGTGGTCCGGCCGCTCGCCGGGTTCGTCGGCAACCAGGACTTCCTCGTGATCACCGGGCAGGGCGACTTCGTGCTCAAGGCCGGCGACGCCCACGCGGTCGTGTCGGAGGCGTGGGCCTGCGAACGCGTCCGGGCGGTGGGCGTGCCGGCGCCGGAGGTGGTGGCCGTCGACACCGGCCGGGACACCCTGCCCCTGCCGTACCTGCTGATGCGCCGCCTGCCCGGCGGTCCGGTCGGCGACGCGGACACCGCACTGGAGTCGGCCGGGCGGTGGCTGCGCGCGGTGCACGAGATCGAGGTCGACGGCTACGGCCTGCTCACCGCGTCCACGCGCTCCGAAAGCGACGGGAGCTGGGGATCCGTACGGGGCCGGGAGTCCAGCTGGGCCGACGTCGTCGCCCACCCGCTGGGCAGGCTTGCCGACCTGGTGGCCGCGCGGATCATGGACGAGCCGCTGGCCGCCCGGGTGCGCGCGGCGTTCGCTGCCGGCGCCGGCCTGCTGGCGTACGAGAGTCGTGGCGTGCTCCTGCACGCGGACCTGCATCCGCGGCACGTGTTCGCCGAGCAGGGGCGGCTGACCGGCATCATCGACTGGGGCGACGCGACGGCTGGCGACCCGGCGTACGAGTTCGGCCGCTACTCACGGGCCGGCGACGACTCGCTGGCGCTCGTCCTGCGTGGCTACCAGCCCGACCGGGACACGGACTTCGACCGCCGGATCGTGCTCTACCGCGTGCTGTGGTCGTTGTACGCGCTGGTCTGGGAGCACACGGCCGGCGGGGACTGGTTCGCCGGCCACGTCCAGGCCGTACGCGACGGCCTGCGAACGCTCGGCGCCTGAGCTCCCGGTCGCTGGTTCGCGCCGCGGGATTCTTCCGCGGAAGAATCCCGCCCGTCAGGCGCCCGTCAGGCGCTCGGCTTCGTGGGCTTCATAGCTTTCGTCGGTTTCGTGGCTTTCGTGGGCTTCGCCGTGCTGGTCGACTTCTTCAGCTCCGCCAGGGCCTCGCGGGCCAGCGGCGCCTGGACCGGCGAGAAGCGCGGGTTCAGCCTCAGCGCCTGGGTCAGCAGCGCGCGGGCGCGGGCGGTGTTGCCGACTCCCCGCTCGATCATGCCGCGGTGGTAGAGGAGCGTCGCGTCCTTGTAGCCGGTGCGGGCGGCGCGGTTGGCGTACGGCAGCGCCTCCTTGTCCTTGCCCGACACGTGCAGCGCCCAGGCCACCGCGTCGGCCACCTCGATGCTCTGCCGCTTCTTCCACTCCGCCTTCGCCAGCCGCAGCGCGAGCGAGTGCTTGCCGTGGTCGGCGGCGAAGTTGGCCAGGTCCATGGTCACCCGGACGCCGTTTTCGGCGGCGATGGCCTGCCACGTGCTCACCACGTCGTACTGGCTGGCGGCGCTGACGTTCTTGCCGGCGGCGGTGTAGAGGTCGCCGAGCTCGGCGACGTACTCCGGCTCGGGAACCCGCTGGGCGAGGTCGCGGTACCACCGGATCGCGGTCGCGAGCTTGCCCTGGGCGTACAGCGTCTGTGCCGTACCGGCCACCGCGGGCGGGTACGCGGGGTCGGTCCGGCGGGCCTCGCGGTAGGCGGCCGTGGCGGCGGTGAAGTCGCCCTGCCGGAGGGCGAGGTCGCCCTGGGCGGTGAAGACCTGAAGCTTGTCGGCCTTGGCGGTGGCGAGCTCGCCGGCGTGGGCGAGCAGCACCTTCGCCCGGGCCGCGTCCCCGTCGAGTTCGGACAGCCGGGCGAGGCGGATCACCGAGCCCGCCGACGGGTCCATGGCGTGCAGCTCCTTCGCCGCGAGCAGCGCCTCGTCGTAGTGGCCGAGGCTGATCAGGGAGTCGATCCGCAACAGGTTGCTGCTCTCGTCGCGGGCGTTGACCGACAGGGCCCGGTCGGTCCAGTCGAGCGCGCCGGTGAAGTCGTTGCGCAGATAAGCGAGTCGTGCCCGCCCCCGGAGGGCGACGTCGTTGTAGTCGGGCTCGATCCGCAGCGAGTTCGCCAGCGCGCGGTCGGCTTGGGTGTAGAGCGTGTGGTCAACGGTGTCGTGCCCCCGCTCGATCAAGGACACCCCGAGCCGTGCCCAGCCCTCGTAGTCCCGGGGCTGCTTGCGCAGGTGGTCCTGGAGCTGGCCGATGCTGGCGTTGGGCGGGGCCAGGACGATCGGTCCGTGGTCGAGCGCGCGCGGGGGACTGGGCGGCGGGGTGTAATTGTCCCGGCCGAAATAGAGCACCATTCCGAGCGTCATCGCGAGTGCGGTCATGAATGTGCCCACCACGATGAGCAGCCTTGTTCGCATGGCGCTTTTACCCCCGCAGACTTGTGTGGCACGGCGGGCCGATATCCCGCGTTCGCCGACGGGCTAGCGGATACCCGGTCGCGGTTGGCGGAAGCGAGCGGGAGCGGGTGAATCGGCAATATCGAGAATCCCGGCCGGAACGAAATAGACAGGGGAATCGCCATTGCTCGAAAACGGTAATGCGCGCTATTTCCGGCCTCGGAACGTTATCTACACGGTGCGTTGTGTGACCGGCCAAACAGTTGTGACCGGCCAAACAGTTGTGACCGGCCAAAACAGTTGTGATCTCGGCCGACAATTGTGGCCGGCAATGCGTCGCGGCCGACGAACTGACCGGTGACATTGGCGCCGGGTGGTTGTGGTCAGCCCCGTCGGTAGCGCGGAAACATCGCGTCGAAGTCGATGCCCAGCTCGGCGTCGATCCGGTCCAGGTCCAGGGTGGGGCGCCCCTGGTCGTCGCGTCCGGCGTGGTCCTGCCCGATGCGCAGGTCGAGTTCGAGCACCTGGCCGTGGGCCCAGCGCAGCCGGCCGGCGTGCAGGATCGGGACGCCGAGGACCGCGCGGGTGAGCCCCTCGTGGTGGTTGCCGGCCCAGGCGAGCACGAGAAGCTCGCCCGGCGGAAGCTCCGGCATGCCGGCCAGAATGCCCTGCCGGGGCACGTCGCCCGGAGTCAACCGGCCCTTGAGGGCGTCGTCGTCGGCCAGCCGGAAACCGGCGTAGGGGTCGGCTCCGCCCTCGGAGTACTTGTAGGGGTAGACCACCCGGCCGCCGAACTCGACCGTGAAAGCGGTGCCGATCCGGTCGCTGGGCCGGTGCACGTCGGCCGCCGGCAGGCGTTGCTCGATCACTCGGCCGAGCACCTCGCACAGGATGTGGTAGCGAAGCTGGCCGTAGGCGGTGGCGTTGAGGTAGTCGGTGGAGTCGTACAGCCGGGCCGCCTCGGCGTGCGCGAAGTGCAGGCAGGGGACGGTGTAGGTCGTCAGCACGAACGCGGCGCGCTCGCCGACCTGGCGGGCCAGCCAGTCGCCCTCCGGCCTCGTCGCGTCCTCCTCGAGCACGCCCGCCTTCCCTTCCGGCCTTCGGCCACGATCGACTGCCCGTCAGCTCCCGGGATCACCGCCCGATCCCCGGGGAGCCGCCCGGAGCGTTCTCAGCCCGGTGATCCTCTCACTGCCCGCCGACAGGGCGAGGACCAGCGCCGCCGTGGTGACGAGAAGCAGCGCGGCGCCCGCGACCAGGGCCACGTCGACCCCGTGGGCGATGCCGGTCCCGATCGGGGACCCGGTGCCGCGGGCGCCCCCGGCGGTGGTCACCACGGCGACCGTGGCGGCGACCCCGAGCGAGGAGCCGATGTAGCGAGCGGTGTTGTTCGCGCCGGTGCCCATGCTGGCCCGCCCGGCCGGCACCGACTCGATGGCCAACCGGGCCAGGGCGGAGTTCAGCAGGCCGCTGCCCACCCCGGCGACGACCAGCCCGGCGACGTGCCGCGTCGGTGACCAGGTGCCGGCCGAGCCGAGCAGGAGAAGGCTGCCCGCACCGGCGAGGGCGAAGCCCAGGGCCAGCTGGTGGTCCGCGCCCAGTCCCACCCGGCGGGCCTGGGTGGCCGCGACGAACGACGTACCCGACCACAGCGCGAACCAGCAGGCGGTGGCCAGCGGAGTCCAGCCGAGGGTGTGTTCCCAGGCGGTCGGGAGGTAGCTCATCACCCCGATCACGCCGAAGCCGGTGATCATGGCGCCGCCTACCGACAGCAGGAACGCCGGCCGGGTGAACAGGCCGAGGTCGAGCATGGGCTCCGGGGTCCGGGCCTCGACCGCCACGAACGCGCCGAGCAGCAGCACGGCCAGCGCGAGCAGCACCAGCACCAGCGGCCGGCCGAAGCCCTGCCGCCCGGCCGTGACCGCGGCGAGCAGGACGGCCACGCCCGCGCCGAGCGTCACCACGCCGGCCACGTCGGGTCGGCGCCGGACGGCGGCGCGGGACTCCCGCAGCGCGAGCGCACCGAGCACGCCGAGGACTGCCGCGGCGAGGGCGTACGCCCAGAAGAACGCGCGCCAGGAGGACGCCGCGGCCAGGCCGGCCGCGGCGAGCGGGCCGAGCGCGATGCCGGCGCCGAGGCTCGCGCCCCACAGTCCGGTCGCGCGCACCCGGTGGTGCCCGGCGGGAAACTCGTGGCCGATGATGCCCAGCGTGGCGACCAGGATCGCCGCGCCGGCCCCGCCCTGCACCACCCGGGCGAGCACCAGGACGAGTGTCGTACCCGCGGTCGCGGCCACGACGCTTCCCGCCACCGACACCGCCGTGCCCACCAGGAACAGCCGCCGGCGGCCGTGGTTGTCGGCCAGGCTGCCCGCGACCAGGAGCAGGGAGGCCAGGCCGAGCGCGATGCCGTTGAGGATCCAGGTCTGCCCGGTGGTGTCCGCGTGCAGGTCGGCGGCGATCTGCGGGAGCACGGTCATCGGCTGGACGTAGTTCATCAGCACCAGCAGCGTCGAGACGCACGCGGCCAGCAGGGTGAGGGCCGGGCGTTCCGGCGGTGCGTGCGCAGCGTCCGCTGGTGGGTTCGGCGCGGTGGCTGCCGGCGCCCTCAGCAGGTCCGATCTGTCCGGCATGTTCGGCACGTGCGGCATGGCGGCTGCTCCCGAGTAGTGAGTTCGGTGAACGAACTGACGTCAGGCTGCCCACCGTAGCAGGTGTCGGTTCGGTGAATGAACTCATTTGGGAGTACGATCGACGGCATGGCGCTCGGCAAGGACTACCAGGGACAGGACTGCTCGCTGGCCCGCGCGCTCGAGCTCGTCGGCGAGCGCTGGACGATGCTGGTGCTGCGGGACGCGTTCTACGGCGTACGCCGGTTCAGCGACTTCGTCGACCACCTCGGCATCCCGCGCGCCGTGCTCACCGAGCGCCTGCAGGCCCTGGTCGACGCGGGCGTCCTGGCCCGGCAGCGTTACCAGGAGTCGCCCCCGCGCGACGAGTACGTCCTCACCGAGGTGGGCGAGGAGCTGTGGCCCGCGCTGTACGCGCTGTCCCGCTGGGGCGAACGCCACCGGACCACCGGAAAGCCGCGCCGGGTGTTCTGGCACGCGGGGTGCGGCCGGCGGCTCGACCTCACCGGTGCGTGCCCGGCCTGCGGCTATGTCGTTCCCGCCCGCGAGGTGGAGAGCCGTCTCGGTCCGGGCGCCGGACCGGTCCGCGACGACGCCGTCAACCGCGCGATGGCCGAGCCGCACCGGCTGCTCGAACCCCTCCTCCCGGCGTAGGGCCGGTCCGTCAGCCGGGCATCCCCGCGGTCGTCGAGACCGTGCGGCGGACCCGGGCCAGCGCCAGCCCGCCGAGCACGATGGCGGCCAACCCGACCGGCAGGGCCATCACCCCGCCGACGATCCCGTAACCGGTGCCGGGACCGCCGTCGGCGGCCGCGACGACCAGTCCGCCGACGACCGTGCCGGCCGAGCCCGCGACCAGGGCCGCGACGGCCCGTCTCCTGCGGGTGACCGTGCCGGCCCGGTTGGCCAGCGCCAGCCCGCCGGTGGCCGCACCGGCAACTCCCAACAGCATGGCGACCATGGCCCAGGAACGGCCGGCGGTCAGGGTGTACGCGCCGGGTGAGGCCGGCTGGGCCAGGACGTACCCGGCAAGCAGGTGTGGGGCGAACATCAGGGCTCCTTCTCACGTGTGCGGACCGACGTCGTGGGTCCACGACCGGACGCCTCGAGCATGTCGCGCCGGTCGCTCCCGGTCGTCGTACGGACGACGACAGTTCGGGCTGCTGCCGGTGCCGTAGCCGGCTGCCGCGGATGCCGTACGAACCGCCCGGCTACCGCGGTCGCGGTAGTTGATCCTGGTTCCCAAGGGGGAGCCACGCGTGCGGGCCCGCGGTTATGGTGCGCAGGTGACCAGTGCACCCGGACGAACCCGGAACCCCGTGGTCAGGGACGTCGTGATCGCCGTGGGCGTGGCCGGCGCCCTGGTCGCCGCCGGGCTGTCCGAGACGCGGTCCGCGACGAGTCTCGACCCGCTGGGCTACGCGTTGCTGGCGGCCGGTGGGCTGGCGCTCGTCGCGCGCCGCCGGTCGCCAGTCGCCGTCTTGATGGTCACCGGCCTGTGCGCGCTGGGCTACCAGGTCGTCGGCTTCGACGTGCCCGTGGTGGCGTACCTCTTCGCGGTGTACGCCGCGGTGCGGGCGGGCCACCACCTCGTCACCGTGGCAGCCTCGGTGATCATGCTCGCCGTACTCCCGTTCGCCATCGTGGTCTCACCCCAGGACGCCTCGGTGAGCAAGGCGTTCACCCAGGCCCGGGACGTCCTCCAGATCGCCTGGCTGATCGCCGCCGGGGCGGCCGGTGAGGCCCTGCGGCAGGCCGAACGCCGGGCGGACGAGGCCGAACGCACCCGGGAGGAGACGGCGCGCCGCCGTGCCGACGAGGAGCGGCTGCACATCGCGCGGGAACTCCACGACTCCCTGACTCACCAGATCTCCGTCATCAAGGTGCAGGCCGAGGCCGCAGTTCACCTGGCCGGCAAGCGAGGTGAACCGGTGCCGGAGGCCCTGGTCGCGATCCGCGAGGCCAGCCGGGAAGCGGCGCGGGAACTACGGGCGACTCTCGAAGCGCTGCGCGACGACGAGTTGAGCCCGCCGAACGGGCTCGACCAGGTTCCGGACCTGGTGCGGCGAGCCCGGGCGGCGGGGCTGGACGCGCAGCTGACGATCGCGGGAGTACGCCGTGGCGTGCCGGCGGCTGTGGACCGCACCGCCTACCGGATCGTCCAGGAGTCGCTGACCAACGTTGCCCGCCATGCCGCCGCCACCACCGCGTCGGTCCGGATCGAACACCGGCGAGATGCCGTGGTCGTACGCGTCGACGACGACGGGCAGGCCGCGGCGGACACCCCGCCGGCGCCCGGTGTCGGGCTGCTCGGCATGCGCGAACGCGTCACCGCCCTCGGCGGTCGGCTGCGGGCGGCGCCGCGCGGCGAGGGCGGCTTCACCGTGCACGCGGAACTGCCGGTACCCGCCGAACTTCCCATGTCCGCCGAACTCCCCGCGTCCCCCGAACTCCCCGCGTCCCCCGAACGCCCCGTGTCCACGGAACCAGCGCCGTGATCCGGGTGCTGCTCGTCGACGACCAGCCGCTGGTGCGCAGCGGGTTCCGCGCGCTGCTCGACGCCGAGGACGACATCGAGGTGGTGGCCGAGGCCGCCGACGGCGCCGAGGGCCTGGCGATGGCCGCCCAGCACGTACCGGACGTGGCGCTCGTGGACGTCTCGATGCCGGTCCTCGACGGCATCGAGGCCACCCGGCGGATCGCGGCGGACCCGGCCCTGGCGCGGGTGCACGTCGTCATCCTCACCAACTACGGCCTGGACGAGTACGTCTTCGACGCGCTGCGTGCCGGAGCTGCGGGGTTCCTCGTCAAGGACATCCTGCCCGAGGACTTCCTGCACGCCGTACGCGTTGCCGCGCGCGGCGACGCACTCCTCGCGCCGTCGATCACCCGCAAGCTGATCAGCCGGTACGTCGCCCAGCCGCCGCCCGGTGCCGGTGTCAACCCGCGGCTGACAGACCTGACCAACCGGGAGTGCGAGGCCGTCGCCCTGGTGGCGAAAGGCCTGTCCAACAACGAGATCGCCGACCGGATGGTGATCAGCCCGCTGACCGCGAAGACCCACGTCAACCGGGCCATGGTCAAGCTGGGTGCTCGCGACCGCGCCCAGCTCGTCGTCCTCGCCTACGAGTCCGGCCTGGTCATCCCGCGCGACTCCTGAGGAGTCCGCGATCTCTTCGACGATGGGCGATCGCGTGTGACCTGCGCGCCGGCCGGTTCAGTTCTCCGCGTGCGCGTCGTGGTGGTACCAGACGGTGGTGTTGGGGGGGATGGTGTCGTGGGGGTGGGGGGTGGGGTGGGTGGTGAGGATGGGTTGGCCGGGGTGGG